>JBQTIW010000310.1:0-3986 GCA_052387735.1 Gemmatimonadaceae bacterium
ACGCCAGGTGCCGTACTCTTCACGGCGAGCGTCGATCCCCCACGCGTTGTACTGGCTGATGACCCAATCGCTCGCCGCCTTCATACCGGGACTCCCGGTGAGGCGCGGGCCTATCGAGTCGAACAACACCTGGGCGAGCTGAGACGTTCGTGAGCTGTCCATGCCGACGGACCAGATGCGCTTGAGCACGACGTCGTCCGTGGGGAACGCCAACGGAACACGCCCCGGCACTGGCGGCTGCTGTGCAGGCGCAGCGGAGACGAAGAGGACGAGAGCGCCGCTCATGGATACGACGGCGGCGAGGCAGGGTCTGCGCATGGGGGCACTCGGAGGCTTTGGGATGGTGCGTCATCGGGAACGTACGACCGCCGCTCGCGAGTTCGCCATGGCGGGTGCCCCCGTCCACGCGGCCGAGGTCCACGGGGTGACCGATGCGCGTCACGCTCCGGAGCTGTCGACACATGCCGGCTGGGGAACGACGCTTGAGCTTCCTTGAAATCTGAGTCTCTATCGCTCAATTTTCAATGATGCCATCCCTCCTCCAGCGCCCCCTTCACCTCGCCCGCGTCACGAGGCTGCTGCGCGAGTTTCCGGTCGTCGCCGTGCTCGGCGCCCGCCAGGTGGGCAAGACCACCCTGGCACGGCAGGTCGCCGAACGGCGGCGCGGTCCAACGATCACCTTCGACCTCGAGGACGCCGAGGATCTGCGTCGCCTTGCCGATCCACTCCTCACGCTGCGTGCCACCAGGGGACTCGTCATCATCGACGAGATCCAGCGACTGCCGGATCTCTTCCCTACCCTGCGCGTCCTCGCCGACGAGCCGGCGACGACACGCCGGTTCCTGGTCCTCGGCAGCGCCGCGCCAGACCTTCTCCGACAGTCCTCGGAGAGTCTGGCTGGTCGCATCGCCTACCATGAGCTGGAGGGCCTCCGTCTCGACGAGGTCGGCCTCAACCGCCTCGATCGTCTCTGGCTTCGGGGAGGCTTCCCACGGTCCTTCCTCTCGCGGAGCGAACCGGAAAGCGAACGGTGGCGCGAGGAGTTCGTGCGTACTTTCCTGGAACGCGACGTGCCGCAGTTCGGCCTGCGCATTCCGGCTCCCTCGTTGCGTCGCTTTTGGACCATGGTCGCCCACTATCACGGTCAAACCTGGAACGCCTCCGAACTGGCACGGGCATTTGGCGTCGCCCACACTACCGTGCAGCACTATGTCGACGTGCTCACCGAGACGTTCATGGTGCGCCAGCTGCCACCCTGGCACGCCAATCTCGCCAAGCGACAGGTGCGCGCACCGAAGGTCTACATTCGCGATGCCGGTCTGCTGCACACCCTGCTTGGCATCACCGGGCTGCGCGGCCTCGAGTCCCACCCCAAAGTTGGCGCCTCATGGGAAGGTTTCGGCGTGAACGTGGTGCTGGACCGGCTCGGTGCTCGCCGTGGCGAGGCCTATTTCTGGGGAACGCACGCTGGCGCCGAGCTGGATCTTCTCGTGGTCCGCGGAAGCAAACGACTGGGCTTCGAGTTCAAACGGACGTCGACGCCCACGATAACTCCATCCATGCGAACCGCGATCGCCGACCTGGAACTCGACCGTCTCGACGTCGTGCACGCGGGTCGCGAGGCCTTTCCGCTGGCCGAGAAGATCCGCGCGATCCCGCTGGCGCGTGTGCTGATCGACATCGAGCCGCTCCCTTGAGGATGAATGCGTCGCGGCGAGCCGGACGCGTTTGTCAAACCCATGCAGGATCTGTAACCTTGACTGGCTAGGCGTCGAGCGGTGGAGAGCGGGACGCGCCTCGTGCACGTCGAGTCCGCCGACGAGACGTCTCAGGGCATGGTCTATTGGCTTCGCGTGCTGATCCCGGAGAAGTGAGACGGGGCGCGATCGCGCCTCTACCAGACTCGCCGCAGCCCGTACTCGTCGAACACCGCGTCGCTCGAAACGACGACAAGATGCTCTGCCTGCGCCTGGGCGATGAGCATACGGTCGAACGGGTCCCGGTGCGGCCCGGGCAAGGTCCCAGCTCGCTGTCCGTGCTCGAGCGTGATATCAAGACCGACAAACTCCTGCTCGGCGACGTGTCGAGCGAAGTCCGAGACCAGCGCATCGCCCTCCGGCAACTTTCCCAACCGGTGTTTCGTGGAAACCTCCCAGGCCGATGCCGCGCTCACGAAGACAGCGTTGTCCGCGCCTGAAATCGCGGTGCGGACGCGGCGTGGGAGGCGCTTGTCGCCGACGAGCCACCACAACAGCGCGTGCGTGTCGAGCAGGAGCCGCATCCGGTTCGCTATCGCTCCCAGCGCTTGAGCTCCGCATCGGACAACGGTTCGAAGAACTCGTCAGGCACGACAACGCGTCCCTTGAGCGCTCCGAACGCGCGCTTGGGCGTCCGTTGCCGAACGGGCACGAGCTGAACAACGGGCTCACTGCCGCGCGCGATCACGACGGTTTCACCGCGGCAGGCACGCTCGATGAGCTTGGAGAGGTTGGTCTTGGCCACGTGCACGGTGACAGTCATCATGGAAAGGCTGGGTTAGCTAAGTAAATCTAGCTAAGCACGCCGTTTTCTGGTAGCCTCCGACACCACTGTGCGGTCCCGCGTCACGTGTCCGTCACTTGACGATCGGGTACCAGGTGTAGTTTCCATGGGCGCGTTCCCCTCCTTCTCGACCAGGACCATGCACGTCGGTCGCAACGACAGCTGCCCCTGCGGCAGTGGAAAGAAGTTCAAGAAGTGCTGCGGCGGGCTGCAGACTCCCACCCTCGTATCGCCGCACGCGGCTCACATCGCGCGTGCCGAGGCGGCCAAGGAGGCGGATCGCGAGCTCGTGGATCGCCTCATGAGATATGCCGTGAAGCGGTTCGGGAAACGCTGTCTCGACGAGGCCATGGCCGACTATATCGACGATCCGGGTTCGCTGGACGAAGCGGAGTTTCAATTGGCATTCCCCTGGGCGTTGTTCGACTATCAGCGGGAGGCCGATGGCCTGACGATTGCCGAGGTCATGCGCGACGATCGCGCTGCTCGTCTCTCCCCGGAGCTCAGGGAAGTCCTCGACGCCGAGCTCAGGACATGGCTCTCGGTCTGGGACGTTCGCGAGGTCGAACCCGGGATCGGCCTCGCCCTCAAGGACCTGCTCACCGGAGCGGAGCGCTTCGCGCACGAGGTGAGCGGCTCCCGCTCCCTCACGCCCGGGCACGTGCTCATGGGGCGCGTGGTCGATTGCGACGGCGTCGCCTTTCTCGGAGGCATGCACCCCCAGGTACTTCCGCCGATGGCGGCGGACGTGGTCGTGCGGGAGATGCGTCGCATCTGTCGCGTTCGCACGAGACCTGTCGCCCCCGCGAAGCTTCGCGACGTCGACAATCAGCTCGCCCTGCTCGACCTCTGGCGCATGGCGCTCGAGGAGGCAAACCGCCCGCAGCCTGCGCCAATCCTCACCAACACTGACGGCGATCTCCTCCTCCAGACTGCGGATCATTTCGAGTTCACGCCGGGCAATGCCCGCATGGTCAGTCAGCTGCTGAACACGTTCAGCGGCGCCGACGAGGGCACGATGGAGGGAATGGACACCGTGTTTGTCGTGACGCGGCCCGGCAACGCCCGGATGAAGTCATGGGACAACACGCTCATCGGTCGCATCGTCGTGAAGGAGACACGTCTGGTCGTCGAGTCCAATTCCACGAGACGCGCCGACGAGCTGCGGGCGCGACTCGAGAAGCATCTCCGCGGACTGGTGAAGCACCGGTTCCGCGAGGAATCGACGATGGAGGCCTTGCTCTCACAGGCGAGGGAGTCCTCCGCTCGAGGAACCTCCGAGCCCCTGACCATGGAGCCCGAGCTGCAGGCCATCGCTCGGCAATGGAAGGAAACACACATGCTCGAGGTCTGGGTCAACGAGCAGATCCCTGCCCTGGGCGGGCTCACGCCTCGTGCGGCAGCGGCGTCACGCACGTCGCGCGCGGCGCTGGAGCTGCTGCTTC
>JBQTIW010000311.1:0-6946 GCA_052387735.1 Gemmatimonadaceae bacterium
ATCGTGTGGGTAGAATCGCAGCGTGTTGACCCATTCACAGGAGCAGTTCGGCCAGCGGCGGGAGTATCGGATCGGGCCTCAGCGAACGGCGCGCTCACCCCTGACGAAATCAGCCACCCTGTCTCCGAAGACCCAAGAACAAAGGTCTCTCTCCGCGACCCCGCGACTCCGCGGGAACAGTCCGGGGCTCGTGTGCGCGCCCGGTGCCATTCGCGCGATGAGTCGCCCTGGACCATCGTCACCACCGGTGTCAGTGCGCGTGCACGTGAGGATCTTCACGGGGCGGTAGGCCTCATCCGAAGCCCGGAACACCGGCGCTGGATGACGCGCAGCTTGTGGTTCGGTCCCTCGACGAGGCCCCCAGCGATCTTGTGCTCCGGCCTCCCCCGGAGAATTCGCGCTCATGACCCTCGAGAGATCTCAGATCTACCCACACGATTCCCCGAAGACCCGAGAATAGAGAATGGAGAATGGAGAGCCGCTCCAGTCCCTGATTCTCTGTTGGTGGTCACGATGTGACGCCTGCGTGACGCCGGCGACTATCATGACGTCGAGCGAAGCGGTCGAGTGCCCTCCGACTGGCCCCACAGGGTCGGAGGGTATCCGCGCCCAACAAGGGAGCTCCGGGATGCGGAGAACCGCGCACCCGAGTCGGTCGAGGACGGAACGCGGATACGACGGCTGGGGCGGATGCCCCCATCCTACCTCAACCCGACAATCCCCTTCACATCGGCGAACAGCTTGGCTGGATCGTAGCCAACGCCATTCTTGAACACCGTCACGACATTGCGAAGGTCCCTCGGGCGGGCCGCCGGGTTTCCATTCACGATCGCGAGGTCGGCGATCTTGCCCACTTCGACCGACCCCAGGTCCTTGTCCACGCCGAGGATCTTCGCGCCGTTGAGCGTCATGATCCGGATCGCCTCCACGGGGGTGAAGCCGGCTTCGACGAAGATCTCGAGATTCCGCTGATCGCCCAGCCCGGCGAGCGCGCCACCATTTCCTGTGTTGTCCACCCCGGCGCCCATGAGGCCACCGGCCTTCACAAAGGCATACTCGTAGGCGAGCAGCTTTTTCCACGCCTGCTCCGACACGGGCGACCGTCCGCTCGTCTTCATCGACTCCCACGTCCGCACGTAGGCGTCCTTGATCGCGGGGAACATGAACTCCAGCATCCGCGGGTCCAGCTCCTGTGGTCGGCCCGCGACCAATGCTTCGACCACCGGGAGCGTCGACGTCATCGACACCCCACGGTCGATCATGGTCTTGAACGTGCGCTGGACGTCAGGGCCGTTGATGTCAAGCTGCTCCATCACCTTCACGTTGATCGCCGGGCACTCGTCAGGTTTCTTGGCGGGATCGTACTCCGTGTTGACGAACAGCCCATGATCGAGATTGTCGATGCCCAGCTCGACGGCTTCGCGGAACCCGACCGAGCACAGGTGCCCGGTGATCTTGAGCCCGTGCTTGTGGGCCTCGTCAATCGCCGCCTTCATTTCCGCGCGCCGGATCGTGGTGTAGAGCTTGAACCACGTCGCCCCCTCTTCGGCCCAGTAGCGCACCACGCGCCGCGCCGCCTGCTCGGACTCCAGCACCGCCATCACGCCTAACGCGGGATTCGGACCGGTGATGTACGGTCCCGACAGGTGCATCCGGGGTCCGGGCGTTCGGCCCTTGTCGATCTCGTGCTTGAGCTGCATGTCCTCGTACGGCACGAGGCTCCCCGTGGCGCGGATCGTGGTCACGCCGGAGCCGAGGTAGAGCCGCGGCGAGCTGTAGGCAAGGTTGATGTTCCGCCACCCGGCCGCGGAGTAGTGGATGTGATCGTGCATTCCCACAATGCCGGGAATCACGGTGTGACCGGTGAGATCGATCTCGCGCGCACCGGCGGGGAGAGCCACCGTGGGTCCGATCGCGGCAATCCGTCCCTGTTGCATGAGAATCGACTGGCCGTCGACGGGCGCCTTTCCGGTGCCATCGATGATGCGAACGTTCCTGAGCACCACGACCGGTTCGCTCACCGACACATACTGTCGGGTGCGCGTGCTCAACTGCTCATACGTCTGTGCCGCGGCCGTCGTGGACACCGCGAGCGCGGTGAAGGTCACCAGTGCGATGCGGATCATGGACATCATCTCCCAGGTTGTTCGTCCAATCGCTGCTGACCTCGATAACCTCGCACCGCGTGGGCCACCCCGTCACCCCTCTCCCGGCACCGTCAACGAGACCCGGCGCCCGAACGTACTTTCCAGCGCCCGTCGATCTGTCCTCAGCCACAGGTGTCCTTCCGTGCCGTTTTCTCGTCGAGCATTCGTGCGTACCTCGTCGGCCGCCGCTGCGGCCATTGGCCTCGCCCATCTCACCCCGCGCCGGGCGTCGGCCTTTGGTGGCCCGGACGCGGTGCCGATGGATGACCCGGCGATCAAGGAGCTGGCGATGCGTGCGCTCGAGGCTGCGAAGTCGGCCGGAGCCTCGTACGCCGATGTCCGCATTTCCCGCAACCGCACGCAGAACGTCTTCACGCGCGAACGACGGGTGCAGGGTGTCGTGGACAACGAGACCTTCGGGTTCGGCGTCCGGGTGCTGGTGAATGGCGCGTGGGGTTTTGCCGCCAGCTCGACGATCGCACCAGACGAGATCGTGCGCGTGGCGCGACAGGCCGCTCGTCAGGCCCAGGCCAGCCGCGCCACGCAGCTCAAGCCGATCGTCCTGGCCCCCGGGGGACCCGCCGAGCCTAACGGCGTCTGGAAGAGCCCGATCCGGCAGGACCCGTTCGATGTCGCCCTCGAGGAGAAGGTGGCGCTCCTGCTGGCCGCCAACGACGCCGCGCTCAAGGTGAAGGGGTCCCGCTTTTGCACGTCGAGCATGTTCTTCCTGCGCGAGGAAAAGAACTACGCCAATTCGGACGGCACGTGGACCGTGCAGACCATCTACCGCGCGCAGCCGAACATGACCGTGACCGCGGTGTCCACCGACTTTACCGACTTCCAGTCTCGGCAGTCCACCGACATTCAGCCCAAGGGGCTCGGCTACGAGCACGTGACCGACGCGAAGCTGGTCGAGAACGCGACGAAGTGGGCCGAGCAGGCGGTCGAGAAGCTCTCGGCGAAACCCGTCGAGGTGGGCCGGTACGATCTCGTCCTGCATCCCACGCACCTCTGGCTCACCGTGCACGAGTCCGTGGCCCATCCGACCGAGCTCGATCGCGCGTTAGGCTACGAGGCGAATTATGCCGGGACCTCGTTCGCGGCGCCGCCCGAGCAGACCCTCGGGAAGCTCAAGTTCGGGTCGCCCCTGATGAACGTGCGCGGCGACCGCTCGCAGCACGGCTCACTCTCGGCCTGTGGCTGGGACGATGAGGGGCAGAAGCCGGATGAGTTCCTCATCGTCGACCAGGGCGTCCTGGTGAACTACCACGCGATCACGCGGATGCAGGCGCCGTTTCTCGACTGGTGGTACCAACAGCGCGGCCGACCGGTGCGCTCGCAGGGCTGCTCGTATTCGCAATCCTGGGCCGATGTGCAGTTCGAGCGCATGCCGAATGTCTCGCTCCTGCCCGGCGACAAGGAGCAGGGCTTCGAGGACATCATCGCGTCCACGGACCGAGGCATCGCGATCGTGGGGGACGGTTCCTTCTCGATCGATCAGCAACGATACAACGCGCAGTTCGGCGGGCAGCTGTTCTACGAGGTCCGCGGCGGGAAGATCACCGGGATGCTCAAGGACGTGGCCTACCAGATTCGCACGCCGGAGTTCTGGGCGGCGATGGACATGCTTGGTGGCAGGGCGAGCTACGAGCTGTGCGGCGCGTTCGGCGACGCCAAGGGTCAACCCTCGCAGTCGAACGCGGTCTCGCACGGCTGCGTGCCCACGCGCCACCGTCAGATCAACGTGATCAACACCGGGAGGACCGCATGAGCGCCCCCCGATCGCTCTACGTGCAGAGCGCCCCGATCCTCGGCCGCGATCAGGCGGAGGCGCTGGCCAAGCGCGTGCTGGCGTTTGCGACTGCCGACAGCACGCGGGTGACGATCCGCAGCGGCGCGCGCGCCAACTCCCGCTTTGCCGTGAACCAGATGTCGACGGCCGGCGACAATACCGACACGGTCGTCACCGTGCTCAGCGCCTTCGGCAGGCGGAGCGCGACGGCAACGACCAACAAACTCGATGATGCTGCGCTCAAGCAGGTGGTGACCAACAGCGAGGCGCTGGCCCGCCTGTCGCCCGAGGATCCGGAGTCGATGCCGGAGCTCGGCCCGCAGCAGCACCAGCAGTCCATCGGCTGGAGCGAGGCCACGGCGCAGCTCGATCCCGTGGCGCGCGCGGCCGCCATCCGCCGGATCATCGAACCGGCGCGGGCGGCCGGTCTCGTCTCCACGGGTTACATCGAGTCGCGTGGCACGGCGCTGGCGATCGCCAACAACAAAGGGCTGTTCGCGTACGGTCGGAACACCGAAGCGGTCCTCACCACGACCGTTCGTACCCCCGACGGGCAGGGCTCCGGTTGGGGCGGATCGGCCCACTGGGACTGGAGCAGGATCGATGCTGCCGCGTTAGGCGCGACGGCGATCCAGAAAGCCAGGGCGTCGCGCAACGCCGTGGCGATCGAGCCCGGGCGTTATACGGTGGTGCTCGAGCCGACCGCCGTCGGCAACCTCGTGCAGATTCTCGCCGGCGCGCTCAACGCCCGCAATGCCGACGAAGGGCGGTCGTTCTTCACGAAACAGGGGGGTGGGAACAAGATCGGCATGAAGGTGATGGACGAGCGAGTCACGCTGGTCTCGGACCCCCTGGATCCCGACATCGGGACCAACCCATTTGCCGGCGATGGACTGCCCCTGGAGCGGACGACCTGGATCGAGAACGGTGTCGTGAAGAACCTGTCGTACGACCGGTACTGGGCGCAGAAGCAGGGCGTCAAGCCTAACGCCGGTGGAGGCGGCGGCGGCGGTGGCGGCGGTGGTGGGGGCGCGGGACTCAGGATGAACGGTGGCGAAGGCACGATCGACGATCTGATCGCCGGCACCGAGCGCGGCATCCTGGTCACACGGTTCTGGTACATCCGCGCCGTCGATCCGCGCACGGTCCTGTACACGGGACTCACCCGCGACGGCACCTTTCTCATCGAGAAGGGGAAGGTCACGACGGCCGTGAAGAACTTCCGGTTCAACGAGTCGCCGATCTTCATGCTGAACAACCTCGAGGCGATGTCGCGGGCGATTCGCGTCAGTGCGAGCGAGAGCGGGAACACGGGGCAGGCGATCGTCGTGCCGGCGATCCGGACCCGGGAGTTCTCGTTCACGAGCCTGAGCGACGCGGTCTAGTGACCCGCAGCATCCGACGCGGACCGCGAACGCGCGTGGAGCCTTTCACGTCGTGCACCCGGGCGCTGGTCGCTCCGGGCAACCGCTGACGCCGACTGCGATCTGACGAGCCCAGCCGGAGGCGCGAGGCGGGCACCACAGCGAGTCTGTGCGCCCGCGCACAGGCTCATCCGAAAGGGATAGCGGCCTCTATCTATCGTTAGGAATGTGCGTTTGAAGGGCATTGCATAGCTTGGTTACGGACGGCCGCGGCATGGTGCAGCCGTTCACGCGTTAGGTGCGGTGCCCTCCGAAGGACGTGCGACCCCCGGAAGCGACGATCCTCGAGCGCCGCAATCGACGCGAAGCTCCAACCGCCGTGCCGGCACTACGGCGTGCCGGGGCATTCCGACGCCGGAAGCACATCCTGAGGACTCCACAGATGCTCAACACACGGTTTACCTGGCGGGCGCTGGCGGGCACCGCCTTGCTCCTTGTCGCCACCGCGCCGGCAGGAGCTCAGACGGACACCACGCGCCGACCGACCGCCACGTCCGATCAGCGCATCCCCGTTCGCAAGGACCAGAACCTCGCCGCCACCCGAACGACTCGCACGACCCGGGAAGCGGCTGGCGAAGTCGCACTCCGCCCCTCGCGCCTCGACTCGCTCGAAGCCAGAGAGGCGATCTACGTCGCGAGGATCGACTCGCTCACCGCGACGACGGCCGGCTTGACCACCAGGCTCGATGCCACCGAGAAAATGATCGCCGCGTTGCAGGACTCGCTGAACGCCACGCGCACCGAGCTCGCCAGCGCACGCGCCGACCTCACGGCCACCCGTGCCGAAGTGTCGGCCCTGACGGCACGAACCAACGCCATCGGTGACTCGCTCACGCAGCTCAATCGCGCCTTCCGGCGGTTCAAGAGCGGACCGCTCTTCGGCAACAGCGGGTTCTACGTCGGCGTTGGCAGCGGCGGCAACTTTACCATGGGCGCGCTGCATGACGACGGGTACGGCCGCGGAGGGAACGTCGCATTCCCGATCGGCTGGAACAAACGCGGGAAGATGCTCGGCTTCCGCGGCGAGCTCGCGCTGCAGACCTTCGAGGGCCGGGCGGTCGGCGGGTTCACGAATCCCGACCCGGGCCTGAACAGCGTCGTCGCCATGCTCGCCCTGCATTTCCCGTTCAATCAGGCGCGCACGCATAACGTCTACGTGATGGGTGGCGGCGGTGCCTACAAGTTCAAAGACATCGGCACCGAATCCGCGCTCAATGAACACGTGGGGCCGGTCGCCGGCGGGTTGCTCAAGTCATCGAGCGTCACGAAGGCCGGGATCACCGGAGGCGTGGGTGCGGAATTCCACATTCTCGGTGCCACGTCGCTGTTCGCCGAGACACGACTGACAAACGTGTTTGCGGAGAAGGGCACGGTGGCTGCGTCGTCGGGAAGCCTGCGTTGGGTCCCCGTGACGATTGGCCTGCAGTTCCGGTAGCACGTGTAAGCTGTAACTCCGAATTGCGGTACCCGTGGAGCACTCCGGCATGCCCGGTGTGCTCCACGCATCGGAGAACCCATCGGGAGCGGTAACCTCCAGTGCGTCGGTAGCTGGTGGGTGCGTGTGCGATGCTGCTCAGCGGATG
>JBQTIW010000312.1:0-6219 GCA_052387735.1 Gemmatimonadaceae bacterium
TGCGGGACGACAAGCGGGCGCATGAGTGCGAGCGGCAGGGGTGGAGCGAGCGCGTACGCCTGCATGCGGGTGAGGGGCAGGCGGGTGACGGGCAAGCGGGCGAGCGGGCCAGCGGGTCAACGGGTCAGGACCTTGATCGCGAGCCGGCGCTTCCTCCGCGTGTCGTGCAGAAAACGGTGAACATCTCCAATCCGAGGAAAGTCTTCTGGCCGGATGAGAAGTACACCAAGGGGGATCTGATCGAGTACTACCGCTCGATGTCGCGGTGGCTTCTCCCCTACCTGCGGGATCGCCCGGTGGTGCTGACGCGATTTCCTGATGGGATCGACGGGAAGTCGTTCTATCAGAAGGATGCTCCCGAGTTTGCACCGGAATGGATGCGGACGGTGCCGATCTGGAGCACCGAAACAGCGCGTTTCATCCAGTACTTCGTCTGCGAAGACGAGGAAGGGCTCGTCTATCTCGCCAACAGCGGCACGATCCCGCTGCACATCTGGATGAGCCGTGTGGCAACGTTGGAGCGACCCGACTGGTGCGTGATCGATCTCGATCCCAAGGAGGCGCCGTTCGCCGATGTCATCAGGACCGCCCAAGCGCTGCACCGGATCTGCGAGGAGATCGAGCTGCCGAACTACGTCAAGACCACCGGCAAGACCGGTCTGCACATCATGATCCCGCTCGGGCGGCAGCTCACCTACGAGCAGTGCCGCACGTTAGGCGAGCTGCTGGCCCGACTGGTGATTCGCGAGCTCAAGGACATCACGACCATCACGCGCCACGTCACGCGGCGCGGGGACAAGGTCTACCTGGATTACATGCAGAATCGTCACGGGCAGCTGATCGTCTCGCCGTACTCCGTGCGGCCGCTCGCGGGTGCCCCCGTGTCGATGCCGCTCACCTGGGACGAGGTGAACCCGGACCTCGACCCGCGCACCTTCACCATCAGGACCGCGTTGCCACGCATGCAGACGCTGGGCGAGGACCCGGTGCGACCGGTCATCGATGAAAAGCCGGATCTCGCGTCGGTGATGACGCGTCTCGCGGAGCTCAAGCATGGGTAGTCTATGGATGTCCTAACGACACCGGACACCTGCCTTCGCAGGTGCATCAAGAGTCTGAATCCCCGGCCAAGCGAGCGACAGCGAGCGCAGGGCCGGGGTTCAGCGTCGTTCGCGCGCAGGTGCACGGCACTCTCGGCACTTGCACTCATTGCCTGCGTCGGGAACAGCTCGCCCACCGGTCTCCCCCCGACTCCCGATGACGCGAGCCCGCCAGCCGTGCAGCGCGAGTTCCGGGGCATGTGGATCGCCACCGTGGCGAACATCGACTGGCCCACGCAGCGCGGGCTCCCGGCGTTGCAGCAGCAGACGGAGCTCGTGACGCTGCTCGACCTTGCCCGGGCGCTCAATTTCACCGCGGTCATCCTGCAGATCCGGGCAGCCGGCGACGCGATGTATGCGTCGCCATTCGAGCCGTGGAGTCGGTCGCTCAGCGGGACGCAGGGGACGAATCCGGGCTACGATCCGCTGCAGTTCGCCGTGGACGAAGCGCACAAACGCGGGCTCGAGCTGCACGCCTGGTTCAATCCCTTCCGCGCCGGCAACGCGAGCGACTCGGTGCGTTTTCACAGCAGCCACTTCGCGCGCGTCAGGCCGGACCTGGCACGGCTGGTGGGAAGCCAGATCTGGTTCGATCCTGGCGAGAGCGACGTGCAGGATCAGACGATGCGCGTCGTCCTCGACGTCGTACGGCGGTATGACATCGACGGCGTGCACCTCGACGACTTCTTCTATCCGTATCCGTCGGCATCGTGGCCGCGGCCGAGTGCCTTTCCGGACAGCGCGGCGTATGCGCGGTACCTCCAGAGCGCCGGCCCGACGCCGTTAGGCAGGGATGACTGGCGCCGCGACAACATCAATCGGTTTGTCGAGCGGATGTACCGCGAGGTGAAGCTCGCGAAGCCGCACGCCAAAGTGGGGATCTCGCCGTTCGGGATCTGGCGTCCGGGGAGCCCCCCCGGCATCACCGGCCTCGATGCGTACGCGGACATCTACGCCGATTCGCGGCTCTGGCTGCAGCGGGGATGGGTGGACTATCTCGCGCCGCAGCTGTACTGGTCGATTGCCTCGACCGGCCAGAGCTTCCCCGCCCTCCTGGACTGGTGGCTGCTGCAGAACACGCCGCGGCGCCACCTCTGGCCGGGGCTTGCCGCCTATCGAGTGGCCGATGGAACAGCCTCGGCGTACCCAGCTGGGGAGATCGGCAACCAGGTCGCACTCGTGCGAGCGCGCGCGACAACGTCCTCGAGCTCCACGGCAGGGGCGCTGCTCTACAACGCGACGTCCATCCGCGTGAACCGCGGCGGCTTGTCGGTCCTGCTGCAGTCCGACAGCTACCGCGACTTCGCGCTCGCCCCGTCCTATCCCTGGATCGATGCAACGCCACCCGTCGCACCCACGATCACTGCACAGGCGGGGAGCTCGGTGGTCCTGCGCTTCAGCCTCGCGGCCGAAACGCCGATGTGGTGGCTGATCCGGCAGCGCCGGAACAACGCCTGGTCGTCGTCGCTCGTGCCGGCGACGGCATCCACCTTCTCCGTGCCGACCGGATCGTCGGCCCCTGATGCGGTGGCCGTGGCCGCCGTCGATCGTGCCGGCAACATGAGTCCCTACGCGCTCTGGAAGTGACGACCGCACCCCCCACCGACCGCGGGATACGCACCACTCAGTTAGGGCTGCTCGTCAACGCCACGCTGGCGATTGCCAAGCTGATCGCCGGGTTCCTGGGCAACAGCTACGCGCTGATCGCCGACGGCGTAGAGTCGACGGCCGATGTCCTGTCGTCCCTGATCGTGTGGGGCGGTCTCCGCGTCGCGAGCCGGGAGCCTGACGAGGACTATCCATTCGGATACGGACGCGCCGAGACGCTCGCCGGCGCAGTCGTCGCGATCCTGCTGATCGGTGCGGCGGTCGGCATTGCGATCGAGGCCGTCATCGAAATCCGGACGCCGCACCACGCGCCTGCTTCGTGGACGCTGGTCGTCCTCGTCGTCGTCATTCTCGTGAAGTGGATCCTGTCGCGTCGCGTGCATGGGGTGGCCACGGACATCGGCAGCCACGCCGTCGAGGCGGATGCCTGGCACCACCGGAGCGACGCCCTCACATCGGCGGCCGCATTCGTCGGCATCTCCATCGCCCTATGGGGCGGACCGGGCTGGGAGTCGGCGGATGACTGGGCGGCGCTCGCGGCATCCACCGTCATTCTCTTCAACGGCGCTGTGATGGTGCGTCGGGCATCAGCGGAGCTGATGGATCGCACGGCCGGTGACGACGTGCTGCGCGCGGTCCGCGACGCGGCGGAGCGCGTGGAGGGAGTCCTTGCCACCGAGAAGCTCGCCGTGCGAAAGACCGGCCTGCAGTACCGCGTAACGGTGCACGTGCAGGGGGACCCGACGTTGTCACTGCACGACGCACACGTCCTTGGTGGAATAGTGAAGAGCGCGATTCGGCGGCACGTGCCGAAGGTGCAGTCGGTGCTCGTGCACATGGAGCCGTATGGGGGAGGGAGAGGGGAGACAGGAGACGGGAGACGGGAGACGGGAGATCGAACCGCGCATCGCTGATTCCACCACGCGCCGCTCGCTGCCTAACGGCACCTACACCTTCCCAACGATCCCGGGTACTCCACCCGAGATGAGCGTCGTGACGTTGGCCAGGATGCGCGGCAGCCCGATGCCTCCACGCGATGCGAGGTAGGCGGGGGCGCCAGATAGGATCACACGTCTTCCAACCCCCGGAACACTCCCGCTGTCTGACCAGGCATCCCTTCGCCTCCCCGCCAATGTTTCTGACCGACCTGCGCGCCGCCCTCCGGGGACTGGGCCGCCGACCGGCCTTCTTCGCCGGTGCGTCCCTCACGATCGCGCTTGGCGTTGGCGCGACTGCGGCTATCTATAGCTTTGTCGACGCGTTCGCGCTGCAGCCGCTTCCGCTTGACAGGTCAGAAGAGCTGGTCACCATCGACGTCCGTGGCGTCGAGGGGAACCTGATCTCGCTGTCGATCCCCAACTATCGGGATTGGCGCGACAAGAATCGCAGCTTCGCGTCATTCGCGGCGGCTGCGGGCTGGACCCTTGTCGAGACGGATCGGGCGCCCGCGGAGGCACTCGACGCACGGGCAGTCATCGGCCCGCTCTTCGAGACGCTGCGCCTCGACATGTTCCTCGGGCGCGCGTTCTCGGGCGCGGAAACTGAGCCTGGTTCCGAAGGGCTCGTCGTGCTTGGCCACGGATACTGGCGGCGCCGGTTCGCTTCCGATCCATCCGTGATCGGGAAGGCCATCACGCTCGATGGCCGGCCGTACACGGTGACCGGAGTCCTTGCAGAGCACGTCGGCTGGCCGTCGCGGGCGACCGAAGTGTATGTCAACATGGGATCGCTCCCCGGGTTGCCGTTCGACGATCGCCGCAGCTCGTTCGGCACGCGCGCCTTTGCGCGACTCGCACCGGGCACCGCACTCGCCATGGCTCAGGAGGACATGGGCCGCGTCTGGCGCGAAGTGCAACAGGCGGAAGGCAGACCCGTGTCCGAGCCGATCGTGCGCGATCTGCACGAGTATGTCACCGGGGCCGCGCGGCAGCCGCTCTTTGCGGTGCTGGCGGCCGTTGGGCTGCTTCTGTTGATCGCCGTGGTGAACGTCGCCAACCTGCAGCTGTCGCGCGGAGAGGAGCTGCAGCGCGACATCGCCGTACGGACCGCGTTAGGCGCGTCACGCGGCCGACTGATGCTGATGCGCTTCGCGGAGAGTGTGGTGATCGCCGGGATCGGCGGTACGCTGGGGCTGCTGTTCGCGGTGGGCCTGACGAGGCTCCTGCTGTCGATGGTCCCCAGTGACGCGCCGGTGCTGCTCACCGAGCGGGTTGGCCTGAATCTCACAGTCGTGTTGCTCGCCGTCGGCGTGACGATGGTCGCTGCGTGTGCCATCGGCATCGTCCCTGCCCTCCGTGCGGCCCGCACGCAGCCGGGGGAGGCGCTGGTCGCCAACTCACGCTCCGTCACCGGCAGATCACCCATGTCCAACCTGCTGGTCGGCGTGGAGTTCGCCCTGGCGGTGATGTTGATGGTGACGTCGGGACTCGCCATGCGCAGCCTGCTCAATCTGCGCACCACCGATCTCGGCTTCAGTCCCGAGAGCGTCATGAGCGCGCGGCTTCGGTTGCCGGCCGGGCAGTATGGGGGACAGCGGTGGATTCAGCTGCAGGAACGCGTGGTCGCCGAGGCGCGCCAACTGCCGGGGACCACCAATGCCGCGATGACGCTGTTGATGCCGCTCTCCGATCGGAGCTGGGAGCTGACCACCACCGCGGAAGGACGCACGGGCGAGAACGAGGGCGAGCACACGCTGTTCAACATGGTGACGCCGGAGTACTTCTCCACGTTAGGTGTGCCGATCCTCCGGGGGCGTGGCTTCACGGCCGCCGACCGGACGAACGCCCCGCCCGTCGTGGTCATCGACGAGGTGATGGCTGCAACGCTGTGGCCTGGTCAGGATGCACTCGGCAAGCGCCTGACGATCCAGGAATTGATTCCGGGATCGACGGACTCCACGGCCATTCTCTATCGCGAGGTCGTCGGCATCACGAAGAACGTTCGCCATTACGCCGTCGCCGAGGCATCCCGGCCGCAGGCATACATCCCGGTGCAGCAGGCCTACCGGCGGTCCAGCGGTGGATTGTACGTGGCAGTGCGGACCAGAGGCGACGCCGCACTCATGGCCAGGTCGCTGCGCGAGGCCGTGGGTCGCATCGACCCCGGCATTGCCCTCTCCGATGTTCGCACCGTCGAAAGCTACGTCGAGGACAACCTCGGCGTAGCAAACATCGTGGGGTGGTTGCTGAGCGCGTTCGGCATGATCGCCATGCTGCTGTCGGCAGTTGGCATCTTTGCCGTGACCGCTTACTCGGTCGCGCGACGCACACGTGAGTTTGGCGTGCGCGTGGCGCTCGGTGGCAGCCCGCGCGCGCTCATCGGGAGCGGCATCGGACGCGGGGTGGCGCTCGCCGGCGCGGGTACCGTCGCTGGGCTGTTCGGGGCCTGGATGCTCAGCCGGTTGCTCGAGCAGACATTGTACGGCGTACCGCGGTTCGACCTCCTGACCTACGCGGGCCTGAGCGGGATCCTGCTGGTCGTCTCGGCGATCGCGTCGTGGGTGCCGTCGCGC
>JBQTIW010000313.1:0-11141 GCA_052387735.1 Gemmatimonadaceae bacterium
CGTCCAGGAGCTCTGAAAACCTCCGAATCGTGCCATCGGCGTTGGACAGCAGTCTCGCGCGACAGTTGAGCAGGTGCTGTGTCGCGTCGTAGGCGGGATCTCCCATGAATGGCTTGGGATCGATGACCAGCCACTCTTCCCGTCGTGCACGAAGGACGTTGCTCGCGTGCAGATCGGTCGCCAGCAGCACATCGCCCGGTCCGCTCCGTGAGAGCTGGTCGAACAGCTGCAACCCCTCACGCACGAGGCCTACATCGGTCCAGCCCTCGCACCGGGCCGTGGTCTCGGCGCTCCAGTGCTCCAGCATGACGGACAGCGGGCGGAAGACGTTAGGCGCTGACGGCACCCGCCAGAGTCGTCGCAACAGCGCGGCGATGACGCGATCCTGTTCCGGCTCCGGCAAACCCCGCAGTGCGGTACCCGGTTCGCAGCGCTCGAGCAACATGGCGCCGAAGTTCTCGTCGGCTTCGAGGAGTCGAACCGTTGGATCTCCGTCCCAGAACCGCAGGCCCTCGATCTCGTGTTGGCCCTCGAGGTGCGGCATGGCGATTTTGAGCACGACGGGCGTTCCGTCGGCACGAGTCGCGGGCGCGACCCACGAACATGTACCGTCTTCCCCGTCGAAGGGAGCTCCGAGTGTGAGCGACCATCGGCGCGTCATCTCGTCGATCGTGTCAGGCAATCGCTCGAGCCATGCCGCGCCTTGCGGCGTTTGCCGGCACGATGCTGTCAGATGAGCCGACACGTGCAAGATCGAGCGCTCCCGCGGGTCGCGTGAACTCAGCGCGATGCGCGGCTCTTTTTCGCCGCGAGTCGGCGGGCCACTGCGGAACTCGTGAGCTCCCGGAGCGCGTCTTTCCCGACCCATCGCGCTGCCGGCTGCGGTGAAGCCGCAAGACGCTGTGCCACGGCGACGGCGGCAGCATTGAGGGCGGCATTGCGTTTGCCGATCGCACGCAGAGCCATGTTCACGGCCTTTTTGACGAAGTGTCGCTCGTCAGGCGCCTCGCGCTCGATCAGCCGCAGGCCATTGGCAAAGGGCTCGTCATCGGCATCCCTGTCATGTACGGTGAGGCCCCAGAGCAACGCAAAGGCTGCGCGCTTGACGTACTCGTCGCGACGGCGGGCCCACTGCTCCACTTTTCCCCAGGCGTGTGGTGTGCGATCGAACAGGACGAAGCACAACGAGTCGCAGATGGCCCAGTTGTCGAAGTCCTTGCACCAGCGGTCCATCTGCGCGGTCGTGACGCGCGCCGGCTCATCGACGTGTGCCGCCAGCGTCCGGGCCTCGTACCAGCCAGTGTCCCAGAGCGCTGCGGCGAGCTCGTGACTCCGCCCGAGACGCTTGGCCACGAGCTGGATGTTGGGCATCGACACGCCAAACGCCTTATCCGAGGGGATGGCGTACCGCGCCATGCCATCGCGCGTGGCTTTCGTCGCGTGGCGTTTCAGCAGATCGAGCGCTGCCTTGACCTGGTCCTCGATCGGGCGATCCGACACTGTGGAGGGCATCGGTCGCGCCCGCACTCGCTTTTTTGTGATCATCCCGTGGCCATCACGGCGTGCTGTCGCGTCGGACCGGAGGTTGAACGCGGGTGGAGTCTGCGACCGTGTTGCTCTCTCGCCCTCTGGCGCCGAGCACATCGCTCGAGGCAAGCGCGGCGAGGGTCACCGCGATCGCGGCCCAGATTGCGGCCGAGACCTGCTGGCCGTGCTTGAATTGCTCAAACTGCGCTTGCTCACCACCGCGGCGGAACACCAGAAAGTAGTCCACCCAGAACCAGGCCGGAGGAATCACTGCCCACGCGGCTGCCAACACGATGATTCGATCGCGATCGCCCGCCGCGTACGCGCTTCCTGCCACGATCGCCGTGAAGATGGCGCCGATGACAACAGTTACCGCGACGCCAAACACCAGCCTGCGCGCCCATGTGGCGCGATACAGACTGGGGGCCGGCGTCGGCTGAGGGTCCAGGGTCACCATGCGCGTCCCTCGTTGCAACCGATCGAAGTCTCTCGAGAACCCGGTATTCAGGGACGTTGCGGTCAGAAGTCGGCAGGCGCCAGGTCGAGCCGGGCGTGGTGCCGGCACGCTGTGGGCTGTCTCAGAGCGAGCGACTACCGCACCTCGGAATAAGGCATGGGCATCGCAACGGTCTTGAGCGAATCCACCAGCGATCTGATCGCTCCGAAGTACACCGCCCGGTCATCGCGGAACGCTACGATGTGCCCCCCCTTGATCGGCACGAACCGCTTGGGGTGGGCGGCCACCGCGAACAGGCGCTCACCATGCGCGTAGGGAATGATGCTGTCGTCGGGCGAGTGCAGCAGCAGCTTCGGCACCTTGACTCGAGCGATCTTGCTGATGGTCTCGAACCGCTCGCTCGCGATCAGCCTCACGGGCAACCACGGATACAGTTCCTGTCCACGGTCCGGCACCGACGTGTACGCCCCCTCGATCACCAGCGCCGCCGCGGGCACGCGCGTCGCCAACTCGGTCGCCACGCCGCTTCCTAACGAGTGACCGAAGATCACGATGCGATCCGGCGGCACGTGCAGAGAATCGGTGAGATACCGGTACGCGGCCTCGGCGTCGGCATAGACCCCCTGCTCCCTCGGCGTTCCCTCGCTCGTACCAAACCCGCGATAGTCGAAGGCAAAGAGATTGAGCCCGATGTCGCGCGCGTAGGAGTAGAACTCCGGCCGCTCACCGTAGCCGATGTTGCCATAGTTCCCGTGATTGATCAGCAACCAGTAGCCGCTGGAATCGGTCTTCGCTGCAGGAACGATCCACGCATTGAGCCGCGTCCCGTCGCCTGAGGGGAAGGTCACGCTGTGCTGTGCCAGCGCGAACTGCGCGGACGGTTCGTCGACGTTGCGCGCCCCGGGCTTGTAGACGAGCGAGGGCTCCTGAACCTTGAGATATGTGGTGGCACCGCCGTAGCCAACGACAACCAGGGCTATGAGTCCGATGACAACGAGGCGCATTCGAGGGCGTAGAGGAGCGTGGCTTGGGCTTCCTGTCATTGAACAATACGCCGGTCGAAGGCCTACGGTTTGCTTCGGCTCCACAGGACCCGCTCACCCATTTACTCGCTACCGTTTACCCGTTTAGCCGCTGACCGGTTACCCGCTTGCCCTAGTCACGCCTGATGTATCTGTAATAGATATCTTCGCTGCCCCTGGGACCCTGCACCCAGGCGGCGAGGTACTCGCCTCCAGTCGACGTGGCCGCCATTCGGTGGGAGTATCCGGCGGGCAGGAGTGCGTTTTCGGCGGTGGCCGCCGGGTACTCGCTCACTCTGCTGAGCGACAGCTCGTACTGTCGCGGCGTGCCACCCCGCGTCGACAGCCAGAGAATCGCCCACGCACCGTCGTGACGCTGATACAGCTGCGGGAAGAGGTTGGCCGCGTTGCCGACCTCCCTCGTGACCTGCGCCGGCGCTGCCCACGAGAGCCCGTCGGCGGACGTGGAATAGTACAGATCCGACTTGGGGTTCGTGATGAAGTCCGGGTCCCGCGTGTCGTATCGGACCCAGACCAGCACTACGCGATCGCCGACGCGGGCGACGAACGGCAGGTGATCGTGCTCCGTCGCGCTGCTCACGCCGGCCACGCGAACGGCAGCGTCCCACGCCACGGCGCCTGGGCGTTTTCTGGCGACGAAGATGTCACTCGTTGGATTCGTGAGGTCACGCTTCTCGCTCACGAAGTACACGAGCAGAGAGCCGTCCGGCGCCTGACAGACCGTCGGCACCCAGTCGTCGACACCTGACTGGGTGGTGACGGCTGACTCCGCTGTCCACGCCGTGCCGTCGACCGAGGTCGAATGGCGAATCTGGCCCACGGCCAGAGCAATCCACTGAAACCACACGAGGTGAAAGAGGCCTGACGCGTCCTGCAGGAGGTTGGGGTAGAAGTCGCCCGCGGGACCGGTGGTCACGCGGACCGGAGCTGCCCAGGTGTTTTTGTCGGAGCTGCGACTGACGTAGATGTCGCCGCTGTTGCCTCCACGATCGGAGAACCATGCGACAAACAGCGTGCCGTCGCGGGCACGAAGGACGCTGGGGTCTTCGTCCTTTGTCGGGCTGCCCGTGGACAGCAGCACCGGTGCCGTCGCAGTCCCTGGAACCTGCGCCGGTGGCGACTGTGGATCGTCCTTGCAGCTCCACCCGGAGGCCAGGCAGAGCGAGAGGGCCAGCGCGCAGCGCAGAGACATTGAACTCGGCCAACGCCTAACAGCAGCGATGTCCAGGCGTCGAATACCGATCCTTCAGCCGTTGTGTGACAAACTCGCTCCGGGACAGGACGGCCTGGTCCGGATGACACCGCCTCGCGTGTGCAAGATAGGCATCGTAATCCGGCGCTCCGATGATGCGACGCACCACCGGTGCGACGCGCCGCAACGTATCTCTCAGCGTCGTTAGTGTCATCGTCCGTTCGCCGTGGATGTGGATCGCCGGCGGGCGACCAGGTTGGCCTCGAACAGCTCGAAGATCCTGCGGTATTCGTCCGTCCACGACGAGGGCCGCACGAACCCATGATCCTCCACCGGATAGACGGCCAGCTCCCATCGCGTCTTGCCTAACTCGATCAATCGCTGCGATAGCCGGATGATATCCTGGAAGTGCACGTTCACGTCCACCATCCCGTGGGCCATCAGCAATGCGTCTTCCAACCCCTCGGCGAAGAAGATCGGTGACGAGCGACGAAAGGCCACTGTGTCGTGCTGCGGCTGGTTGAGGATGCGCGCGGTGTAGCCGTGATTGTAGTGCGCCCAGTCCGTCACCGAGCGCAGCGCGCCGCCGGCACCGAAGGATTTGGGAGCGTTGAACAGCGCCATCAGCGTGATGAACCCGCCGTAGCTGCCGCCGTAGATCCCGACACGCTCGGGGTCGATGCCATATTGTCGCTGCAGGTACTTGGAGCCGTCCACCTGGTCGGCCAGGTCGCGACCACCCATCCAGCGGTAGATCGCCGTCCGCCAGTCACGCCCGTAGCCGGCCGATGCCCGGTAGTCGATATCCAGGACGGTGTAGCCCTTCGACGCGAGGTACTGGTTGAACATGTACTCGCGAGCATAGGTGGACCAGTAATTGTGCACGTTGTGCAGATATCCGGCGCCGTGCACGAAGATCACTCCCGCGCCATTTGCACGCGCACCCATGTCCCGCGGGCGATAGATGCGAGCGGGCACCTGTACGCCATCGCTCGCCGGGATCATGACGATCTCCGGTCTGATCCACTTGAACGACTGCCACTCCGCCGTTGGCGACGTCGTCAGGCGGTCCAGTTTCGCGTTGGGCTGATTCAGGCCGACGAACAGTTCCGGCGGCATGTTGGACTGTGAGTGCACATCGGCGATCAACCGGCCGTCGGGCGACACCACCACCGAGTGGCCACCGAACGTGGTCGTGATGCGCTCGGCGGTGCCACCCGTCAGCGGCATTCTGTAGAAGTGCTGCTCGAAGGGGGAGACTTCGGAGGTGTGCAGCTCGAAGCGCTTGCCGTCGTCGGAGATGCGCGCGCTGGTGACTTCCCAGTTCCCTTTGGTGAGCTGTCGTCGGTCGCTGCCATCGGCGCTCATCGTGTACAGATGCGCGTAGCCGTCGGCCTCGCTCACGAACCACACCCGATCACTCCCTGGGAGGAACCCGCCGCAGCCGAAGCAGGGACCACCGACCCAGGCCGAGTCGCGCAGCACGTCGATCGGTGCGAGTGCACCAGACGAACCGTCGACGCGATACAGGTAGCGGGTCTTGAAGTTCGACTGTTCGACGAACAGCAGGGCATGCGTTCCCCGGTCATTCCAGCCGAGTGCGCGCACGCTGGCCGCCGTTCTCGACGTGTCGTCGGGCACCGGCGTGAGCCACGTGATGCGGCCGCTCGGCAGCTCCATGAACGCTGCGCGCCCGCCGCCCTGCACGTCCCCCACTTTGGTGCGAACGACGATGTCCTCCGTGTAGCCGCTCTTCGTGACGTAGTTGGGGACGATCGTCTGCTTGGCGTTAGGCTGACTGAAGACGGTCGTGAGCAGGAGCGCCTTTCCCGACGGCGACACCGAGAGCTGGCCGATGCGCTCGTTGGGCAGCAGGTGAAGCGCCTTCGTGGCCTTCGCCTCGTCCGCTTCCCGATCGGCCTTGGCGATCGAGTCGGCGCGCTCTCGATCGCGAATGACGTCGAAGAGCTTTTTCTGATCGGCCTCGAGCTGGGCGCGCTGGGGGTCGGGTTTGGGCGGCGTGACCGGCGCCGGCGTGGCGCGCACGTCGGTGAGCTGCTCGATGCGCGGTGTGTCGAGATCCAGCGCCATCACGTTGGAGCCGTCGCGGATGAAGAAGATCCGCTTGCCGTCGCCCGAGAAGGCGGGCCCCGACTCGGTGATCGGCGTCTGCGTGAGCCGCCGGACAGTGTTCGTCCGAAGATCGATGAGGTAGAGATCCCCGTCGACCGAGACCGCGCGCGTGCTGCGGTCGGGGGACAAGGTGCCCAACGCGACGAGCGGTGCCGCCGAGTCCATCTGCGCCTCGGTGATCCGCTCCGGCGCTGCACCCGCGACTGCACGGACGCGGTAGGGCTTGAGCGTCTCATGCCACGCCGTGCCAGGGGGGAGCCACTGGAAGTAGATCCACTGCCCGTCCGGCGTGAACCGTATGCTCGACGGCTCGCGGCCGTAGAGCTCGGGGCCGCGCATGATGTTTGAGATGGTGAAGTCGAAGCTCGCCGCGCGCTGCGCCTGCGCAGGTGCGGCGAGCAGCCCGAGCGCGATGCTACTCTTCAGGAGACGGCAGACGGCGGATTGCAGACGGCTGATAGACATTATGCCTCAGTGAAGCAATAGACTCCGGAACCACATACCCGCTCACGCACTTACCCGCTGGCCTCAATCCCCCGCCATCGCGACCCGCGGCTCGAACGGTATCTCCGAGGAGACCGCCGCCTTGCGACCGCCTAACACGGCCAGCCACTCGCGCGCCGAGGCGGCGAGGATCACGATGACGGAGATCAGGAAGAACGCGGTCACGGCGGCGTCGAGCTTGTCGTTGAAGATGATACGACCGGCATCTGCGGCATTTCGGATATTCGTGGGGAGGTTTCCGGCACCCAGGGCATCCTCCACCGTCCGCGCGTGCGAGAGGAACCCGAGTCTGGGATCGGGAGAGAAGATCTTCAGGTAGCCCGCAGACATCGTCACGACCACCAGCCACACCAGCGGCACCAGCGTCATGAACGCGTACTTCGCCTTCCCCATCTTGATGATGATCGTCGTGCCCACGCACAACGCCACGGTGGCCAGCAGCTGGTTGGCGATGCCGAACAGCGGCCACAGCGAGTTGATCCCGCCTAACGGGTCGGTCACGCCCGTGTACAAGAAGTAGCCCCACAGGCTCACGAAGATCGCGCTGCTCACCACCACGGCCGGATACCACGACACCCGGCCCATCGGCGCCCAGGCATGCTTGAGGAGATCCTGCAGCATGAACCGCCCGACCCGTGTGCCCGCGTCGAGCGTGGTGAGGATGAACAGGGCCTCGAACATGATGGCAAAGTGATACCAGAGTGCGAGCGTCCCCGTGCCTAACCAGCCCGAGAACAGCTGCGCCATCCCCACCGCCAGGCTGGGCGCACCACCCGTGCGGGAGAGCAACCGGTTCTCGCCGATGTCCGCCGTCAGCTGGTTGAACTCCGCCGGATTGAGGACGAATCCCCAGTTGGCGATCGCCGCGGCGGCGCTCTCCACCGTCGTGCCCAGCGCAGCCGGCGGTGCATTGATGGCGAAATAGGTCCCCGGTGTCAGCACGCACGCGGCACAGAGGGCGAGCGTCGCCACCAGCGACTCGGTGAGCATCGCGCCGTACCCGATGAATCGCGCGTCCGGCTCGCGTTCGAGCAGCTTGGGAGTGGTGCCTGACGAGATGAGGGAATGGAAGCCGGAGATCGCGCCACAGGCGATCGTGATGAAGCAGAACGGGAATACCTTCCCGGCGAACACGGGGCCCGTGCCATCGACAAATCGCGTGACGGCGGGCATCTGCAGCTGCGGCATGACCAGCACCACCGCGAGGGCCAGCGCGATCACCACGCCGATCTTCACAAACGCCGAGAGGTAGTCGCGCGGCGCCAGCAGCAGCCAGACCGGAAGCACGCTGGCCGCGAACCCGTACGCCATGATCCACCAGGCGAGCGCTGGGCGACTCAAGGTGAACGTCGGCGCCAGCGCCGGGTTTTCCGCGACCGCGCGTCCGATGTACAGGGCCACGACCAACAGTGCGAGTCCGATGGCCGTCGCTTCGAGCACGCGATGCGGGCGGATCCATCGCATGTAGGCCCCCATCAGCAGCGCGATGGGGATCGTCAAGCCGACGGTGACGATGCCCCACGGGCTCTCGCCTAACGCGTTGACGACGATCAGTGCCAGCACCGCGATCAGCACGACCATGATCCCCAGGACCGCCACCAGCGCCGTCATCCCCGCCGCCGTCCCGATCTCCTCCTTGGCCATCTGCCCCAGCGACTTGCCGTTGCGGCGAACCGATGAGCAGAGGATCACGCAATCCTGGACCGCACCGCCGAGTGCGACGCCAACCACGATCCAGAGAGCACCGGGGAGAAAGCCGAACTGTGCCGCGAGGGTCGGACCGACCAGCGGACCCGGTCCCGCGATCGCCGCGAAGTGATGCCCAAACACGATCCAGCGGTTCGTGGGCACGTAGTCGCGCCCGTCATTCAGTCGCTCGGATGGCGTCCGGCGGGTCGCGTCCAGCGCGAAGATCTTCGCCGCGATGATCCGGCTGTAAAACCGGTACGCGACCGCGTAGAAGCAAACCGCCGCCGTCACGAGCCAGGCGGCGCTCACCGTCTCTCCGCGCTTCAGCCCGAGAAAGGCAAAGGAGGCGGTGCCGAGCGCAGTGATGGTGAGCCAGACGAGGATCTTGAGTGCGGGCATGGAGATGGGAGACGGGAGACGGGAGACGGGAGGAACCCGTCCCTCTGGGCGAGCGGGCAGAAATTGGACGCCGCGCGGGAGGGGGTCAACCGATTGGTGCCGCACCGGAACACGCGCCGTTAGCTTTCGGCCCGTGACGCCACGCCTGTCGACCCCGCGGACAGTTGCCGCGCTTTGCCTCTGGGGGCTAGCGGCGTGTGGAGGCGCACCGGCGCAGCAGGCGGGCGGCTCGTCGGCGCTGCCACCGGCCAGAATGGCCGCTCCTGGGTCCCTCGCCCGGTTTGCGGCCGAGCGCGTCATCGTGCTTCCGGCGCAGGGCATCGCGTCCATGGATCCGCTGGGATGGCGAGCCAAAGCGGGCGCTGATCGCGCCGTGCTTGCGCTCGTGGATTCGACGGTCGAGGCGCAGCTCCGCGAACGGGGGTTGGCGTCGTGGGTGTTCGCGAGCGCGCTGGCGCGATCGGCCAAACGAAATCCCACCTACCTGACGGACCCCTATGCGATTCGCGCTACCGGCGCGGTTCGGGTCGCACAGCGGAGTCAGGAGCGCTCCATCCTCGAGCCGCTTTCATCGCAGCTTCGCGGACTTGCCGGTGCGAGCGACGCGCGCTGGGCCCTCATTCCCCTTGAAGTCCAATACACTCCCGAAGGCCCTTCCGGGCGGGTGCGACTTGCGCTCGCCATGATCGACGTGCGAGCTGCGCAGCTCATCTGGATGGGCGACGTCTCGAGCGATCCGCACGCCGACTACGCGTTCGCGGCAATCGAAGGCGTGGTTCAACGTGCGGCCGACCTCATCGCGCCGCGATAGCCTACGACATGGGTATTCCCTGCACGCTGATCCCCGGTGACGGCATCGGGCCCGATATCACAAGCGCAACCCTGCGCATTCTCGAGGCGGCCGGCGCGCCATTCGACTGGGACAAGCAGCTCGCCGGTCTGGCCGCCGTGCATGCGGTGAACAATCCGATTCCCGACGCGACCCTCGATTCGATCAAGCGAACGAAGCTCGCGCTCAAGGGACCGCTCGAGACGCCGGTCGGCGAAGGGTATCGCTCCATCAACGTCGCATTGCGGAAGACCTTCGACCTCTACGCCAACGTGCGGCCGACGAGGGACATGATCCCCGGAGGCCGCTTCGACAACGTGGACATCGTGCTGGTGCGGGAGAACACGGAAGGGCTCTACGCGGGGCTCGAGCACTACATCAAGATAGGTGACGACGAGAAGGCGGCCGCGCAATCGGTCGCGCTCATCACGCGCATCGGCTCGGAGCGTGTGATCCGGTATGCGTTCGAGTACGCGATGGCGCACGGTCGCACGCGGATCACGCTGGTCCACAAGGCCAACATCCTCAAGTACTCGCAGGGTCTGTTCCGGCACGTGGGACAGCAGATCGCCAGGGAGTACGAGGGTCGTGTGGCCTTCGACGAGCGCATTGTCGACGCGTGCGCGATGCAGCTGGTGATGAAACCGGAGACCTTCGACGTCATCGTGACCACGAACCTGTTCGGCGACATCCTGTCCGACCTCATCTCGGGACTGGCCGGCGGTCTGGGACTGGCACCGGGCGCGAACATCGGCGCGCACGCCGCGGTGTTCGAAGCCGTGCACGGAACAGCACCCGACATCGCGGGGCAAGGGATCGCCAACCCGTCGGCCCTGCTTTTTGCCGCTTGTCTGATGCTCGATCACGTGGGTGACCCGGAGCGCGCGACGCGCATTCGCACCGCCGCCGAGTCGCTGATTCGTGAAGGACAAACGGTGACGCGCGACCTGGGCGGGACGGCGACGACGCAGCAGTTCGCCGACGCGGTGATCGCACGCCTGGGCGCCTGACGAGTCACCCCAATTCACGTGGCTGACGGAACGAGTTTGCGGCTTCTGCACGCAGCGGACCTGCACTTCGGCCGCCCGTGTATCCCAACGGTCATCGACGCGCTCGAAGCGCATCTGCAGGCGACGCCGTACGACGTGGTCGTGATCGCCGGCGACGTCGCGCAGCGCTCGCTTTCCGGAGAGCTCCAGCGCGCGGCGGCGTTCATTCGCGATGCGCGCCGCCGGGCGCCGCTGATCATCGTGCCGGGCAACCACGATGTGTCGTGGTGGATGTCCCCGTTGCACCTCTTCGGAACGGACGGCCTCTACACCCGATACCGCAAGTACATCAGCGCCGACCTCGAGCCGACCCTGTCGG
>JBQTIW010000314.1:0-1539 GCA_052387735.1 Gemmatimonadaceae bacterium
ACCGCCGCGCGCAGCGAGTCGGCCAGCACCGAATCCATCAGGGCGATTGCCGTCGGCAGCGCGCGCGGCGCGAGGGCAGGCGCTGCCTGACCCGTACGCCGTGCCAGCACAGGCAGCGCTCCCGCCACTAGAACGATCAAGCCAAACACCGCCAGCCCGACTCGTCGCGCAACGCGCCCCGGTCCGCGACGCAGCCGAGTGCCAAGGGCAGGACTCTCCACTACCGTCGGCGTTTCGGTGGGGGATAGGAAGCTTCCACTGGATCCGGTGGCAGGCTCAAAGCCCGCTGACCGTGGGTTCGCCAGAACCTCTCCCAGATCGTCGGCCAGCTGCTCACCGGTCGCTGGTCGATCGTCAGGGTGCTTCGCCAGGCAGCGCAGCAGGAGCCGCTCGAAGGCGGGAGAAATGTTTGGGTTGATTCCCCTGGGCTTGGGCGGCGGGTCCTCGACGTGCGCCCGGGCGATCTCGTACCAGTCATCCCCCTCGAATGGCAGCCGGCCAACGCTCGCGCGGTAAAGGGAAACGCCCAGTGAGTAGATATCGGCACGGCCGTCCAGGGGCTTGGCGCGAGCCTGCTCTGGAGCGAAGTACTGCGGCGTCCCCACCACCATGTTGGTGCCGGTCTGCTGGGTGTAGCCTGACACGGCGCGGGCAATTCCGAAGTCGCAGACCACGGCGTTCCCGTGGACGTCGAACAGGATGTTGTCGACTTTGATGTCCCGGTGGATTACGCCTTCCCGATGAGCGAATCCCAACGCTCGGGAGACGTCGAGCCCGACCTTGATGACGAACTCCTCCGCCAGGAACGGGGTCGTGTCGAGCCTGTTCGCCAGGCCTGACGGGAGGAAGTCCATCGCGAAGTAGACCGCATCGCCGTCACGGCCGACCTCGTAGATCTTGACGATATTGGGGTGCCGCAGCCGCGCCGCGGTCGAGGCTTCGCGACGGAAGCGTTCCTCGAAGGTGGGGTCACCGGCGAACTGGGGCTTGAGAACCTTCAGCGCGACCGGGATCTCGAGCGAGGGGTCGAAGCCCCGATACACCCATGCGAAGCCGCCCGAGCCGATCAGCTCCTCGACTCGATACTTACCGAGGTTCTTGCCGAGGTAGCGTTCGGGCACCTTACTCGACGGCTTTACAGGTTAGGTGACGACCGATAAATTGTTGTGCTTCAAACAACTTAGCGATGAATGGGCGGACTTCGCCCGGAGAATATACACCATGGGTTTTGAAAAGGCAGCGACAATCACCAAGTACAAGACGCACGAGACGGACACAGGTTCCGCGCGAGTACAGGTCGCGGTCCTCACGGAGCGCATCAACTATCTGACGGACCACTTCAAGGCAAACCCCAAGGATCACCACGGCCGTCGCGGCTTGCTCAAGATGGTTGGCCAGCGTCGTCGGCTCCTTACGTACCTCAAGAGTTCGGACGTCGAAGGGTACCGCCAGATCATTGGCGATCTTGGTCTGCGTCACTAGCACGTCTCGGTAGCATTCTCACGCGCGGGCGCCATGCAGCCCCGCGCGTTTTATGTT
>JBQTIW010000315.1:0-6614 GCA_052387735.1 Gemmatimonadaceae bacterium
CGGCCGGTCGACCGCGACGATCCAGTATCCGGCGAGGAATTCCTTCGCTTCAGCAAACGGTCCATCCGTTACGGCTGGCAGCCCATCCTTTCCCGCCCGCACGACTCTCGCGTCGCCGGGCGGAGCCAATCCCTCGCCGCCCACCAGCTCGCCAGCATCGGTGAGTTCCGTGTTGAAGCGATGCATGAACGCGATATGGGCCTGGAATTCCTCCGGGGACCAGTCGTTGATCTGCCAATCACCCGACCCGCGCGGTGCGTGCATCATCAGCATGTATCTCATAGTTATTCTCCTCTCGAGCTTGACGTCGTTGGCGCGCTCGTAGTGAAGTCGGAGCCCGCGGCGACTTCTCGACATTCACACGAAAATGCCCCCTCCCCACTCGAACCGAACGCCGCAGCTCCGGCGATCATGGCGGAACGCTTCGCTCTCATGCCGACACTGTGTCAGCCACAGACGGAGTGTCCATCCCCTAGGCCGCCGTTCCCCGAGCGTGACCATCCGCATCAGGGCTGGCGTTCATGTCGTCCGACGCCGCGCGCTGGCGACGCGCCAGCCAGAGGAACGGGAGGGCTACGGCCTGGATTGCGCCGCTCATGGCGTACGAAGCCTGATAGCTCCAGACATCGGCCGCCTTTCCCAGGATCGGCTGAATGCCGACGGCACCGCTCGACCCCAGCAGAGAGTCGAACGACAGCACCGTGGCACGTGCCCTGGATGGGATCAGGGCATTCAGATACGCCTGCCGCACTGGAGTGACCGCGGCGAACATCAAGCCCCAGAACACCAGAAGCGCGACGGCGGTCCAGAAGCGCGGGATCAAGCCGATCACGACGAGGACGCAGGTGCTCACGCACGTAGCCACCAACAGCACTGATGTGCGCCGACGGAAGACGCGGCCGAGGTGTGGCACCAGGAGGCCGCCCACAATCTGCGCGCCGGCGACGATTGCAGCCGCCAATCCGGCAACGGCGTATGCGCGTTCGTTGCCGTACAGCTCCAACAGATAGGGCTGCATGGCATAGAACGCGTAAATGGTCACGCCGCCGGTAAACGGAGCCTCGAGCATGACCCATCGTACACGCGGGTTGGACAGTCCGTGCTCGATCGACGCACGCAATACGCCTTGCATTTCCTTCACGGGATGTTTGCCGTGACTTGGGGTAAAACCCAGGTCTCGCATCAGGAAGAAGGCCAGGACGAACGTCAGGACAAGCACGCCCACGCGAAGCATGTAGGGCACTCCCAGGTTCGTCGCCTGCGCGATGACGCCTCCGGCGACGGATCCGGTGAGCATGGCGATGCCTTCCGCGATCTCGCCCTTGGCAAGGACCGATTCGAGTGTTCGACCTTCTCGAAAATGCCCACTGAACGTCAACGCATCGACCAACCACGCCTGGACGGCTCCGGAAAAGAACGTAAACCCGAGTCCGAGAAAGGCGGACGTGAGCGCCCACGCCCAGAAAGGCGCCTGTATCCGCCACATCAGGAGATAGAACAGCGTGGAGACACCTAAAGTGATCGTGCCGAGCAGGTAGGATGTGCGCCGGCCGCGCGTATCGGCCACGACTCCGGTCGGCACCTCAAAAAGCACCATGCCTGCGGTGAAGAACGCGTTCGCGCCAAAGGCCTCCATGTTGCTGAGCCCCGCGTCCAGCAGGAACAGTGTGTTGATACCCCATATCAAGGAAGCCGCCAGCGTGTGCAGCGTCAGCAGCAGCAGGTAGACGCGCTGAATGACGCGCGACGAGACGTTGTCCCGGCTCTGCGGTTTCACGACCTCGTATCCCGCACGTCGGTCAGGTTCCCCGGCGTCCCTGAGCGGGATCGATACCCAGCAACCGCAGCGTTCTGTCGTCGCGCACGCCCTGATAGTACTTCTCGAGAACGCGATCGAGTGTGGAACCGGGGGGCAACACGGACGCAAACAAGGTGGCGCATGACTGCAGTTTCATGTTGTCCGGGGATCCGAAGATGTCCGTCGCCGATCGACCCTCAACGCGAAGGACTGCTTCCGCGCATTCCATGAGCCGCGAGCCCAGGACGGGATGCTCGAGATAGGCCCTGGCTTCCTCGATGCTTTTGATCGCGTAGCGCTTCGACGTCGAGCTGAAGGCCAGCCCGTCGATCTGCGGGAAGATGTACCACATCCAATGCGTGAGCTTCCGGCCATTCCTGATTTCCAGGAGCGCTTGCTCGTAGTCCTCCTCCTGAGCGCGCAGGAAGCGGTCGAGATCGTGCGGATCGTCTGTGCGGGTCTGAATTGCGCTAGGCCTCGTCATGCGAACGACACTGGGCTTCGGCTCGCGCTCGCTGGCGCCCGCTTGGCCGGGGCCGTCTATCCATGCATCGGTCCATTCGACTAGACGGCGGGGCCGGAGTCTCGAGCAGCGCGAAGGCGAAACGCCCAGACGGCAAGCGTGCCAGCGATGACTGTCGCAATCCCCGACGCCCAGAGCGGGATCTCGACGCCCGCGACGATGACCTGCGCCCTGAACCCTAGCCGCAACAGCTGACCACACGTGACTAACGCGAGAAACAGCCCAGAAACCAGAACGTATTGGCGCATAGTTCCTCCGTGGGCAACAACGCCAGAGAACAAATGACGGATGGACGGATGGGTGTGTGCGGAGAACTATCCGAGCCCCAGCTTTTTCGCGAGACCGATGCGCTGGAGCTTCCCCGTCGCCCCCACCGGAATCTCCGGAAGAATGACAATTTTCCTCGGTACCTTGTAGTCGGCGAGCTTCACCTTGGCGAAATCGCGCAGTTCCGTGTCGCTCGCCTGCGCACCTTGCTTGAGCACGACCGCGGCGGCCACCTCTTCGCCGAGCATGTCGTGCGGCATGCCGAAGGTGACGCACTGATGTACCGCCGGATGCTCCATCAGGATCTCGTCCACCTCGCGCGGCGAGATCTTCTCACCCCCGCGGTTGATGATCTCCTTGAGGCGACCGGTGATCGTGACGTACCCGTCGGCGTCCATCACGCCCTGGTCCCCCGTGCGAAACCAGTCGCCGTAGAACGCGTCGGCATTCGCCGTGGGATTGTTCTCGTAGGCCGTCATCACGTTCGGTCCGCGGATCACGATCTCGCCGGTCACCCCGTCGTCTACGGGCGTACCCGTCGTGTCCACCACGCGAATCTCGGGGCCCGCGGACGGCCCCACCGTGCCGGGCTTGCGCGGGCGCGGCGGGAGCGCGTTGCTGGCCATCTGATGCGCCGCTTCCGTCATCCCGTACGCTTCGATGACGGGGACGCCGTACAGCGACTCGAGCTGATGGATCACCGTCGTGGGCATCGACGACGACGACGACCTGACGAAACGCAGCCGATGGTTCGCGATCACATCCGCGTTCCCCGCGGCGCGCAGCAGGATCGCCTGGTGCATGGTGGGCACGCCGGTGTACCACGTCGGCTTGACCGCATCCAACCAGCCAAAGAACCTGAGGGCGTTGAATCCCGTCGAGCAGCACACCGCGCCGCCTGCCGAGAGCGGCGCGAGTAGCGCCGCGATCAGGCCGTGAATGTGAAAGAGCGGCATGATCACGAGCCCGCGATCGGTGGCGGTGAGCGCGAGGGACTCCGCCACATTCTTCGCCGACGCGCAGACGTTCCGGTGTGACAGCGGCACGATCTTGGGGCGCGACGTGGTGCCCGACGTATGGAGCACCAGCGCGATGTCATCAGACGTGGCGCGCGGCCGCGCGGCCGGGGCTTGCGCCTGCTCCGCGAACTCCAGGGTGAATGTCCCGGCGCCCCGCTCCGGTTGCGGCACGAGCCGCGCGACCGGTACTCCCAACCGGTTCGCCACCTCGACCGCGGGCGAGTCCTTGTCTTTGGCGACGATCAGCAGCCTGGCGCGCAGGTCGGTGAGGAAGAACTCGAACTCGTCGGAGCGATAACCGGGGTTGAGCGGCGCAGCCGTGGCCGCGGACGCGATCGTCAGAAACGCGGCCGCCATCTCCGGCCCATTGTCGAGCACGATGGCGACACGGTCGCCGGCGCCGATCCCTCTCGTGTCGAGCATCCACGCGACGTCCGCCACGAGCAGGCGCAGCGCACGGTATGTCAGCGGGGCGCCAGCGGGAGAGCTGAGCGCCGTGTCGTCGTCGGCGCCGCGCTCGAGAAGCGCCGAAATGGTCTCTGGTGAATCCGTCATGTCGTGGATCGCTCGATTCGAAGGCTGCCCTTCAGATCCTGGAGAGTCCTGGCGAGGAGACTCGCGCAGGCGTACACAGCGTCAATGTGCGGCGTCGGCGTTTGGGTCAGGCGACCGAGCTCCACGACTGCGCCGACGAGCGCGTCGAGCTCGATCGGCTTTCCCGCCTCGACATCCTGCAGCATCGACGTCTTGTGACCGCCGACCTTCTCGGCGCCCGCGATGCGCTTGTCGACGCCGACAAGGAACCTGATCCCCAGCTTGTTCGCGATCACTTCGGCCTCCCGCATCATCTCGATGCTCAACTCGCGGGTCAGCGGGAACCGGAGCAGGTCAACGAGCGTGGCGTGCGAAAGCGCACTGATGGGGTTGAAGCTCAGGTTCCCCCAGATCTTGAGCCAGATCTCGCTGCGAATGTCGCTGGTGATCGGCGCCTTGAAGCCGGCCTTGGTGAGCGCGGCCGAGATGACCCTGACACGCGCGGACTCCGAGCCGTCGAGCTCACCGAGCGTGAAGCGCCTTCCTTCCACGACCTTCACCACACCGGGCGCGACGAGGTTCGCTGCGGGATACACGACCGAGCCCACGACACGACCCAAGTCGATGAGACGCGTGATCGTTCCATCTGGATCCGCGGCGTTGACCTGCCGCCCCTCGAATTCCCCGCCATGCTTATGGAAGTACCACCAGGGGATGCCGTTCTGCATCGTCACGATGGTGGTGTCCTGTGTCATGAGATGCTGCAGGTCCGCGGCGACAGCGGCCACCTGGTGCGCTTTCACCGTGAGCAGCACCACGTCATGCGGGCCCGCCTCGCGCATCGTTCGCACGGCACGCGCTCCCCTGGACATCACTTCGGCGCCGTCTTCGCCGATCACGCGCATGCCGTTCGTGGTGATGGCGTCGAGGTTCGCGCCACGCGCGATGAACGTCACCTCCTCACCCGCCGCCGACAACCAGCCTCCAAGAAAACCGCCGATGGCACCGGCGCCAACGACGGCGATTCTCATCGAGTGACGGCCGACAGTCGCGCACGCATTGGTTTGAGCACGAAGAGGGCGAGAAGCGCCGCGGCGATGTTCATCAGCGCGAGCGTGACAAACACGCCGTTCCATCCGCCAAGAGTGGCGGCGACGATGCCACTGAGCGGAACGATGAGCGCGGCGGCACCCTTCGCCGTGTAGAGGAGCCCCGCATTGGCCGACGCGAATTTCTTGCCGTATGTATCGGCGCACGTAGCCGGGAACAGGCTGAAGATTTCACCGAAGGCGAAGAAGACGAGACATGTCACGAGAACGAACGCGGTCGGGCTGGCCCCGATCCGGCTGAAGAGCAGAAAGCTCAGCCCTTCGAGCAGGAAGGCGGCGAACATCGTGTTCTCGCGGCCCACGCGATCGGAGATCCATCCAAAGAACGGGCGGCTCACGCCGTTCAGCACACGGCTCACGGAGAGCGTGAACGGCAGCGCCATCACCGTGAGCCCAAGGAGCGACGCCTGCGCGTTGGCGATCCCTAAATCATTGGCGACGGGCTTGAGCTGCGCGGTGGCAATCAGGCCACCCGTCGCGGTGAGGACGAACATCACGTACATCACCCAGAAGGGGGGCGAACGGAGCACCTGCATCGGTGTGTACTCCGGCTTGGAAGTCGCGGACACCGAGCGTACTGGGGCCAGACCCTTCACCGAATCGTCGGGAGCCTTGAGCAGCCATCCGACCAGAAAGACGACGAGGCCCTGGATCAGGCCGAATCTGAGGAACGCTGCTTCGTACCCCTGCGACTGGATCATGTTGGCGATCGGATAGACCGTGAGCGCCGATCCCGCGCCGAATCCCATCGCGGTGATGCCGGCGGCGAGTCCTCGCCGATCGGGGAACCATTTGAGCGCGTTGCCCACGCACGCGCCATATACGCCGCCCGCGCCGATGCCACCGACGATGGCCCCGAGGTACAGCATGGCGAGCGTATCGGCGTACGCATTGATGACCCACGCGACGGCGACGAGGACGCCGGAGCCGATGCCCACCAGCTTGGGTCCGATGCGATCGACAAGATAACCCTCGACCGGCACGAGCCACGTCTCCACGACGACGAAGATCGTGAACGCCACCTGGATCGCGGGCAGCCCCCAGTGGTGCTTGTCCTCGATCGGGTTGACGAAGAGCGTCCACCCGTACTGGAGGTTGGCGATCATCGACATGCAGATGACGCCGAGCGTCAACTGCCACCAGCGTCCTAATGCGCTTGTGCGCGTGGCGCTGACGGGTACCGCGGCGAGTTCATCCATAGGGCCACCAAAGTGCCGCCTGAACCCGTCCGCGGCAAGGCGCCCGCTGACTCGGGGCGCACGAGACCCGGGGTCGCGCGTCGCTGCTCGGGTGGATGGGAGTGATCGTCACGCCATGCTCTGCCCTAACGCCGACCTTCATCTGAAGCGCGCGCCAGGGTCGGC
>JBQTIW010000316.1:0-15180 GCA_052387735.1 Gemmatimonadaceae bacterium
GACCCGGCGATCGTGGCCGGCCAGGCGCTGGGCGAGATCGCGTCGATCGCGTGGGAGAGCATCAAGTGACGCCTGAGGAACATTCGAGGCGAGCGGACTCCATAGACAGATCCAAGGCATGCATCGACCATCAGGGCACGATCCACGACCGGAGCCGGGCCGAGCAACACGGGGCCGATGGCAGATGCTTCCGCGTGCGAAGCGCCTTCCCACAGCACGATGTACAGCAGGCCAATGCCAATCGCCTGGCCTGATGCGGCCCTCGAGGAGTTGGCGCGGCTGCCTACCTTCTCGGCCGCAGCCGTTCGTTTCGTGCCTCACCCCGCCAGCAGTCCCGCAAGCCGATTGACAGTCACGCCGCGCCAGAGCCGCTCCCGCATTGCGCGAGTATCCATGAGCGCCTGAGCGCCGGCGCGGGCCAGCGAGAAGACGCGACGCGAAGCCCCGTCCACGGTCTCCCGCCGGGATCGCACGTAGCCCTTTGCCTCGAGACGATCGAGTGTCGCATACACGGCGCCGATCGCGAGATCGCGACCTGTCACCGCTTCGATCTCCCGCCGGACGCTCGTGCCCCACGCCTCGTCTCCCCTGCGGAGGACGGCGACCAGGACCTGCTCTTCGAAGCTGCCAAGCGGCGCGTCGATGCCCATCCGTCATTCCTCCCGAAGGACCAGCACGGGATCCACTCGTGACGCGCGGTGCGCCGGCACCCCCGCGGCCACGATGCCAATCAGCAGAAGCGTCAGGGCCGCGGCGCCATAGGCTAAAGGATCACTCGCGCCCACTCCGTACAGGAGCGTGGCCATGACCCGCACGAGCACCAGTGACAGGACGACGCCTAACGCGATCCCCATCGTCACGAGCCCGGCCCCGCGACCCACCACCTGCCGGACGACGTGCGAGGGGCGCAGGCCGAGCGCGAGCCGGATACCCCAGTCTCGCTGCCGGCGGTGGGCGAAGTGCGAGATCACGCCGTAAACGCCGATGGCGCCGAGCACCAGCGCGAGCCCGGTCAGGAGCAACAGCAGGGTCACCACCTGCCGCACGAGTCCGAGTGCACGATCGAGAACATGGCTCATCGTGGTCGCGTTCTGCACCGCCACCGACGGGGCGACGCGCTGCACCGCGGCACGCGCGGCGTCGAGGATGGCATCGGCAGATTCGCCTTCGCTGACCCGCAGCACGAGTACCTGCCCCGGCTGCATGAAGGGGACCTGCTCGGCGAACATGTAGCGCGTAGGCATGGCACCGTCGGTGAGACCGGCCTCCGCGGCATTCCTCACCACACCGACGATGCGCGCCCAGGTGGTGTCGAAGCCGGACCCGATGCGACGTCCCACCGGGTCGACGTCGGCGAAATACTTCGCCGCCAGCGCTTCGTTGATGACGACGACCCTCTCGCCATTCGGTTGGTCGGAGATTTCGAACCCGCGTCCGCGCGCCGCCGTCAGGCCGAGCGTCGGGAGGTAATCGCGCGACACCATACGGTACGCGGTCGTGGTCCGTTCGAGATCGGGGCGTCCCTCGACGGTGATGCCCCAGTTGTCCCCCGATCCCCGCAGGGGGAGCTTGCTCGTCGCCCCCACTATCTCAACGCCAGGCAAACTGCCGAGTGCATCGGTGAGCCCGCGCATGACCTGATGACGCTGTGCGGTGTTGAGGTCGGCTCCCATCGCCACGTCGAGCACGGCGACGCCTTCCGTCGTTACTCCGGGGTCGATGGCGTAAAGGTTGATCACACTCCGGGTGAGCAGCGCCGCCCCCGCGGCCATCACCACCGCGAGCGCGACCTCCACGACGACCAATCCGGATTCGAGTCTGCCGCCTCGTCCGGCGATGCCTCCCGTGCGGGACCTGGAGATGACGTCACGAAGTTGGCCGCGCCACAACGAGTACGCGGGAACGGCGCCGACCAGGAGACTTGCCACCACGCCGACCGCCATCGCCAGCCAGAAGACTGACCAATCGAGTGTCGCCGTTTCGCCCCACGCACCGAGCGGCAACGCACCGATCAACAACCGGAAGCTCACCGCGGCAATGGCTGCCCCCACCACGCCGGCAGCAACGCCGATCAGCAGCGACTCCGCGATCAGCTGTTGGACGAGCCGAAGACGTTCCGCCCCGAGTGCCGCACGCACGGCGAGCTCGGTCGTGCGACCTTCGACCTGGCCGAGCATGAGAGCGGCGACATTCGCACATGCGATGAGCAGCGTCAGCGTGATCGCGACCAGCGTGGCCGCGAGGGCCGGGCGGAGCGGGCCCACGAGCTCTCTGCGGATCGGCGTGAGGGTAGGCGATGCGAGCTTGTCCCATTGGGGCGGATAGTCGAAGCGTTCGTCGAGCATCGCACGAAGCCGTTCGAGCGCCGGTGCCATCGCGCTGATCTGTCGACCTGGGGCGACGCGGCCGACGAATGAGTACATCCCAGCGCGGCGCTCGGGGTTCACGGGCGCAGGGGTCCACACACGGATCGTGGGCGTGGGGAACCAGAAGCCCCGAGGCATGACGCCGACCACTGTTCGTGATTGCCCGTCCAAGCGGACCGAGCGTCCGAGGATGTCGCGGTCCCCGCCGAGCTCCTGCCAGAGCGAGTAGCTCAACACGGCCACCGGCTCGGCGCCGGGCTCGTCGTCGCCCTTCTGGAAGGCACGGCCGAGGATCGGGTTGACGCCGAGCACCGTAAAGAACTCGGCGGTCGTGGCGATCCCTGGCAGCAGGCGCGTAGGTGCATCGTCCTGCTGCAGCGTGAGATCACGGGGTCGATAGGCGGCGACGTCGGCAAAGCCGGGAAAGCGTCCGCGCAGATGGGAGAATTCCTCCTCGCTCCAGGAGCCCCGCATCCAGAACGACGCGATCTCGTGCTCGCGGGCGACGGGGAGGGGATCGAGCAGCAGCCTGCGCGCGATGGCGGAGATGGCGGCCGTTCCGCCGCCGCCAAGTGCCAGCGTGAGCGTGGCGAGGACGAAGTAGGTCGGGCGCCTGACGAGTCGCCGCACGGCGTACCGGGCGTCGATGATCCAGCTTTCCATGATGAAGCCTCCGGGTCTCATCCGATTGGCCTGCGGCTCGAAGCCGGTCCATCCCCGCCACCAGGAACGTCGAAGGAGCGATGGCACGGAGCCGGCGACCTGACCCCAGAGCCACCGGCGGGCGGCTCGCCTGCCCGTCTCGCGCGTCCGCTGGCCGAACTCTGCCTCGAGGTCGGCGATGACCTCGGATCGCTCCGCGACCGGGACGAGGGCGCGGAGGATTGCGTGGAGCAGGCGGGGGAGTCGCGTACGAGGAGTCAGGGGAGTTCTACATTGTAGATAAGGGTTGGACTCCCGTGACGGGGGAATGGTTTATTTGTTTCGGCGTGCTCGTTGCGGGGATGTCGAAGCGACGGCGTCGTACTGTCAGTCCTCGCCCCAAACCTCGCGGAAGTACGCGGCGACGTCGATCGTCGGCGGCTCGATCTGGGCACGCGGGTGCCAGGTCACGACCTCGTGTGGTACGGCAGCGGTCAGGTCACGACCTTTGCGGGCGGCAACATAGGGCAAGCCAATTCGATCAGCGACAACTACCGCGTCGTCGGGTCCTACACTCCCGGGGGCTATCAGGTCGCCTATACGGGGACATCGGCCAACACCTGGGAACTTCCCGGTCTCCCGCCGAACTACAGCAATCAAGCCGGCGCGATCGATGGCAACTTCTCGGCACAGCGATCGGTTGGCTGCACCGATTCTATGTCGGTCGTCGGCCGGTGAAGTGGGTGAAGGCGGGGAGTGACAAGAGCTGACGTGCGTCGTCGAGAGCTTGATGTGAACAAGGCTCGTGCTCCGCCAAACGTACGCTGTCAGCCGTCAGCGCGCTTCGCCACACTTCCCACAACTGCTCGGCACGACCGCCGTGAGCTCCCCGGACCCGTTCTCGTCGGGGTTCAGTCAGCGCGTCAATGGCCGCAACCTGCTGTCGGAGGTTAGTCGGAGCAATGCGAGATCAAAGCGCGAGCTCAATCGGATAGTTATCCCAAGTACGCCCGTCGAGATTTCGCCCTCCGGACTTCGACGTTCGGCCGCCCCATTGCTTCCAGAAGAACGCCACGCCATGTCGGCTGCAGAGTTCTCTCAGACCACGAGCCCATCGAACATCCACTGGACGGTATCCCTCTCCACTCTCCCCACCACCGATAACCCAATCGATGCCGGCGAGGTCGAGCTCATCGAGCGGACCGAGCAACGGCTCAGCTGATATGAAGCGAATGTGGGCGGGCACCTTGCGGAGGGCGTCGGCGCGTCGCGCTACGTCCATGTTCTCGATGGAAGTTCCAAACCACACGTTCTCCGTCCACGCGAACTCGTCCGCCAAGCGGGCAGCACGTTCCGGACGCTTGGTTAGAAGTTGGAACTGGTGCCGTGGGCAGGCGTTCATGACGGCAAACACCATCTGGATCTGCTCGAGCGAAAAGTGCGCGTGAAACACGTCGCTCATCGAGTTAACAAAGATTCGGCGCGGAGTCTTCCAACGCATTGGCAGCTGCAGTCGATCCTCCCAGAAACGCGGAGCGAAGGGATCGATGCGGGCGGCAGGCATGTCTCTGACCGGTAGTTGCCGCAAGTAGATGTCACGTGTTCGCGAGTGCGCAACCGTGTGCGCGTAGCAGTTGTCGCAGCCACTGGAAACCTTCGTGCACCCCGTCATGGGATTCCAGACTTCGTGCGTCCATTCAATCTTCGTGGACATGGGCTATGCCTCCGGAAACGAGTACACGATGGCCCTATTTGGGACCTTGAGTGGCTTCAACCGGTTCTTCAGAGCATCTAGTTCGAAGGGAAATGCGGGCGTCTCCTCTAGGACGTAGTTCTTCACACAGGGTGCTTCCCGATCCAACGCGTCTTGGGTCCAGCGTACAGTTTGGCCCGCGAACCGCTTCCGCACGAACCCTTCGACGACCTCCAAATCACTGCGTACAAGGTCCCTCATTTCTCCGACTACGTTTGCGGGGAGCGGACTGTGATCCAACGCGTAGGTGACCGCCTCCTTCATCGTCGTGAACGCCTTCGGTGACTTCGAAGCGTGGATCAACGTGTACGCGTGCGTTCCCGACTCGTCAACCACGGGAATCAGCAGGATGTGCGTCGCTCCCCATGATCGCAGGCGCTCCGAATACAGTTCGAGGAACGTCTTCCGCCTTTCCGTCCGAATTGTCGCCTCAATGACAGCGAGCCAACGATCGTCGCCAAAGGCAGCGTTCATTATCCGAGTGGCGTGCTCTCGGGTTGTCTGAAGCTGCGCCCGGCTCGCCGCGGCTGCGTTTGCGAGTGCGTCCGCATTTGCGGGCGGAAGTTCAGGAAACAACGGCAAGGGTGCGGTTGCCTCCCGGTGTCGTCGCTCCACGCGAGTTTCGTCCGCGCTCATTGCCCCGAAATGCCTGAGCGCTGCTTGATCTGCGAACAGCAAGAGCGCTTCGTGCCTCACACCCCTCAGGGCCCTCCTAAGGACAGCGGCATCGAGCGGTTCGAGTCCGAAAGGGTCGATGAAGTAGAGCGCCGGGGTATTGGGAAATTCGTTCTCAAGCGCTGAGAGGTGATCACTGAGTGCACCCCTAAGAACGCGCACACCGTCTCCGTACGGCGCCAGGAGCTCAGCGAGTGCCCCGACGTACTTCCGCTTGGATTCAATCGCGACGACGTGAATCCTAAATGGTTGGCCCCGGCGGCTCGCAACGTTTCCTTGAGCAGCAGCTGCGGCCGCGGCGGCGATGAGCGGGGAACCGTGGTTTCCGATGTCGTCGGCGCCACGACCCGCACACGCGTCGACATACAGTATCGTGTCACCGCCACCAGCTCGCAGACCGAGCTTGTGCCCCCAGGCCAAGAAGTAGTGCTGCAGGATAAGATGCTTGTGCTTTGAGTGAGGCTGGAACTCTTCAAAGTGCCTTCTCGATTCACTCATGACGGTCCGACTCCGTGCGACACACGGGATGCCTGCAATTGCGGACCGGTGCGGTCCGCTCCCCCCTCGCTACACGCTCGCTCTTGTGCGGATTCACAAAGCCCAGCTGCTCGGCTTGGTCGACACGGGGAGGAGGTTGTTCGCGCGCGGTCTCGTCTGGAATGTTCGCCAGGAGGCGGCCAGTCGAGAGGAGGAATGCAGGGAAGGCCCGGACATCGGCGGGATGCCGTGTTATCAATCGTGCGCACGAATCACCATCCTCTTTCGGACTTGACGGATGACGCCCCATGCGAGACCTCACATGGGCGATGCCCGATACTGAGCCACATCAAGACGGCAAGTGTCCCGCAGCGACCCCGGGAGGACGAACACCTTCGGGGCCTCACGAAACAGAAACAGCCGATACAGACTAAACTCGGTGCGCCGCGCTTCCGAGACGGCGACCTCCCTCAGGCTCGCAAAGAAGGGGGTCAGCGCGCCAAATGCCGTGGTCTTCACCTCCACGAGGCGGTCACGCCCATCGCTCTCGTACGAGTGAATATCATACCCGAGACCGTCTCCCCGCGTCTGGGAGACATGCTCAATGCGCTCCGCCAAGTCGCGCCGTCCGGCCTCCCACAGTCTGCGGTGTTCGACCTCAAGGGCAAACGCCTCGCCCGCGGCTCCAAGCGATCGGTTCCGCGCTTCCATGGCCAGATAATCCACACCGCGTCGCGCGTGCGGCGCGGGGCGCTCATAGGCGCGAGCTCGCACCCGCTCACGCACGGGAGGAGGCACAAAGACTTCCGCGAGTGACGCAGGAGGAGACGCGCTAATTGCCGGTGCCTCGACGACTCTCTGCGCCGCCTCCTCGACCGTTCTCGCGGCCGCCACCTGAGTCGTCACCTCGTCGCGAAGGTCGTCCTGGTAGTTGGCTCGTGGCTTGTACCCGTCAATGTAGGGGAAGCCCAGCTCGATCATTACTGCGCTGATGTTGGCGTGCTTGAACTCAATCGCACCCGGCGATCGCCCTCGCAACAGGGTTTGGAGTCCACGATTGTGCTCCCGCTTGTTGTATGGCTCCCCTCGGAGCTCGTACTCGAGCATCACCAGGTAGTCGCCGACAATAGCAGCGTTCTCCTCCGCGGACCAGTCGTCAGACGCCATCGCGCATTCTTAGTTCACCTGAGGACGTATGCCAAACGTTAAACTCGAGCCGGTGCGGGGCGGGCCGGCCGCGGGTGCCGTAGGGCGGCACCCGCTTCCCGCGGAGAGTAGGCCCGCCCACGCAAGCCCCTCCACGCAGACGTGGCAGCAGACCGATGGTTGTCAAGCTCGGCTCTGTCCGTGCGAACGCTCGTGCGTGAGAGGGGCCGTTAGCCCCCCACGCCCAGGCCAGCTCCCGCGTGGCAACAACATGCGAGCGAGCTGCGAGGGAAAGAAGGAGCTCAATCGGGCCGCTCCCACTCTTGTTCGACCGGCACAGCGAAGTAGGATCAGACGCCGCGCGAAACTCCAGTCTGCCTACCCTCGAACAGAGACCCTGACTGATGACCCGAGCCGTCACGCTCTTCACCGGACAGTGGGCCGACCTCCCCCTCGAGACGCTGGCAGAGAAGGCCCGCGCGTGGGGCTTCGATGGACTCGAGCTCGCCTGCTGGGGCGATCACTTCGACGTTGGCCGCGCGCTGTCCGACGACCAGTATTGCCAGGGGCGACGGGACCTGCTCGCGAGGCATGGGCTCGGCGTCTTTGCAATCAGCAACCACCTCGTCGGTCAGGCGGTCTGCGACGCGGTGGACGAGCGACACAAGGCGATCCTCCCCGCACATGTCTGGGGCGACGGCAACCCAGACGGCGTGCGAGCCCGTGCCGCGAAGGAGATGCAGGACACGGCACGCGCCGCGGCCAGACTGGGCGTGAAGGTGGTGGCCGGATTCACCGGGTCGTCGATCTGGCCTCTGCTCTACAGCTTCCCACCGGTGCCCGATTCGTGGATCGATGCGGGATTCGACGACTTCGCGAAACGCTGGAACCCGATTCTCGACGTGTTCGACGAGGTCGGCGTGCGCTTCGCCCTCGAGGTACATCCAACAGAGATCGCCTTCGACATCTCGTCCGCTGCGCGCGCACTCGAGGCAATCGGCCATCGGGCGACCTTCGGCTTCAACTTCGATCCCAGCCACTTCGGCTATCAGGGTGTGGACTATCTCGCGTTCATCGACCGCTTCGCCGACCGCATCTATCACGTCCACATGAAGGACGTCTGGTGGTCGGCGACGCCGCGGCCTTCTGGTGTGTTCGGGGGACACCTGGCGTTCGGCCACGCTGACCGCTTTTGGGAGTTCCGGTCTCTCGGCCGCGGACGCATCGACTTCGAGGACGTCATCCGGCGGCTCAACTCGGCTCGTTATGCAGGGCCGCTGTCGGTCGAGTGGGAGGACATCGGCATGGATCGCGAACGCGGCGCGCGGGAGGCGTGCGCGTTCGTGCGCTCGGTGGATTTCGATCCCGCCAGCGGCGCCTTCGATGCCGCGTTCGCCCGAAAATGATCCAGGTGTGACGGCGGCGCACGCCGGTCAGCGGCCCGGCGCGTTGTAGGACGCGTCAACCCAACCGCCCTCGCGTCCGCTCCGGAGCGCCGCCTGGATGAAGTGCACGCCCGTCGCACCGTCACGCACCGTGGGGAAGTCGAGGTCGAGCGGATCGGGCGTATTGCTCGTGAGGCGCGCGGCCATCACGCGCATCGCGTTGGAATAAATGTTCGCGAACGCCTCGAGCAGTCCTTCGGGATGTCCGGCGGGCATTCGTGTACCTCGTTTTGCCGCAGGGACGAGGTGCGCGTGGCCGGGCTTGTAGACCTCGGTCGGCCCGGCGGCGTGACGCACCACGAGGAAGTTCGGATCCTGCTGATGCCATTCGAGCGACGCGTCGGTGCCGTAGACCCGGATGGCGAGGCGGTTCTCCTCGCCAACGGAAATCTGCGAGCAGAAGAGGATGCCCTTCGCACCACCCTCGTACTGCAGCAGCATGTTGGCGTCGTCGTCGATACGGCGCCCCGGGACGACGCTGCTCACCTCCGCGAACAGGCGCTCCATCTCCAGCCCGGTGATGTAGCGCGCCAGATGCTCGGCGTGGGTTCCGATGTCGCCGATCGCACCCGCTCCGGCGAGTTTGGGGTCCGTGCGCCAGGCCGCCTGCCTGTTTCCCGTTTCTTCGAGGCGTGTGGCGAGCCAGCCCTGCGAATATTCGACGATGATCTTGCGCACCGTCCCGAGCCCGCCGTCGCCCACGAGCGCCCTGGCCTGCTTCACCATCGGGTACGCCGTGTAGGGATGCGTCAGGGCGAAGACGACGTCGTGCTTCTTCACCAGCCGGCACAACTCCTCTGCATCCTCGAGTGTGATCGTCAGTGGCTTCTCGCAGACCACATGGAATCCGCGCTCGATGAAGGCCTTGGCGACAGGAAAGTGCAGGTGGTTGGGTGTGACGACGGAGACGAAGTGAATGCGTTCGCTGGCTGGGAGAGCGGCTTCGCGGCTCGCCATCTCGTCGAAGGAGTCGTACACGCGGTCGGGGTCGAGTCCGTAGGCTGCACCTTGCATCCGCGACTCTTCGGGAACCGCTGAGAAAGCGCCGCCGACGAGGGTGGCCAGGCCATCGAGCGTGGCGGCGCGGTTGTGCACTGCGCCGATGAAGGCCCCCGGTCCGCCGCCGACCATTCCGAAGCGCAATCGTTCGTGAGCCATGAGTCTTGTTTGGACGAGGCCTGTGTGGCGCGAGCGCACCTGGTGCTCGACCTGACGAATCGAAGGCAAGACTACGGGTTCACGGGCAGTATCTCAAGGACGAGGGGCAGAGGTTCTGGTGCCACATCATACCCACCGCGATGTCGTCAGTCCAGGTTTCGCCAGCCTAACGCGGAGTGCAACAGAGCCACGGGCATCGGCAGGCGATGCATAGCAGACCCTCAACGGCACGCTCCACGTCAGTGAGCGCGGGAGATGTCACTCGCGTGTAGCGATCCCGTCCGCCGCGCATTGGCACGCGCGTCGAGATGGGAATCGTCCACGAGGTGTTGCTATTCCCCCGGTCCAGTCTCATCTTGGCATCCCTCACCGCCCCGCCGGACGCGCCCGGCTTGGTCCACGACCCGGACGCGTTGGCAGACTCCTTCTCAGGGAGGACCCATGGTAAAGCGCATCGGGCTCGTCGCCTTTTGTTTGCTCGCGCTCGGCGCCTGCGCGGCCGAGTCGCCGGCGCCGACACCCATCGAAGCGGGGGCGCAGCTGGCCGTCGGGAGTAGTGCAAAGCCCGAGGTATGGCTCGTCGACCAGTCGAACACCAATGGGCTCACGTACGGTGGAGCGATTCACGTCTTCGCTGTCTCCGACCTCATGGGCGAGTCCGCGGCGAAGGCGAAGCCCATCGCGACGATCAACCTTGCCGGCGCCACTGCGGCGCTTTGCCTGGCCCAGACCGGCGTGAACCCGGTCCGGCCGCACATGCTGTTCTTCAACTCCACGAACACGCATGGCGTGCTGTCGTTCGTGGTGAGCGGGCACGTAGTGATCTTCGACGGCGCCACGCGCGCGCCGCAGGCGTGCATCCGCATGTCCGCGGGCGTGGGCGGGGCGATCCAGGCGCACGCGGCTTTTCTCACGCCCGACGACCGGCATATCCTCGTCGCGAACCAGAACGGGAAGCTGCTGGAGCGCATCGACACGGACTACACGACGAACAGCTACGTGCACGCGACGGCAGCGACGATCGATCTCGCAACCTGCACAACGCCGAACGGCTTCCCCTGTCAGGATCCCGTCCTGCGTCCGGACAATGCGCCGATCTGCCCGCGTGTCGGCAGCGGCAATACCAGCTGGATCACGCTGCGGGGTGGTGGGCTCCTCGTCGTCAATCCGGACGTGACACCGATGGCGATCATCGGAGAGTACGACGCCGCCACGGTGCATCCCAACGGGTGCGGCGGCACCGAGACCGGTGGCTACATGTGGCTCAACTCGGGCGGCGGGACTGCGAACAACCTGCACGAGTTCGACGTCTACCGCTTCCCGGTCACGGGCTACTCCGCGTCAAACCCGCCGAACACGCCCGTGCGGCTGCTGGCGTTCTCCGACGATGTCGCGCCGCGTGACGGCCACGGCACCACGCTCGCGCGGGGCAACGTGTGGATCTTCGACCGCGGCGCGAACGTGGCGGAGGTCTTCGACGGCGCTTCCGGCGCGCACGCCGGGACGGTGAGTTTGCTGGGCGGCCCGAGCACGGACCCGACGCCCGACCTCGCCGATGTCCATCCGTCCGGGAACCGGATCTTCGTCTCGCTACGCGGCCCGATCCCGCTCAGCGGCGACCCGCACGTGTCCACGGGAAGCACACCGGGGATCGGCGTGGTGCAAGTGCAGCAGGGCGGCGCGCGCGGGTTGCTGAAAGCCGTGGTCCCGATCAGCAACCGCGATGCCGGCGGGATCGAGCGCGCCGACCCGCACGGGATCAGGCTCCGCAACCCGCGCTGACGGGGCGTCGCCGTCCGTGGCGGAGTGGAGAGGCTTGTCCCGGAGTCAGCCGGTAGTTAGGTGCGTGCTGGGCGATGTCCCAGAGCGTGAAGAAGGCACGTAGCCCCTGCATGAGCTCTCCTCTGAGAGGCTGACACCTGTGCGCGCATGGCCCTTGGCGCTTGCAACCCGTAGTGTAGAGAATGCGCAATCCGATCCGTGTCCGGGTATCCGCTACGCTCTGCTTCGCCGTGACATCCACGGCCGTCGCGCAGCACCACCACGATCCGCGCGCCGACTCGATCGTCGCAGCTGCCAGGAAGGCCATGGGCACGCTGCGCGACACGACCGCACTGCGTCAGGCTGGCTGGAACGCCATCGGGTTCGGAGGCGGCGTCAAGGATCTCTCGCCGTTCCAGGGACAGCATTGGATCCTTGGCCCGCGTTTCGCGATGAATCCGCCGGTCGAGTTGAGTCAGCCGAACTTCCTCATGTACCTCGCGGTGGGCGACTCGCTCATTCCGATCGGCGTCGCGTACACGCGCCGGATTGCCCCTGCTGAAGCCCTTCCCGATTCGCTCGCGGGGGCAGCGGCCGAGTGGCACGGGCACATGTTCTGTCGTGCGGTGCCCGACGAAGGGAACGTGCTGGCTGACGGACCCGAAGATTGCGAACAGCGCGGCGGAACGCCGGCGCGGAACAAGATCGCCATGATTCATACGTGGATCGTACCCAATCCCGACGGCCCGTACGCACACGACAATCCCGCGCTGCCCTACATCGCGACGGGGCTCGAGTCGCCCGCGTCCCCGTCCCGCGACGACCGGCTGTTCGGCGTGGCGTTGGGCGAAACGTACGGCGCGAAGCTCTTCATCGCGCACCGCATCGAGCGCGATCTGCGACGGAAGAACCTCACCCCCGAAGGGCTGAGCAGGCTTCAGGAGTTGCGCACCGCCATGCGTGAGCTCGTGCCCCAACTGCGCGCTGCCGAACGTGACGGGGATACGAAGAGGTTCGACACGCTCCGGAAGAAGCTGGTCGAGGGCTGGAGCGCCATCGCGGATCAGTACCGCGGGCTGGCGTTGACACCGGGAATGAGGGCACGCTTCGACCTGGAGCTCACTCAAGCGCTGGATCGCCCGCACAAGCACATGTGAGCGACCCGCGGTAGGTCGAGCTGTGCGTCCTGGTGTGATGTGCAGGCGCACTGGGGTGACGAAGCCACCAGCGCTCAAGCGCACCGATCCGGTTGCTCCATCGACGACGCGCACCGCGTCAGCGCCTAACGTCGCAGTTGTAGTTGTCGTAGACCATTTCGACCGAGCTTCCGCATTCTGGTCAACGCGGCCCGCCCCTCCCTCGCGACCGCGGGTGAGTACTTCGCGATGAATCCTTCGAGCTGGGACCGTGGCGTCTTCGCGATCACATCGACCTCGCGCGGTTTCGTCCGCCCCGGTGCGTCCCTTTCACATAGTAGCAGCGGTCCCCACTCACTCCGCGCGCGCATCGTACTGCATTGCGCCCATGACATTGCCTTCCGTGTCCTGGAAGAACATCAGCGTGCCCACGCCGACGATGATCGACTTCTCCATGATCACCTTGCCGCCGTTCGCCAGCACCGCGCGCTCGGTGTCGTCGATGGACGGCACACTCACCGTGCACTCGAAGCCGATCGTCTGCTGTCCCGGCACGAGCTCGCGGCGACCCTGGAGGGATCCCCGCGTGCCGGGCGGCTCGCCGGGACCGTTCGTCGTGATCTGATAGAAGCCCGGCGGGCCCCAGGCGGTGAAGGTCCAGCCGAACACCTGTTCGTAGAACCGCCGCGCGCGGGGGACGTCGGCGGCGTTGATAGCGAAGTGGGCGAGGTTTGGCATGGGGCCGAATCTACCGGACGCCGGCGTGGCGGGCTGTCGGTACTTTGACAATCTTTGTCGCGCATGCGTCAAGAGCGACCGGACGGCTCCGTGTGGGTGCGCACATTCCCGGTGACGTGTCTGCACCATCACCGGACGTCGACCCACGAGCACGAGTGGGATCAGCTCACGTACGCGTCGGCGGGCGTGATGCGGCTGCACACCGAGGCGGCGAGCTGGCTCGTGCCGCCGCATCGCGCGGTGTGGTTGCCCGCGGGGATTACGCACTCCGAAGAGCTGTTCCCGCCGGTGTCGGTGCGGACGCTGTACCTCGCGCCGAAGCTCGCGAAGGCCCTACCCCGCGAGTGCTGCATCGTCAACATCTCGACGTTGTTGTGTCAGCTGATTCTGCACGTGAGTCGCATCGGCGCGCTCGATCGTCGCAAGCCACGCGATGCGCATCTGATTGCCGTGCTGCTCGATCAGTTGGTGAGCGTCTCCGATGTTCCGCTACAGCTGCCGATGCCACGCGATCCGCGAGCGCTAAGGCTGGCTGCCGTGCTCCAGGAGCAGCCGAACGGATCGGGGTCGATTGCGACGCTGTCGCAGCGTGCGGGTGCGAGTCGGCGGACGATGGAGCGGCTCTTTCTGGTGCAGACGAAGATGACGGTGGGCGAGTGGAGGCGGCGGTTGCGGCTGCTCCACGGCGTGCACCTCCTGGCAGGGGGTGAATCGGTGACGAGGGTTGCGCTTGACGCCGGATACGCGAGCACGAGCGCATTCATCTCGGCGTTCAAGAAGGCGTTCGGAGCGACACCGGGGAAGTACGCGTGTGCCGACTGATCGCCGGCGCTTCGTTCGTCGCGGCGCCACCTATCCTGGTTTCGCTGGTGCCAGTCACCTCTCGCGCGACGCAACGTGACGTGCATGCACCCTCGAGGCCAACACCTTGAGCCCGGCGAACCGACGATCCGCGTTCTCGCTGCGGGAGTGCGCATTGGCGGGGAGTATCTGGTCTGCCGTCGGCCACCGCACACGCGTCACTGCGGACGCTGGGAGTTTCCTGGCGGGAAGGGTGAACCAATCGAGACTGACTTCGACGCGGCGCGTCGGGAGCTCCACGCGGAGCTCAACGTTCAGGTGACTGGAGTCGGCGAGGAATTGTTCGCAGTTCATGACCCCGGATCGCCATTCCTCATTGCGTTCGTCGAAGTGAAGATCACAGGAACGCCCCTTTGCCACGAGCACACTGAGCTACGCTGGGGGCGGGACCGGGCGACGCGAGCGCGGGAGGCGCGGCACCGCGAGATCGCGCTCCAACTGGCCGGTGCGCAACAGGTGATAGATCAGCCCTCGGCTCACCCCAGTCTGTCGCGCGAAGGCCGACTTCGAGAGCCCTTGCTCCAAGAGATGTCTGAGTAGCACGAGCGTATCCCAGGTGTGCACGTGCACCTCGACCGACGGAGTCGACGTGCTGCTTGGCGAAACCTCCTGAACGTTGCGAACCGTCCTCCTCATCCGCGCTGCCATAGAGAACGCAATGGAATGAGCTGGTCTGCAATGCCGTGGTTGCGGCCCGGAGGCGCGTGGCCCGCAGGTTGGCCCGATGCGGCCTAAACCGAAACGCTTGCCATCGATGCGGGCCAATCTGCGCCTGCGGCACTTCTCGCCGAGGACCGAGGAGGCGTACACGCCCTGGACGCGTCGATTCGTGCGGTTTCATGGCATGCGGCACCCCGCGGCACTGGGCGCTGCAGAGGTCAAGGCATTCCTGATCCATCTCACCGCGGAACGGGAGGTGGCGCCTTCGACCAAACAGCGACAGCGTGTTGATCAAAAAGCCCGACGTGTCGCGTGCCGCGATGTCGGGCAGATTCAGCGCATCCGCGCGTCACATGCGCGCG
>JBQTIW010000317.1:0-2186 GCA_052387735.1 Gemmatimonadaceae bacterium
GAGAATCTGCATCGCTCGCCGCTCTACACGGGAAAGATCCGCGGCATCGGGCCACGCTACTGCCCTTCGGTCGAGGACAAGGTGGTTCGTTTCTCGGAGCGAACGTCCCATCAGATCTTTCTCGAGCCGGAAGGGCGCGACGCGGTCGAGTACTACGTGAATGGGCTCTCCACCAGCCTTCCCGAAGAGATTCAGCTCGAGATGCTCGCCACGATCCCCGGCCTGGAATCGGCACGACTCCTTCGCCCCGGGTACGCGGTCGAGTACGACTTCGCCCCCCCGACTCAGCTCCATCACACCTTGGAATCGCGCCTGGTGCGCGGGCTCTACCTAGCGGGGCAGATCAATGGAACGTCGGGCTACGAGGAGGCCGCGGCGCAGGGGCTCTGGGCGGGGGTCAACGCTTCGATGGCACTGCTGGGGCGCGACCCCTGGCTCCCGGGTCGAGAAACCAGCTATATGGCTGTGTTGATTGACGATCTAGTCGTCAAGGGGACGGAGGAGCCGTATCGCATGTTCACCTCGAGCGCCGAGTACCGGCTTCTCCTCCGCCAGGACAACGCGGACGAGCGGTTGCTGCCGCATGCCCGTCGGCTCGGTACGCTGACGCCCGAGGAGTTGCGCCAGCTCGAGCGACGCGGACGAGACCGTGATGTGGCACGTGTCCGAATCGAGGGCCACCGACTCGGGGACCCGGAGCGCGTGGCACCGATCACGCTGGGTGGAGCGCTTCGGGACGAGAGCATCAGGATGGAGCACGCGGCCTCGCTCGCCGTCCTTGCCGACCTGGAGACGGAGGCGGTAGAGTCGGCGCTGATCGAAGCGCGGTACCGCGGCTACATCGAGCGCGAACGCCGCCACGTGGAACGCGCCGCGCGCCACGAGTCGATGTTGCTTCCCGACAGCCTATTCCAGGAACCGCTTTCGGAGCTGGCGCGCGAAGCCAGAGAGAAATTGCGCCGACTGCGCCCGCGAACGGTTGCCCAGGCGTCGCGCATCGCCGGCGTGTCCCCAGCCGACGTTTCAGTCTTGGTCATCTACGCTGAACGAGAGCGGCGAAAGGGTTCGAATGACGGAGAAGAGGCGCGGCGACGTGTCACGTGGAACGGCGCCGAGCGGCCGGCCACCGAACCCCGCAGCGTCCACGGTGATTCCCACGGATCTGACGGCCGACCGGAGCGCTTTTCTGGAGAGCCTTCCCGCCGCGGGTGACCGCGCCCCTTCGTCGCTGGCCCTCGAGCAGCTCGACCGGTTCGCGCTTCTCCTCTACGAGCGGATCCCTACACTCGCGCTGATCTCGAAGGGGGATCGCACGACCCTCTACACGAGACACATCCTCGACGCGCTCAATCCGCTCTCGCTATTTGACCAACCTCCTGAGTGCGCCCTCGACATTGGTTCGGGCGGCGGGCTCCCCGGGGTCCCCCTCGCGATTGTCTGGCCTTCGACGAGAGTCGTGCTGCTGGAGTCCAGGGAGAAGAAAGGCGCATTCCTCGAGCGAACCGTTCGGGCGATGGGGCTACGAAACGTGAAAGTCGCATGCGAGCGTCTCGAGGAGCACGCCAGGAAAGGCGAGCCTGTCTACGACGCCGTATTCGTCCGCGCCGTGGCGGACACGCCGCGGCTGATCGACGAGATCGCTCCCCGGTGTCTCCCGAGAGCTCGCTGGGTCTATTTCGCTGGAGGGGGTGTCGACCTGGAGCAGTTCCGCCGTGAGCTTGCGGTGGTGGGACGTACGGCTGACGAAGGAAGGGGGCTCTTTGGGGGGCGCCTGCTCCACGGACTGGTCTGAGCGGTGCGAGGGCCGCCCGCCATGTTTCACGTGAAACGTATTTGTATTGTGCTGTTGATAAACAGATTATAAGCGCATTCCAGCGAAACAGTGTTTCAGCGCCATTCAGCGGCTGCGAACACGGCTCAACCCCCTCCGAATCGGTTTCGCGGAAATGTGCTTACAACTAACGTATTTGCACTGTCATAAGATCACGTTTCACGTGAAACATAGAATCCGTTGGCGTCTCGATCCCGACCTACACTAGACTAGCGCCTCGAAATCCACCTCGCGCCACCGGGCAGCCCCGCCGCGATTCTCATCAGGGAGACTCATGTCCAGGACGGTCGCAATCGCGAATCAGAAGGGCGGCGTCGGCAAGACCACCACAGCCGTGAACCTCGCCGCCGGCCTC
>JBQTIW010000318.1:0-9430 GCA_052387735.1 Gemmatimonadaceae bacterium
GCCCTGGCGCGTGTGACGGCCGCCGCGAGTCCACGCGCCTTGAACGACGCGGTGGGATTCACGCCCTCGTCCTTTATCCAGAGACGCCGTACGCCGATCTCCTCCGCGACCCGGGGCAGCTCGGTGAGGGGGGTGCATCCCTCACCTAACGAAACAGGAACTTCGCCTGCCTCGAGGGGGAGTGCGGGAGCATAGCGCCACATATCCCATCGGGGGAGGAGATCCTGCCGTCGGGGCGCCGGCCCGGAGTACTCGGCGAGATACGGCTGATGGCACGACGGACAGAGACCAACCGGCGCGTGCTGCGTTTCGCGCGCACCACAACCGGAGCAGACAAGGGACCAGGAGGGCATGAGGCGAACGGGGCGGACGGGCGGGCGAACGGGCGAACGGGCGAACGGGCGAACGGGCGAACGGGCGAACGGGCGAACGGGCGAACGGGCGAACGGGCGAACGGGCGGCACCCGAGGATAGCAGGTTGGCGCGAAGGCCACAACCTGCGCTCGTTAGGCGCTCGACGGATCGTCCACCGGCATCGTCGAGGTGTCGGCCGGGTCGACTCGGACAGGCGCCGCTTCGATGGTGGGCGAGGGCGAGAGGGCGGCCAGCGGCTCTGGTACCTCGACGCCGAGCGCGCGCAGAACCTTCAACGCGGTGGTCCTGGAGAAGCCCGGCAGTGCCGCGATATCCTCCACCGTTGCGTCCTTGACACCTTGCAGGGAGCCGAACCGGTGCAGTAGCGAGCGGCGCTTCGTCGGCCCGACACCCGGAATCTGAAGCAACTCCGAAGTCAGCGTCCGCATCGCCCGCCGCGCGCGATTGTATGTGATGGCAAACCGATGCGCCTCATCCCGCGCCTGCTGCAGCGTGCGCAGTGCCGGCGATCGCCGCGACAAACGCACCGACTCGCTCCGGCCCACGATGAAGACTTCTTCCTCGCGCTTGGCGAGACTGATCAACGGCAGCTCGTGCAGACCGTGCTCTGCAAGCACCCCCGCGGCGGCGTTGAGTTGCCCCTTGCCGCCATCGATGACCACCAGGTCCGGCAGTGGCTTCTTTTCGTCGATGCGGCGCCGGAAGAACCGCCCCACCACTTCGCGCATCGATGCGAAGTCGTCGGTACCCTCCACGGTCTGGACCTTGAACTTCCGGTATTCCGCTCGCCGGGGACGCCCGTTCTCGAACCAGACACACGCGCCAACGGTGTCCGTTCCCTGGGCCGTGGAGATGTCGAAGCAAACCATGGAACGGGGGAGTCGTTGCAGCCCGAGCTCGCGTTGCAGCTCGTAAACGGGGCTCGAGGCCCGTTCCTCTGCCTCGAAAGAGGCGAGCTTGAACTCCTCCAGGAGGTGACGCGCGTTCTGCTGAGCAAGGTCGACCAGCTCGCGCTTCGGGCCCCGCTGCGGCACCAGAATCCGGACGCTGCCTAACGACTCGGCGAGGGCGTCGCGATCCTCGAAGTCGAACGGGACCAGCAGCTCGCTCGATCGTTCCTGTGACTGGCGGTACGCGCCGTTGAGGTAGGCCGCCAGCACCGTGCCATCATCCTCACCTTCGATGTTCTCGAGGAAGCGCTGATCGCGGGCCAGGAGTTTACCTCCGCGAATGCGCATCACCACGACGCTCGCGTCCTCCCCATCTCGCGCATAGCCGACCACGTCGCGGTCACCACCCTCCACCTGCACCACAACGGTCGGCTCTTCCATTCGTTCGAGATGCCGCAACGCGTCCCGCAACTCGGCGGCACGCTCGAAGTTGAGCTGCTCCGACGCCTCGATCATGCGTTGGCGCACGCGTTGCGTGACCTCGTCAGCGCGCCCGTCGAGGAAGAGGACCACTTCGTCGATCATCGCGCGATACTCGGCCTCGGCCTGCAGGAGGACGCAGGGCGCCTTGCACTTCCCGATGTGATAGTCCAGGCACGGCCGCTCCGGCGCGTCACCTGGCAAGTCGTAGTTGCACGAGCGGACGGTGAAGATCCGCTTCACCACGTTGAGGGCGCGCCTCATCGCGCCGACATCGGTGTACGGCCCGAAATATCGCGAGCCATCGTCGATCAGTCGCCGCGTGACGATCACGCGCGGAAACGGTTCGCCGAGCGTCACTTTCACGTACGGATACGACTTGTCGTCCCGTAGCGAGATGTTGAAGCGTGGCCGGTACTCCTTGAGGAGGTTCGCCTCGAGGATCAGCGCATGTGCCTCGGTGGGCACGACGATGCTGTCCAGCTCGGCGATGAGCCGCAGCATCGCCTGCGTCTTGACGCTGCCCACGTGATCCGAACCGAAGTAGCTCCGAACGCGCGACCGGAGCCGCTTGGCCTTGCCGACGTACAGCACCGTGCCTTCCCGGTCCTTCCACAGGTACACGCCTGGGGAGTCCGGAAGATGTGGCAGCTTGGAAGCGACCGGTTCTGGGACGTCGTACATCTGTGGAAAGCTAGCGTGCGGGGTAAGGGCGGCTCCTCCGCGGCCGCGTGCGCGCTATCGCCACCGGTTCCCCACAACGCCCGCAATCGCCCGTGCTTCGGCGACGCCCAGGCTGAGTGCGACGACCAGGTACGTGGCGCCAAAGAGCGAGATGACCAGCAACATCGCCACCAGGGAGGAGACACTCCCCATTGCGCGCTGCGCGCCAAGCGCGACCGCGGCGGCCGCCGTCGTCGAGACAGCGAGCCTCCACCACAATCCGGCGCGCAGTCGCGTGGTTCCAATCCGTGCTCGCACGCTGTGCCGCAGCAGGGCCCACTCGACCCAGGCCGCGATCGCCGACCCCAACGCCAGGAGCGCGACATTCCATCGCGGATCAAGGCCGAGCGCCCGGCCGGCCCACAAGGCACCCGTTAGGCCGAGGATGGCGCTGACGATCACGCGCGCGATGGCGAACCGCTGGGGCGTTCGCGTGTCCTGCAGGGCATAGAGCGTCGTGGCGTAGAGCCGCCCGGTCGTGGCAGCGAGCAGTCCAACTCCCGACGCGGCGAGAGTTCCCCACAGCCATGTTGTCTCTGTTGCACCAAACCGCCCGCTGCGGAAGACGGCGCCGCCCACCACGTTGCCGAGCGCGATCAGTGCCATGGCGCTTGGCAGCACGAAGAAGACGACGCGGTTGAGGGACGCCTCGAGACGCAACCGGAGTCTGGAACGGCCCGCCTCGTCGAGCCCGGCTTCACCGGCCATGGCCGGCAACTGTGCCGCGGCACTCGACATGCCGAACAGACTGATCGGCAACATGTAGAGCACCTGCGCATTGCTGAGGATCGTCACGGAGCCATCGATCAGGCGCGAGGCGATCCACGTGTCGAGAAACGCCGATAGCTGGGTCACGCCCCGGCCGATGAAGGCCGGGACGAAATTGCGCAAGACCGTCTGCGCCGATGCGACCCCGCTGCCTAACGAGATGCGCCACGCCCCCAGCACCGCGTGAACCGCGGGCCACTGCACGAGCACCTGCAGCGCGCTCCCGGTCAGACTCGCCCAGGCGATCAGCACCACCAGCTGCGGAAGCGGCGTGCCGCTGCCATAGAACAGGAGCGCGCCGATCATCGCCACGTTCCAGATCACGGGCGAGGCGTAGGACAGGAGGAACTTGCCGTGAGAGTTCAGCACGCCCAGGCACCAGGCGGACAGCACGAGCAATCCGGCGCCGGGAAACAGGATGCGTACCAGGTGTACGGTGAGGTCGCGTTTGGCGCCGACGAAGCCCGGTGCGACGAGATCCACGAGCCACGGCGCGCCCAGCGCACCAAACAACGAGACGAGCGCAGCACCAAGACCCAGGAGCCCCAGCACGGCCCCGGCCAGCCGCTGTCGGGCATCGTCGTCGCCTTGCGTCCGCAGCTTCGCGTATACGGGAATGAACGACGCCGACAGCGCCCCCTCTCCAAACAGATTCTGCAGCAGGTTGGGAATGCGGAAGGCCGCGTTGAACGCGTCGGCCTCCGGCCCTACGCCCAGGAAATGCGAGAAAACCCGTTGCCGGACGAGACCAAAGAGCCGGCTGGCGAGGATCCCGGCGGCGACCGCAAGCGACGCCCGATCGCCCGTCACCACCGGCGCTTCGCTCTCGGGAGCCGTCACGGATCCACGGGGAAGTCCTGACCGCGCACCAGTGCATCGGCGTGCCGATGTGCCGACGCCCGCATCCGCTCGACCAGCGCGTCGCCGTACGTCGCGAGGAATGGAACGAAGGTGAGCGCGCGTTCCTGACGCTTCCCACCAGGATAGAGTGATCCGCGGGCTGTCCCAATTTCCTTCATCACGTCATGCTCACGCCGCTTCGCGGCCGCGATGACCCGGCGCTCCAATCGCTGTACGCGCCACATCATTCCGCGCACCGTGCCATCGACGATGCGCGGGTCGATGAGCGCGCCGGAACGCGCCAGCGTTTCCTTGAACGCTTCACCGCGCGACTGCGCCGACGCGCGCAACTGGTCGAGCGAGGCCATGACCTCCAGCGGCATCGACGCCACAGCGAGTCGTCGTTCCACCGCGTGCGCCGTCTCGAGCTCCCGCCAGGCGACGCCAAGGCGTGCGAGCGTTGTTTCCACGTGCGGCTCGAGGATCGTGCACGACCACCGCGGCACCGCCAGCGGTAGCGGACGGTCGAGCGCCGTCGCGACCGCGCTCACCTGCGCGAAGTATGCCAGCTCGCCCGGACCAGCGACGTACGCGACCGTGGGCAGCACGGCCCGCTCGACCACGGGTCGCAGGAGCACGTTAGGCGAGAGGCGTTCAGCCGCGGCTCGCGCCGCAACGGCGCGGGCTTCGCTCACGGGCACCCGCACCTTGCGATCCTGGGCGCGGGCGAACACGAGCGTCAGCCCGTCCACCGCCGAGACCTGTGTCGCGTACCCTTGTTCACGGAGCGCTCGTTCGCGCTCGCCGAGCTCTCGGGCAATGTCTTCCGATCGCCGCAAGGCGTCTACGAGCACCTCCCGCTCGCGCTCCAGCAACGCCGGATGCGACGCATCGATCACCCCAATGCCTAACGGGTGAAGGATCCGGCGGAGCAAGCGGAGGTATGCCCCTCCCATCGTTGCTCCACGCCCGTAGGCTTCGCGAACCGCATCGAGGACTTCCACGTTCGCCGCCGAGCCTGCGGACCGCAGCAGCTGTTCCAGGGCATGTTCGATCCCGTCGAGCGGCACTTCGGCGACGGGGATACCGTCGGTTGGCGCCTGGTCCTGGGTCAGCAAAACGGCCCCGCCGTCCAGCGGAACCCATGTCGACGCCGCTTCGGCAAAGTCAGCGTCGTCCGTTGCCGCCCAGAACACCGGCGCGGTCGGGATTCCGGTCTCGGTCTCGATCGCGTCCGCGAGCTCCAGCGCCGAGAGGGCCTTGCTCAGCGTGTAGATCGGCCCGCCGAACAGACCCGGTTGCTGTCCCGTCGTCACCACGACGCCCCCCGCACGGGCCACCCGATCGAGCCGAGCCTTGGCCGCACCACTCGCGTCGAAGCACGCGTGCAGTTGGGTGTACCAGCTCGCGTCGGAACCCACCCCATCACGGACCTCCTGCGCCCGGTCGCGCCACTCGTCAGGCGATGACGGTCGCCGGGAATACCACTCGGGCAGCCGCCCCGCAATCGCCGCGCGCGCCAACGGCGAACCACCCAGCGACTCGGCGATGACCCGGGGAACGCTGTGACTCATTTCCAACACATCGTGACGTCACCTGCTGATTGGCCAGTACCGCCCAGCGACTGCGGCGTACCGCCTATTTGTGATACGGCTCCCGCCTAACAATGGTCCCGGCCCGGTACAATTGCTCTGCCAGCACCAGCCGGGCAAGCTCGTGCGGCAGCGTCCACGGGGCAAGCGCCAATCGACGCTCGGCGGCGCCGGCCACCGGCGTGTCCACTCCGAACGCCCCACCAATCACGAAGGCCATGTCCCGTGCTGCTTCCCGGGCACGCTGCAGGAACTCCGCAAATCCCGGTGAATCGAAGATGTCGCCGCGTGCGTCACACACCACCAGTCTTGCCGATCCGATCCGGTCGAGTAGTCGGGCGCCTTCGCGAGCACGGACGAAGGTCGGATCCTCCCGGCCGCTCTCTTCGCGGACGTCCATGAATTCGAGGGGCCAGTAGCGAGCGGCGCGTGTCTCGTAGTCGGCGATCGCCGCGGCGAGGGTCTTGTCGCGCGGGCGTCCAACGGCGATCACGAGGAACTTCATCGGAAGCGAAACGGGTGACGGGGCATTGACGCCCTGCCACCCGCTCGCGCACAGACACGAGTCCCGCGCACCGCGAGCGCCTCCTAGGCGTAGATTCCGCGAAGTCGATGCACCGTGGCCACTCGGCTGATCGACACCATGTACGCGGCGGTGCGCATGTTGACCTTGTGTTGCTTGGACAGCCCGAGCACGTCGCGGAACCCCTTGACCATGATGTTGCGCAGCCGGTCGTTGACCGTGTCTTCATCCCAGAAGTACCCACCGCGATCCTGCACCCATTCGAAGTAGGAGACGGTCACGCCGCCCGCGTTGGCCAGAATATCCGGGATCACGAACACGCCCTTCTCATCCAGAATCGCGTCGGCAGCAGCGCTGGTCGGTCCGTTGGCGCCCTCGCAGATGATCTTGGCACGGATCTTCGCCGCGTTCTTCGTGGTGATCACGTTCTCCAGCGCCGCCGGCAGCAGGACATCGACATCGAGCGTCAGCAATTCCTCGTTGGTGATCGCGTCGCCCTTGCCGTAGCTTTCGAGGGATTTGTGCTGCTTCACGTAGTTGATCGCATCGTCGACGTCGATGCCGGCGGCGTTGTACCAGCCGCCGGTGCGGTCCGAGATTGCCGCGATCTTGCATCCCTCGCGGGCGAGGAGGTACGCCGACACGCTGCCGACGTTGCCAAACCCCTGCACCGCGACCGTCGTCCCCTTCACGCTCATGCCGAGGTGAGCCAGCGCTTCCTTCGTGACGATCATGCAGCCCCGACCGGTTGCCTCGCGGCGGCCCAGCGAGCCACCCATCTCCACGGGCTTGCCCGTCGTCACGGCGGTGACCGTGTGGCCCACGTGCATGGAATACGTGTCCATCAACCAGGCCATCACGCGCTCGTTGGTATTCACATCGGGGGCCGGCACGTCGGAGTCCGGGCCTAACGTGGAAATGATACCGGCCGTGTACCGGCGCGTCAGGCGTTCCAGTTCGCCCACGCTCATCCTGAGGGGGTCGCAGACCACTCCTCCCTTGGCGCCGCCGAACGGGACGTTCACCACCGCACACTTCCAGGTCATCCAGGCGGCGAGCGCTGTCACCTCGTCCAGGTTCACCTGCATGTCGAAGCGGATCCCCCCCTTGGCCGGGCCGCGCGACGTGTTGTACAGCACGCGGATGCCGGTGTAGACCTCGATCTCACCGTTGTCGAGCATCGTGGGGCACGCCACGATGATCTGCTTCTCAGGCTTGCGGAGGACTTTGTACAGGCCGGGCTCGAGGTCGAGCAGTTCAGCTGCGCGATCGAAGCGTGACATCATCGCTTCGAACGGGTTCTCTTCATTGAGGAAACGATCCTTGTCCGGCTTGACGATGGCGTTCGTCGGGAGTCGCAGATCGGTCGGCATTGGGCAGGAAAGCTCGAGGCCGGACGTGCCGGCGGTTATCAGAGGTTAGCCAGTTCTACGTACGGCGAGCAGGCGGCGAAGCGCGGCATCAAAGACGTCGCCCCCGCCCACGAGGTCAATGCGCTGGGAAACATACCACAAGCGCGGCCCAGATCGAGGCCAGAGCTCGCGGAGTTTGACGGCGTCCTTCAGGGTGCAGACGATGAAGTCGGCCGCCGCGCCACGGGTCACCAATGCCTGCACGTCCGCTACGGAGTAGGCGTGGTGGTCGGCGAACGCGACCTGCTGTATCTCCCGGGCTCCGCTCGGTTGCAGCTGCGCAAAGAACGCGGAGGGATTGCCGATTCCGGCGAGAGCGAGTACAGCGTGGTCGCGCAGCTCGGAGAGCGACAACGGTGCCGCTGCAGGGTCGTTGGCGTCGACGAGCTGCTCCGGCTGCAGCGTCGCATGGGCAATCGCCGTGACGCCCAAGGTCCGAAGGCGCGACTCCACCTCCAAGGCCGCAGCGACGAGCGCCGCCTTGCGAGTGACGATGACCAGGTCCGCGCGCTTCAGTCCGCTCACGGGCTCGCGGAGCGGCCCGGTGGGAAGACAGCGCGTCGCCCACGGCACGTCTGCGCTGACGAGGACGAGGTCCACCACTCGTCGCGCACCGCGATGCTGAAATGCATCGTCGAACACCGCGACATCGCTTCCGCGCTGTGCTGCGCGTGCAGCGCCCGCCACCCGGTCGCGACTCACGACCACCGGCACGTCGGGAAGGAGCGCCGCATGCACCGTCGGTTCATCCCCGCCGTACCCGCGCAGAATGATCGCCGGGTGTGCCCCCAGATCACGCAGTCGCCACGCCACGAAGGAAGCGAAGGGAGTCTTCCCCGTTCCACCGACCGTGACGTTACCGACGGAAATCGCCGGAATCGCCGTCCCCTGAACGGCGAGCAGGCGGGCGTCGAACAGCGCATTTCGAAGCGACACCGCCAGGCGATACAGCCATTCCGCCGGCGTGAGCACCACGCGCAGCAGGCGGCCGGTTCCCTGCCCGGTCCACACGCGTTCGACCAGCGAGACGTTAGGCGGCATCGGGCTGACAGACCGACAGCAGTGCGGCGTCGATGGCGGGGACGATCGCTTCCCCCTCGTGTGTCCCCGATCCCGCCGCCCGCAGCGCCGGGGCGTAGCGCACGGTAATGCGCGCAAACGGCTTGGGAATCACGAACTGGTCCCACGAGCGCAGCCGCCATGCCCGATCCACCACAGCGCCCATGGGAATCACCGGAACGCCCGCCTTGGCGGCTGCGACCCCGACCCCCGGGGCGCTCACGTGGCGCGGACCGCGAGGACCGTCGGTGGTGAACGCAACGTCACGCCCGCCCTGCAGCTCGCGCACGGCCTCGAGCAGCGCGCGGGCTCCCCCGCGGCTGCTCGATCCGCGGATGGGGCGGAAACCTAACGAGGACACGACGCGCGCGATGACCTCCCCATCGGCGTGCGTGGAGATCAACGCGGCGATCTCCTGATCGCGATGATACCACACCAGCGGCAGCAGCTCGCCGTGCCACAGGGCCAGCACCGCCGCTTCGCCCGCTCTGACCCGGGTCCGCACGTCCTCGCCTTCCACGCGCAGGCGCCAGGTGGCGCCAAGGGCGCGCACGATGACCGTGCCCAGCCACGAGGCCGCCACGGTGCGCCACCTCGGGCGGCGATCGTCACGTGGCCTGCCGCTCATCGCAGCATTCCGGCCGCGATGGCCGCCGTGCGCACGGCGGCGCCCGGCGTCCCCATGCGCGTTCGGACGTCGGCCAGACCCTCGAGCAACGGCGCGCGCGCCGGGGACGTCGGATCGAGCAGCCTGCCTAACACCTCGGC
>JBQTIW010000319.1:0-8922 GCA_052387735.1 Gemmatimonadaceae bacterium
ACGAAGGAATCGAGCCGTCGCCTGACCTCTCAGCTGGCCAGCTCCGGGATGTTTCGGTACAGCTCCAGCGCCTGGGGATTAGCCAGCGCGTCGGTGTTTTTCACGACGCGCCCGTGGATCACATCACGCACGGCGAGCTCGGTGATCTTCCCCGAGATCGTGCGCGGAATATCCGCCACCTGCACGATGACCTTTGGCACATGGTGCGGGCTCGTGTTGGCGCGGACCTGGCGGCGAATTCTGTCTCGTAACGCGTCGTCGAGCGACACACCCTGGCGGAGGCGTACGAAGAGCACCACGCGGACATCCCGTTCGCGGTCACCACCGATCTCCTGCCCGATCACCAGGCTCTCGATGACCTCGGGGAGCTGCTCCACCTGACGATAAATCTCCGCCGTCCCGATGCGGACACCGCCCGGATTGAGGGTGGCGTCACTGCGCCCGGTGATGATCAGTCCCCCGTGTCCCGTGAGCTCGGCCCAGTCCCCGTGACGCCAGACGCCGGGATAGGTGTCGAAGTAGGCGCTACGATACTTCGCGCCTTCCGGATCGTTCCAGAACGCGACCGGCATGGAGGGAAACGGCATCGTGCAGACCAGCTCTCCGGGTTCGCCGCGCACCGGACGACCATCGTCGCCGAACACCTCGACCTTCATGCCGAGCCCGCGCACCTGCAGTTCGCCACGCCACACCGGTCCGGCAGGGTTGCCTAGCGCAAAGCAGGAAATGATGTCGGTACCGCCGCTGATCGATGCCAGTTGCAGGTCGCGCTTGATGTCGCGGTAGACGTAGTCAAAGGAGGGCGGCGCCAGCGGACTTCCCGTGGACAGCACGGCCCTCAGCGCAGAGAGGTCGCGCGACGTACGGGGCCGGATTCCCTCCTTCTCGGCGAGCGCGAGGTACTTGGCGCTCGTGCCGAAGACGGTGAGTCGTTCGTCCTCGGCCATCTGCCAGAGGAGATCGGGACCAGGCGTGTGCTGATCCCGTCCGGCCCGCGTGGCGGGGGCGAGGGGATTGCCGTCGTACAGCACGATGGTCGCGCCGACGGCAAGCGCGCTCACGAGCCAGTTCCACATCATCCACCCGCACGTAGTGAAGTAGAAGATCCGGTCGTCGCGAGTAAGATCGGTGTGGAGGACGTGTTCCTTGAGATGCTGCAGGAGTGTGCCGCCCGCACCATGCACCATGCACTTGGGCAGCCCAGTGGTGCCTGACGAGTACATGATGTACAGCGGGTGGTCGAAGGGAAGTCGGGCGAAGGCAATGTCTGGAAGCTCGCGCGCATCCGCTCCGGCTGCGCCTGACCCGTCCGGGGGTTGACGTCGTGGTGACGGGGTGGACGTATCTTCCCGATCGGGGGGGGCCCCCCGCGGCGACTGCATCGCACGCCAGTCATTCCATAGCATTGCTGCCCGGATCCCCTGGAGCGACGGCGTTGCCCGCAGGAGCGGCACGATGACCACCCGCTGGATCTCGGGGATGGCCGCCGCAATCTCGCCCACGCGGTCGATGAGATCGATCTCCTTCCCGGCGTACCGATACCCGTCGGCGGCGAACAACACACATGGTCCGATCTGTCCGAACCGGTCGAGAACGCCCCCGACCCCGAAATCCGGAGAGCACGACGACCAGATCGCGCCGATCGAGGCCGTGGCCAGCATGGCGATCACGGTCTCCGGGACGTTCGGCATGAATGCCGCCACGCGATCCCCCACGCCAACGCCATGCGCGCGTAATGACGCGGCGGCGAGGGACACCTCCGACCACAGCGCGTGGTAGGTCACGGACGTGCGCCGGCCCTGTTCGGTCCAGCTGACGAGTGCCTCGCGGTCGTCCCGATGCCGCAGCAGGTTCTCCGCAAAGTTGAGGCGCGCGCCAGTGAACCACCGCGGGCCGGCCGACGGGTCTGGAGGTGCCATGCGATCGAGCCCGCGGACCACCGCATCCCAGGCAGCACCGTCGCGCGCATCCGCGACGACTCCGCAATACCGCCAGAGCGATGACCAGAACTCCGCTGGCCGCTCAATCGACCAATCGTACAGCCGGTCGTACGAGAACGGTTCCGCCCCCCGGGGAGCCGCACGGCACTCCTGCGCGAACCGGACGATCTGCGAACGCGCGACGCGAGCCGGGTCCGGAACCCACATCGGTGCGTTGGACATTCCGATCAGCCCAGGCCCACCAGCTCGAGGTCGAACACGAGATTGGCGTTAGGCGGAATCGTGTTGCCCGAGCCTGCCGGTCCATATCCCAGCGCGGACGGAATGAGCAGCCGCCGCTTCCCACCGACTTTCATTCCCTGGAGCCCCGACTGCCACCCCGGAATCAGCTCCGACAACAGGAAGTTGGCCGGGCTCGACGCGCCCACATTCGTATCAAACCGGCTGCCGTTGGCCAGATATCCGGTGTAGTAGAACCGGATCCGTGGGGACCCCGTGACCACCCCACCCGTGCCGACGACCGTGTCCAGGAAGTACACTCCCGACGCCACCTTCGTCATCGCTGCAAGGTTGATGTTGAGCGACGACGCCCATTGTTGCTGTTCGAGCGGAATCACCGTCGTTGCCGGCGGGCCCGATGAATCGTTAGGCGAACAGGCCGCCACCAGGGCGGCGACGGCAATCAGACGACGTTTGGTCATGTCAGGTGCGGTTCGAGTGGACACGGCGGACGCCTGCAAGGTACCAGCCGGCGGGGATTTTGGACGAGCCCCGGAGCACCCGAACGGCCCCTTCGCTCTCAGGTGCGCGGGTCGTCCGATGACCCTCATCCCGGAAATGACGGCGGACGGCGTCTGGACAGAGATCATGGCCGCCCTTTCGCCGGCGGCTGCCACTGCACGTCCTCACAGCGGCGGTGTCGCCGGGGAGCCACCACTGGCTGACCGCATGTCTGCGAATCCGCGCCGCCATGGCGCATGCGCGCCGTCCGCCCCACGGCCGTGCCACGATGACCCAGCACCGTTACCTAACGAGCAATCAGATCGCTGGTGATCTCGTCGATGGATCGGCAGCCGGCCAGCGCCATCGCCAGGTCCAGCTCGTCACGGAGCAGCTCGAGGACCTGCCGCGCGCCCGCGCTGCCGCCGACCGCAAGGCCCCAGACCGGCGGCCGCCCGATCATCACCGCACGCGCGCCTAACGCGATCGCCTTGAGTACGTCGGTGCCGCGGCGGATGCCGCCATCGACGTAGAGCTCGGCGCGGCCACCTACGGCCGCCGCCACCTCGGGGAGAGCGCGTGCCGTGGCCACGGCCGTGTCGAGCTGGCGCCCGCCGTGATTGGACACGACGATCCCGGCTGCACCGTGCTCCACGGCGCGTATGGCATCGTCCCCGCGTACAATCCCCTTCACCACGATCGGCAGGCCCGACAGGTCGCGGAGCCAGGTGATGTCTTTCGGTGTGAGCGACGGATCGTGGAGGCCGCGAAAGTGCTGCATCAGCCCGGAAGCATCGGCGGTCGCGCTGGGTACGGTATCCATTCCCACACCATGCGCGTTGGCGATGTGCATGCCGGGCGGCAGCGAAAAGCCGTTGCGAATGTCGCGCTCGCGCCTCCCCAGCATGGGAGCGTCGACGGTGAGCACCAGCGCGGAGTACCCCGCCTCGACGGCCCGGCCCACCAGCGCTCGCGTGAAGTCGCGGTCCTGGTAGATGTAGACCTGAAACCACTTCGGTGCCGAGGTCGCCCGCATCACTTCGGTAAGTCCTGTGGTTGCGGTCGTGCTCACCACCATGAGCGTATCCGCCTCGGCGGCCGCCCTCGCCATGCCGCACTCGCCATCGGCATGCGCCAACTTCTGCATCGCCGTTGGCGCCACAAGGATGGGCATCGATACGCCGGTCCCCAGGACGGTCGTTTTGAGCGACCGCTGGCGCACATCGACCATCGTCCGGTAGCGCACGGCGACCTCTTCCCACGCGCGGCGATTCTCCCGCACCGTGACCTCGTCATTGGCGCCGCCGGTCTGGTAGCCCCATGCGTTCGGCTCGGTGACTTCGCTAGCCGCCTTTTCGTAGTCGAACAGGTTGAGCACGGGGGACGGGAGAGGGGGAGTTGGCAAACGGCAACGGCGGAGCGCACCGTATGTAGAGCGTAAACTTCGATGGTCGCTCGTGGCAAACCTATCGTGAAGGGACTGCCTCAACGCGAGGTCTCCCCAGGCAGTGCTTTCCTTGGGAGGTCACTTGCCTCTCGCTACTTTGTTCTGTAGAGTACTCTACATGGGGGAAGACTTCGAGCTGACGTTGCCCGACGACGATCGAGAGACGGCCGTGCGGCGTTTCTTATTTAGCGAGGCATCGACCGCCGAAACGCCCGGGCAGGTGGTCGGCTGGTGGGAAAGGCGACGTCTTCCGTACAATCTCGCGGTCGGTACGGCAGGAATCGCATCGTTGATCGCGATCAACGTGATCGGGATGGTCGGGCCCGAGCCCGAGCTCGTCGCCCCGCCGTTGATCGCTATTGTGGCATACGCCGGCCTTGCGAATGTGATGTACACGTCGGGCTGGGTGGCCGAGCTCCTGCTTCGCCCCATCTTTGGCCGCAAGACACCGGTGGTTGGCGCCGCGATGTTCCGCTACGGATTCGTCTTCTCGGTCGGCTTGACGCTGTTGCCCATCGCAATCGCCGGCATCGACTTCGGGTTCCGCGTGCTCAAGTGGCTGGGGGGGAGCGGCTAGCTCCGCTGCATCCTCCGAGAGGTTTCCCGATCGCGGCGACCCGATTACCTGATTGAGATCGCGCGCTATCTTGACGCGCGATCCTCAACCTCCCTTCCCGAGCCGCCGTATGCGTTCCATCGCACGATGCACCGCGAGCCTGGTTCTGCTCGCGACCTCAAGCGCCCCAGGTTTTGCCCAGAGCGGATCGCCCGCCGCTCCGGACTCGACCGATCCGATTCAGATCATGGTCGGTCGCCTCGAGCTGGAGAAATACAAGGCGACGGTCAAAGGCCTGACCCAGTTCGGTGATCGGCGCCAGGGCACCGACCGAAATCGTCAGGCGCTCGACTGGATCGAAGCACAACTCAAGAGCTACGGTTGCACGAACACGGAGCGACTCACCTACGACTACCAACCGCCGACAGCAACACCCCGGCCCGCAGGAGCCGCGCCGCCAACAGCGGGACAGGGTCAACGCGGCAATCCGCGGGTCGCATCGGGCGGCGGGCGTCCGCGCGGCATTCGCGCGCGGACCGGGGTCGTCAACGACTCGCTCGCCCAGCCCGACCCGCGGCTCCGTGCACTCAACGCTCAGCCGAGCACTCCGGGCCAGAGACAAAACGTCTATTGCACCAAGATCGGGACCACTCGTCCCGACGAGATGTATATCGTGGGCGCGCATATGGACGGCCACGGATGGGGCGAGGCCGCGAACGACGACGGCTCGGGCACCGCTCTGGTGATGGAGCTTGCTCGCGTGTTCAGCAGCCCCGACGTGCAAACGGAGCGGTCGATCCGGTTCGTCCTGTGGAACAACGAGGAGACGGGACTCAACGGAGCCCGCGCGTACGTTGCTCAGCGCCAGGCACTCCAGGGCAAGGAAGAGCCGGCCGGGTCGGGACGCTACCCCGAACCCACATGGTTAGGCATGATCCAGCACGACATGATGATGTGGGATCATGGCATGCCCCGCGCCGACGGCACGCTCAATCCCGAACAACGCCCCGAAGCTGACGTGAACATCGAGTTCCAGGTCGCGTCGAAAATGGCTGCGCAGTCGCAGGCGCTGGCGTGGGTCTTCCACGTGGCCAACGAGAAGTATGCGACGGACTATCCGGCCCAGGTCGGCAGTCACATGACCAATACCGACTCCGCGCCCTTCCAGGACATCGTCCCTGCGATCAGCCTGCGCGAGAACGAGCGAGGCATCCAAACCGGCAACGGCTGGAATCCGCACTGGCATCAGCCGACCGATCTCTATTCGACGTACAGCGACAAGGACTTCCGGCTCGGCCTCAACGCCGCACAGACCACGTTAGGCGCGTTGGGGACGCTGACGGGAGCGAAGGTCAGGCGCTAGCGGCGCGGGCGGACGGACGCACGGGCGCGCAGGCGGACGGGCAGCACGTGCGCCTACGCGCCTATCCGCCTGTGCGCCTCTGCGACTGTGCGCCTGTGCGACTGTGCGCCTGTGCCCCTGTGCCCTGTGCCCTGTGCCCTGTGCCTAACGAACGTACCCCTTCGACTCCCGGATGGCATCCCGGCACGCTGGCCACGCCGTTGCCTGACCAAACCCACCCTGGCCCGCCGGACGAGGCGCGGGACCGCGCTCGAAGACGCGGCGATCCCGCGATAGCGTTTCCGGATCCTCGCTCGCGAGGTACACGAGCATCGCTGTCAGCGTCGCGTTGTTCTTGAGATCGTCCAATACGACCTTGTCGTAGGTGTCGCGTTGCGTGTGCCACGTGTACGTGCCATACGACCAATCGAGCGCACCGAGACCGAAGGCCGGCGCACCGTAGCAGATGAACGACGCGTTGTCGGAGCCGCCGCCCGAGGGCGCGCCGGGAAACGACATCGTGATGTGACGCGATATCTCCGCGGGCACATTGGCCATCCACGTCGCGAGGTTGCCGCTCGCCGTCGTCAGGCCGCTGGCCGAGAAGTTGATCACGCGTCCGGTGCCGTTGTCCTGGTTGAACAGCGCCTGCAGCCCGCGCACGACCTCCGGATGATCGGCAGCAAACCCGCGTGACCCGTTGAGGCCCTGCTCTTCTCCACTCCAGTGCCCCACGATGATGGTGCGTTTTGGACTGGGGTAGTGCTTCCTCAGGATCCGGGCCGCCTCGAGCATCGTGATCGTGCCGGTGCCATTGTCCGTCGTCCCGGAGCCCCCATCCCACGAGTCGAAGTGCGCCGACAGCATCACAAACTCGTCAGGCTTCGTCGTGCCCGGGATCCGAGCGATCGTGTTGAACACCGGTTGCTCACCCATGAACTCGGCATCGGCCCGGATCCGCACCTTCGGACCCTGGTTGTTTTCGGCGAGACGATACAGGAGCCCGTAGTCCTCGCAGCTGATGTCCACGGACGGGACGCGAGTGGTCTGTGCGTCGAACACCTTCTGCACACCCCACCCGTTCGACCAGCGCGAGGCCACCACTCCCGCGACGCCGGCCGCCTCGAGACGCACGCCTAACGCACCGGTGCCAAGCCCCGTACCGAGACCCGTCCTTTGGATCCGCTGCGTCCAGCCCCGCGTGGCCGTGTCACGCTGGGCCCTCATGCCGGCGAACGACTCGGGCAGGGCGTAGCGCTCCCAGTTGTCGTCGGGGCGACAGGTCGGCTGCAGCATGGAGATGAGCACGAACCTGCCTCGCGCCGACGGCAGCCACGCCGCGAACGCTGCCGAATCGGGAACGTCGGGCAGAATCACCACATCGCCCTCGACATCCTTGCCACCGGTCCCCCCACTCCACGCCAGCATCATCCCCTCGAGCGACCGCACACGGGGCGCGATGAGATCGATATGGGTAATGCCGCGCCGCCAGGCTTTCCAGGTGCCGTACTGTTCGTTCTTCGCCTCCACGCCCCACGACGTGTACATCGACACGAGCCAGTCATTGCCCCGCTTCATGCCCGGAGTCCCCGTTAGGCGCGGGCCGATCGAATCGCTGAGGGTCTGGATCAGGCGTCCGGCCTGTGACTGGAGCATTCCTTCATCGAAGATCTTTCGGACGATGGGATCGGCGGTGGTATACGTCTGGGCACCGGCGATCGAACTGACGGCGGCAACGGCGAAGGCGAGGGGCAGAGTCGGGCGCATGGAGCGGTGAGAGAATGAGAAGCCTGCAGGCGGACGTGGACGGCAAGGCGATCGACGAAAGGCGATAGGCGATAGGCGATGAAGACTGACTCATCGGTTCCGCCATCTGGAGCGACCCACCACCCATCGATGATCGCCGATCGCCGATCGCCTATCCGTGTCTATTCGCGATCCATACCGATGATGCCCGCCGGACCGCCGGTCGACGCCGGACCGTAATAGATCCCGTTAAACAGGAATTTGAACGTCGCGTGGGGCTGCGCACGATTGGCGATCTCGGCTCCCATCATGAACAGTTTCCCGCGACCCACTGTTGCTTCCGCTACGGCGACACCGCCGTTCAGGTATCCCTGGCCCCAGGCCCAACCGGAGCGCAGTGGCGACGGCGAGTCAAACCACGCGATGGGTGTCACACCCTTCATGGCGGCGTCGGCGCCAAGGCGGAAGACGGGCGAGTTGTCAAAGAACAGGTCCACTCGCTTGCCCAGGCCATGTGCCAGCGGGTGCGTGTTGTCCACGGCGGCCTCGAGGACCGAGCCGGGAACGAAAAGCTTCTCACGCGGCAGCGGACGATCCGTGCCGTTCTGCACGCGTTCCACCAGATGGTTGTACACCGGAAGCTTGAGGTGCTCGGCCAGCGCGTTGGACGACCCGATGGTGATCACCGTCCCTCCCTCTTCCATGAACTTCTTGAGCTGCGGGACCGTGGTGGCGACGGTCACTCTGCCTAACCAGGAACGCATTTCGTCCGGAATCTCGGCGGGCAGCGGATCGCGGCCGCCGAATCCGCCACCGCCACCTCCGCCGGCCCGGTCAGACTCGGGAATGCCGCCATCCGCAAAGATCAGCACGTCGTACTTGGCGGACAGATTCCCGGCATCGAGCTCCTGTGCGAAGACCTGCTTCACATTCGGGAAATCGAACTGCTCGAAGATCCAGCGCATCCACCCCGACGGCATCGATCCGCCGTACTGATCCCACAGGCCGATCCGCACGTTCTTCATCTTCAGCGCGTCACCAGGAGGCCGAACGCCCACGCCGTCGAACGTCACGCCATTCTCGGCCGCGACCTTGTCTACGATGGATTTGGCGCCGTTCCGGTTCGCGATGAACCACGCGCCCGCAGGATACTGTTTACCGCCGGCGCTGA
>JBQTIW010000320.1:0-11124 GCA_052387735.1 Gemmatimonadaceae bacterium
ATTAAGAGAGCGGGCGACCGGACTCGAACCGGCGACGTCCAGCTTGGGAAGCTGGCATTCTACCAACTGAATTACGCCCGCGAGGTGGACGGGAAACTATTGAGCGCGCGAGGAGGTGGGTAGTGAACCGTGCGCCTACCAGTTCCGGAACGGGATGCCGGACCGCTTCACCGTTGCCTTCTCACACCCGGTGGCCCGCAGGAGGCGCTGCACCGCCCTGGCATCCTGGGCCGCGTTGGGCGATGGCCCCACCCGCACCGAAACGACCAGTCCGTCCCACAACTTGTCCTTCAACGGCAGTTCGAAGAAAGGGATCAGCGACGATCGCGAGGGGCGAAACTTGAGTGTGAGGCCCGACGGCACCGCGTTCGTGATCAGCCTCCATTCATGCTCGGCCTCGAACGCGGGATGCTTGATGCGAGCGGCCTCCAGTGGAAGCGTCTCCTTCGTGACACCGAGCGGCTTGAAAAGACGAGAGATGAAACCCAGCACTCCCCCAGGGCTCTTCGCCGCCTTCTTCCGCCCCTTCTTCTTTCCATAGAAGGTTTCGCCGAAAACCAGGCGCAGATACGAACGACTGGCGAGCTGTTTCTGCAGGTCCTTCGAGTAGATGCACTTCGCCAGCTGGATATCGGCGGACTTTGCGCCCGCCTTGATCGCGGTGTACCGGAATCCGATGCAGTAGGCGTCCCCGGTACCGCCGTACCCTCGCCACTGCGAGAGATCGTCATCTTCGGTGGTGAACGAGGAAACGTAGACGCTGCGCGGAGTTAGCCGAGCACCGCGCTTGGGTGGACCCTTTTTCAGCGTGGACGACATGGCGTTGCGCATGGCTTCGTTGATCAGCTGGTAGCCGTAGGCGATCTCCGAGGCGTCGTTGAGGTACGTCGCGTCCGACAGCCAGATGCAGCGATTCTGCAGGATGCCCAGCATCCCCGCTCTGGTCGTGTAGTGATAGAGGATGTCAGGCGGGGGTTCGGGAGCCGGCTTTTTCTCTGCCGACTCGGCCGGTGTGGCCGCCGCGACCGCAGGCGCCCTCGCCGCCTGCGCCACCGGAGGGCCACTCGCGCTGACCCGCTCACTCGGGACCGTTGTCTCCGGCACGCGCTTCTCCTGTGTGCTCGCGCACCAACTTGTGTCTCCGGCGGTGTGTGGCTAGTGGGTAGTGGGTAGTGCGCAGTGGGTGAGTCGACCACGCGACGACCATCGCTACCCGGTCACAGCTGGCGGCTGGCGTGGGCGAGGAGGACTTGAGCTGGGATCCGGGCTAAACTTGAGGCGTGCGAATGACAAGCACGAGAAGCACCCTGTCGCGCAGCACCCATTGAGCACCGTCTTCGGCACCCACGATCCGCAAACGCTCGCCCAGCTCGCGGGCGTGGAACAGCGCGCGGTCAAGGTGGCGCTGATGGCCGACGGCCACGTCGGATATGTCATGCCGATCGGCGGTGTCGCTGCCTATCGGGACCAGGTATCGGTGGTCGGTGTCGGCTTCGACATCGCCTGCGGCAACGCGGCGATTCGCACCAACCTCGCCGTCTCCGACTTCTCACGAGGCGATCTCGCGCGCCTGGCTGACGGGATTCAGCGGGAGATCTCGTTTGGCGTCGGACGCCGCAACGACGCCGAGGATGCCCCGACCGACCATCCGCTGTTCGTCGATCCGGCATGGGACGCGTTGCCGAAATCCGCGAACGCGCGCGCCCTCAGGTCCAAAGCCCGGGAACAGCTGGGCACGGTGGGCAGCGGCAATCACTACGTCGACGTTCTTGCAGATGAAACCGGCATCGTCTGGGTCGGCGTGCATTTCGGGAGCCGCGGCTTCGGACACACCGTTGCGTCGGGATTTCTCGCGCTGGCGGCAGGGGCCGAGTGGGGGAAACGCGTCCCGGAGCGCGAAACATTGCTGAGTCTCGACGAGCCGTTAGGCGACGCCTACTGGGCCCTCATGTCGCTGGCCGGTGAGTACGCCTACGCGGGTCGCGAATGGGTCGCGCGACGGGTCGTGGAGATCCTCGGTGGTCGCGAGCTGGAGCTGATCCACAACCACCACAACTTCGCCTGGAGAGAGCAACACTTCGGCGAATCACTGGTGGTCGTACGGAAAGGCGCGACGCCGGCGTTCCCCGGGCAGCGCAGCTTCGTGGGCGGCTCGATGGGCGACGACGCGGTGATCCTCGAGGGATCACCGGATCAAACGAGCGCGCAGCAGGACGCGCTCTATTCCACGGTGCACGGAGCCGGGCGCGTCATGTCGCGCACCCAAGCCGCCGGAAGGAAGAAAGGGTGGGGGCCGCGGGCGAAGATCGTGTCACCGGGACTCGTGTCCTGGGACATGGTGCGCGCCTGGCTCGGTCCACGCGGTGTGGAGCTGCGCGGTGGTGGCCTCGATGAAGCGCCGCACGCATACCGGCGATTGCCCGACGTGCTGGCGGCGCAGGGCGAGACGGTGCGTGTGCTGCACACGCTGACGCCGGTGGTCGTGGTGATGGCGGGCGAGAACGAATTCGATCCGTACAAGGACTGAACGTTCCCATCACGACCGGACTTCAGAGAGCCAGCGGTCAGGATTGAACTGACGACCGCCCGATTACGAATCGGGTGCTCTACCACTGAGCTACGCTGGCAGACCTGCTGAGTGCCCAAGAGCGGACTCGAACCGCTACGCCTTTCGGCACCACCCCCTCAAGATGGCGTGTCTACCAGTTTCACCACTTGGGCATGAACTGCAGTGGGTAGTTAGGAGTGGGTCCTACCCACCACCCACTACGCACTACGACTTACGGGGCTGACGGGGCTCGAACCCGCGACCTCCGGTGTGACAGACCGGCACTCTAACCAGCTGAGCTACAGCCCCAAACGACCCAGAACCCTGGAGGCAACCGCACCGCGCGGTGGCCATGACCCCAAGGGGAATCGAACCCCTGTCTGCACCGTGAAAGGGTGCCGTCCTAACCGCTAGACGATGGGGCCGGACACCCACCTCCACACCTGCGACATAGCGGTAACGGGATTCGAACCCGTGTTCCAGCCTTGAGAGGGCTGTGTCCTAGTCCCCTAGACGATACCGCCTCTGGTTCGCCCCTGGTCAACCAGGGGCGGGCCAATCGCAAAAACTGCGAGCCGTGGAAGGTAAACGGAGTCAGGGAGCGACTCAACCCGAAGAACCAGCCCTACAGGCCAGGAGGGACTCGAACCCCCAACCGCCGGTTTTGGAGACCGGTGCTCTACCAATTGAGCTACTGACCTACGAATAGGGGTGACTGAGGGGACTTGAACCCCCAACCCCCGGAGCCACAGTCCGGTGCTCTAACCAGTTGAGCTACAGCCACCATGCCTGCACGTCTCCAGACGACAATGGCGAGCTTGCGCTCGCCTCGGGCCTGTCACCGGCAGGGCTGGATTGTAACCTTGCCGGCAGAGGTAATCAACGTGGACCCCGCCGTGTCGCGCGACGCAGACGGGTCCGGTTCCCCGCGCAGCCTGGTGCGCTCAGCAGTACGCAGTCCCTCCGCAGCGCGTCGAGCAGACCCGATCGTGTGGCTCGGCGCGCAGGGGTAGCCGTCGCGACGACTTCGACCAGGTTTGAAGGAATTCGACCAGGTTTGAAGGAAATCGAGCGGGGAAGCGTAGAGAGAAGGACTGATGGTCCCCCCTCCCAGCTCCCCGCGCCCCCGCTCCTGCTCAGTCCTTGGCTCGATCCAGGTATTCGCCCGTCGTCGGATTGACGCGCACCCGCTCGCCGGTGGCAATGAACTCGGGGACGTTGATGGTGACGCCGTTCTCCAGCCTGGCGGGCTTATACGACGCCGTCTTGGTCGCGGTCTTCATCACAGGGGAGGTCTCGACGATCTCGAAGACCAGGTACTGCGGCAGTTCGATGCCGATGGGACGGCCGTCGTAGTACTCGGCCAGAATCTCCATGTTAGGCACCATCCACTGCGCGTTGTCACCCAGGGCTTCGGCGTCCATCTCGAGCTGGTCGTAGTTCTCGGTGTTCATGAAGTGGTAGGTGTCACCACTGGCGTACATGAACTGCAGCTCGTGTGTCTCCATCGACGCCTTTTCGATGGCATCGTCGGCGCGAAACCGGTGCTCGAAGTTCGAGCCGGTCCGAAGGTTCTTCATCTTGGTCTGCACCATCGCGCGGAGATTGCCGGGCGTGTGGTGTCTGAAATCGATCACGCGACAGGGATCGCCATTGTGCACGATCACCATGCCCTTACGGATCTGTGTAGCTGGAACAGCCATGGCTCGAGGAGGTAGCGGGTAGCGGTAGCGGGGAGAGCGCTTGCAGGCGAGGGCCGACCTCGCGGTCCACCGACTACGGCAGAGCGAAATCCAAGGGCCGCAAAGCGAAGCAGCTGAGAAAGTTACACGGTTCAGTGGGGGGGATTCAAGGCGGACGGGCGGACCAGCGGCTCGACGCCCACCCACACATTCGCCGCCACCTTCGCGGCACCCTCCGCGTTTGGGTGGATGCCGTCGCGCTGATTGTACTTCGCGATTCCGGCGACCCCGTCCAGGAGGAAGGGAATCAGGGTCGCACCTTCCTCCCTGGCTACCACCTCGAAGCTCTCCCGAAAGCGCCGGGTGTAGTCGGGGCCGAGGTTTGGCGGCGCCTCCATCTGGATCAGAGCGATCTGGGCGGCGGGGAGCCGGCGGCGGATTGCGCGGACGATGCCCCGCAGATTGGCGCGAGTAGAATCGATATCCAGACCTCGCAGTCCGTCGTTCGCGCCGGTCTCGATCAGGACAACATCGTAGTCGGTTCGGAGGAGCCACTCGATCCGACGCAGCGCGCCAGCGGACGTTTCACCACTCAATCCGGCGTTCTGGATGGAAATCTTGTAACCCGCGGAGTCCGCGATGCGTTGCATGACGGAGGGGTAGGCGTCGTCCGGGTCATCGAGGCCGTATCCCGCGGTGAGCGAGGTGCCCACGATCAGCACTCCCGCGCGCGCTCCGCGCGCGGCGCTGTCGGCAGGCACCGAATCAGGGGTCCCATCGGTCATCCGGGTGAGTCCGGATGAGTCGGTCCGGGGGGTATCTTTTGCACTTCCGCACGCCAACGACGCGCAGAGCACGACACTCAGTCCAACTCGCATGCTAGAAGCTCGACAGCTGACGAAGGAATTCGATAGCGGTACGCACCGCCTGACGGTCCTGCGCGACGTGGCGTTTCAGATCCCGCAGGGAGCGCTGGTGGCCATTGTCGGTCCGTCGGGCAGCGGCAAGACGACGCTACTCGGCTTGCTCGCCGGGCTCGATACCCCGACCCGCGGCCATGTGCAGCTCGACGGCGCCGACCTCACGGCGATGTCGGAAGACGAGCGCGCACAGCTGCGTGGAGAGAAAGTTGGGTTCGTGTTCCAGTCCTTTCAATTGATCCCCACCCTTACCGCCATCGAAAACGTCCAGGTGCCGCTGGAGCTTCGCGGGGAAAGTGGCGCGGCTGCGCGGGCGAAGGACCTGCTGGAGCGTGTGGGGCTGGGCGACCGACTCGACCATTTCCCCTCCCAGCTGTCTGGAGGGGAGCAGCAGCGTGTGGCGATCGCGCGCGCGTTCGTGAACCGGCCGAAGATCCTCTTCGCCGACGAACCCACCGGCAACCTCGACGGCGCCACGGGTGCGCGGATCGTCGCCCTGCTCGAGACGCTGAATCGCGAGTCGGGGTCCACCATCGTCCTCGTCACGCACGACATCGGCCTGGCCGAGCGCACGCAACGCATCATCAGGTTGGCCGACGGCATCGTCGTGGAGGATCGGGCGACGCAACGCGGGCACCGGAGGCCGGACGCTGCGAGCGTGGTGCCGGAAGGGGGATGGCTGACGGCTGAAGTCGCGGCAATGGAGATCGGCGAAGGAGACGAAGGGTGAGCGCGCCACCTCCCCGATCGACGACGCGCACGCTGTTCTCGCTCGCCTGGCGCGAATCGCGCAGCACGCGGCGACGGCTTCTGCTCTACATGTCGTCCATCTCGTTAGGTGTGGCGGCGCTGGTCGCGATCGACTCGTACGCCGGCAACATCACGCGATCGGTGCGAGAGCAGTCGCGATCCCTCCTGGGCGGCGACGTCGCGCTCTTTCCGCGCGGCGCGTTTACCCCACGAGCCGACTCGCTACTGGATTCCCTTGCCGGAACAGGCGTCACCATCGCCAAGGAGACCACATTCGGGTCGATGGCCCTGGTCCCTCGTTCGGGGGGCACGCGATTCTCCCAGATCCGAGCGGTCACGGCGGGCTTCCCGCTCTATGGCGCAGTGGTCACCGAGCCGGCCGGGGAATGGAACCGGTTGCACGACGCGAAGATCGCGATCGTCGATCCCTCCTTGCTCGTCGCACTCGGGGCCCAGGTCGGCGACTCGCTGAGCCTCGGCTATGCCAGCTTTGTCATCACGGCGTCCCTCACGAGCGTGCCAGGCAACCCTGGCGGCATGGCCTCGACGTTCGCGCCACGCATCTACATCAGCGATCGCTTTGTGCCGGAGACCAGGCTGCTGACGTTTGGCAGCCGGGCCGACCACGACGGGTTCGCGCGGTTGCCACGTAATGGCGACGCCGAGTCCTGGGTGGAGACGCTCCGCACCCGGTTCGACTCCGCGGGGCTTCGCGCTCGGACGGTCTCGCAGCGCGAGGACAACCTCGCCGAAGAGATCGACCAGCTGGCGAACTTCCTCGGCATCGTCGGCATCATCGCCCTGCTGCTCGGCGGTGTGGGCGTCGCGAGCGGCGTGAACGCCTGGGTCGCGCGGAAGATCGACATCGTCGCCGTGCTGCGCTGCCTCGGCGCGACGAGCCGGCAAGTCATGCTGATCTACGCGACGCAGGCCTCGTTGATGGGGCTCCTCGGCGCTGCAGCAGGTGCGGCGCTCGGCGTCGCGATCCAGTTCGCGCTGCCCAACGTGATCGGCCAGTACCTCCCGGTAGAAGTGGACATGGCGATCGAGCCGGTGGCGATTGCCTCGGGAGTGCTGCTGGGTGTCTGGATCGCTCTCGCCTTCGCGCTCCGTCCGCTCGTCGCCATCCGGCGTATCTCGCCGCTCCAGGCGATCCGGCGGACGGTGGATCCCACGGGAAGCCGGCGTCGCGGGCGCGACTGGGCCGTCATCGCCGTCAACGTGTTCATCGCCGCGACGGTGATCGGTATCTCGGCGACGCGCTCCAACTCGCTGCAGGAAGTCGGCGCCTTCAGCGGAGGCATCGCGGCGGTCCTGGTGCTGCTGTGGGTGAGTGCGGTCGGGGTCTCGCGCGGCGCACGCCGGGCGCTGCGTCAGGGATGGCCCTACGTCGTGCGCCAGGGCATTGCCAACCTGTACCGTCCGGCGAACCAGACCCGCGCCGTGGTGTTATCGTTAGGTTTCGGCGCCTTCCTCGTCTCCACGCTGTACCTCGTCCAGAGCAACCTCCTCAAGCAGATCGAGGTGACGCAGGAGGCGTCGCGGGGCAATCTGATCTTCTTCGACGTGCAGGGTGACCAGGGGGCGGGGATGGATTCGATCGTGCGCGGCACGCCAGGCGTCGAGCTCCTGCAACGCGTCCCGATCGTGACCATGCGCATCGCGGCGGTGAACGGAAAGCCGGTGCGCCGCACAAATCCGAACCCGGTCTCCGATTCGGTACAACAGGTCCAGCAGTCCCAGGAGGGGAATCAGAGCGGGCCGCCTTCGGGCTGGGCGGCGCGGCGTGAATACCGTTCGACTTTCCGTGACTCGGCGTCGGGCTCGGAGCGCATCGTCGCCGGCACGTGGTTCGGGCAGACACCGGCAAAGACAGGGGCGCCCGCGGACGAGGTATCGCTCGAGACCTCCATCGCCCAGGACCTCGGCGTTTCGTTAGGCGATGTGATCACGTGGGACGTGCAGGGCGCCAAGGTGGAGACGCGGATCACCAGCCTGCGTGAGGTGAACTGGGCGCGCTTCGAAACCAACTTCTTTGCCGTCTTTCCCACGAAGACGCTCGCCGCCGCACCGCAGACTTATGTGCTCCTCGCCGCGGCGCCGGATGCGCCCTCGTCAGGCGAGGTGCAGCGCCGCGTCGTGCAGCGATTTCCGAACGTCGCCAGCATCGACCTCTCCCTGATTCGCAAAACGATCGCCGATATCTCCCAGCGCGCGACGACGGCGATCCGGTTCCTCACGCTGTTCAGTCTGGCGATGGGAATCCCGGTGCTGTTCAGCGCCGTCGCCGCCACACGCCGCGAGCGCGTGCGCGAAGGCGTGCTGCTCAAGACGTTAGGCGCGACGCGGCGACAGATCGGGAGGATCCTGCTCTCGGAGTACGCGCTGCTGGGCGTCCTCGGCGCGCTGACCGGTCTCGTGCTCTCGTTCGGCGGCGCCTGGGCGATCATGATGTGGGTGTTCGACCGCCCCTTCGCCGCCGCAATCCCCGAGACCATCGGCATCGGATTCGCCATGCTCGTGATGGCGGTGGGGATTGGACTCCTGAGCGGCCGCGACGTCTTCAAGGAGACGGCGATGACGGCGTTGAGGGAGGTGTAGGAGACAGGCGATAGAAGTTATGAAGGAGCTGGCCCCCTGGAGGAATCGCGGGTTAGCTCACCTGTGATCCCGGTGTGCCAGAGCCACATGCGACGGACGGTCGCAGAACCAGAGGACCAGCCCCATGTCTTTCTCCATACTCTATCTCGGGGTTGATGTGCACAAGGAATCCGTGACGATCGCGGTGCATCACCAAAGCCGGAAACCGTCGGTGCCGCCACATCGCGGACGGCGCGCGCGCTCATCCCGCGCGTCGCCCACGCGTAATACCCGCTGGGAGAGACCCCGAGGACGCGACACAAGGTCGCGACCGGGAAGACGGCCTGGTGATCCCTCACGAACCCGAAGCACCGCTCGAACTGCTCGGAATCGTGCCGGTCTCCCGTGCGAACCAGGCCGCGGCTTTTGAGAGGATATCGCGCTCCACCTTCAAGCGCCGATTCTCGCGCCGCAGCTCGGTGAGCTCAGCGCGTTCTGCACTCGTCAGGCCATCCGCGCGCGTCCCGGCATCGCGCTCATCCTGGCGGACCCAGTTCCGGATCGTCTGGCTGGACGGCTCGAACTCCCGCGACAACTCTTCCGGCGTTCGCCCCGCGCGGACGAGCGCGATCAGCTGCGCACGAAACTCCGGCGCGTACGCCCGGGGGGGAGCACTGCGTTTCTTGGGCATCGTGAAGCCTCCTCACCCAAAGGGTGATGTCTCCACGAAACCGGGTCAACTCCAGTGTCTGGTCTGACCAACCTTCGCCTTTGGTTAGAGATTACCCGCACCCAAAGCTCGGCGCCGCGATGATCGTCGCATCGACGATCGTCCCCGCCTTGAGCAGCAGTCGCTTCTCCTCCAGCAGGCCGCGAATCTCCGTGAACATCGCCTCCGTCAGCTGATGCCGCTCCAACAGGTGCCGAAAGCGCAGGATCGTGGTCTCATCCGGAATGATATCGTCGCCCAGCTCGACGCCGGCGAAGCGCCGCATCGATTCGCTGTCGTAGATCGCGTCTTCCGCCTGCGGATCGGACAGATGAACCACTGCTGCAGGAAGTAGATGCGCAGCATCCGCTTCAAGTCGACGAGGAGGTTGCCTGAAAGGGTGTTGCAGGCGGCACGCGCGGTGAGTGTCCGCTGTGTCGAGCGGCGAAACGCACAATCGCCAACCTGCTGAAGAAGCTCAACGTGGACGGGCGCAGCGGGTGGAGTTCAGCCATCAGCGCAGGTTCCCACGGAGAAACTCGTTCAGCGGCGGGGCTTCAGTCCTTCAGAGGAGTCGCGGGACCGAGCTGCTGGAGGTGGGATGAGCCTGTGTATGCTGAGCTGTGAAAAGCCATCACCTGGTCGCGAAAGGATCGCGACTCGATCGCCATCGAGGATGCTCACGAGCTCGGGTGGAGGCGGCCCCGGAAACGGAGGGATGAGGAGCTGTCCAAGAAGCAGCCCCGCTGAGTCGAACACCGTCCACAGTTCCCGGTTGAGGTAGTCGTTGACCCAAGTTCGTTTGTTGGCGTCGACGCGCACTCGAAGGAACGCGGGATATCTCCTGGGCCGCTTCATCCGTATCATGCGCTCGATCGCTGGTGCGCGCTGGTTGCTCGGTACGCTTGTGGGGATCATGCGCTCAACGTCGCGGCGCCACGCTGCATCGCTGATCTCGGGAAGAGGCTCCAGGATCCGTATGATCCGCCGAAGGCCGCCACCTTTAGTGTACACCCTGATCTCGAATGAGCGCGGGTCGGCTACCCAGAGCTCACTGTCGCGTGGCACTACACTCAGCTCTTGAAGCACTGGGCCAGCGAATTCTGGAAGCGGCAATGACCCAACACGGCGCACCAGCTTGCCATCGAGACGTAGTTCTTCGTACGGTACGACAAGCTGGCCTGGTTGGCCCGCGGCACTTACTCTCGTGTTTCGGATCACGATGGTGGCCTCGGGCGTGCACGCCCCCGGAGGGATGTAACCGAGGCGTGCGTACGTGCGTAGATGACGTCCTTCGCGGTCCCAGAGAGAAAGACGTCCATCTGCTGCATCGATGACTAGGAGTGAGTCACCGCGTAGGAGGCACACTTCACGCGTCTGCGAGAACTCACCGGGACCCGATCCTCGCCGCCCTGAGGTGCGCAAGAGGGCGCCACCCCTGGAGTAGAACTTCAGAGATGTGCGGTCGTTCACGACAATGATACCGTTGCTGAGTTCCGTTACGCTCAGGTACGGATGCCGAGCATCAAAGGACTCCATCTCGCTGACCTGAGCGCCGCCGAAAACACGCTCCGGAGGATGCTGCAGGTGGAATGCCCCGCGAGCTCCACGCAGGTTCTGGTATTCGACGACGCGGATGCCCGTGCTGTCGCGCACCCTGGGAACCGGCTCCTGTGCCTGGGCGGCCACATTGGCTACGCCGAGGCATACCCCCAGAATCAGCGACTCTGCGCGTGTGCCTGGCCCAAGCGTTGCCCACACGGTAAGTGTCAAGGTAGTTGTCGCCTAACGTATCACGCGACGTGCTTGCCCGGCGGAGCTGGCGTGCCCTCGGGATTGAGTCGTACGTCGCCGATGGGGGTCCAGTTCCGCGTGGCGCCACTCCACCGCGCCGGATGGCGGGCCCGCGCGCGGGCATAGACCTGGTGTCGGGTG
>JBQTIW010000321.1:0-8088 GCA_052387735.1 Gemmatimonadaceae bacterium
CCGGCGACATCACGGCAACGACGCTTGTCGCCGGGCCGAACCGCGCGGAGGACCGAAACCAGGGCAACGCTTGACAGGCGGCCGGTGTGGTGGTCCTGGCGTGCGTCGGCCTCTACGGTCTGGTGAACTACTCGGTGAACGAGCGTGTGCGCGAGATCGGGATTCGCATGGCCCTCGGCGCCGCGGCGCACGACGTGCGCCGCCTCGTGCTTCAGCAGACGCTCGTCGTCGTCTGCATCGGCGCGGCGATCGGCACGGCCGGCGCCGTCGCAGGTGCGCAGGTCATGCGCTCGCTGGTATTCGGGATCAGCCCCACGGATCCGTTGACGCTGGTGGCCGTGGCTGTTCTGCTACCGATCGTTGGTCTCGCCTCGGGCGCCGTGCCGACGCGGCGCGCGACGCGGATTCACCCGGTGACGGCTCTTCGAGACGGATAGACGAGCGGACGAGTGGAATGGACGAGCGGGGCGGTGGGGCACCCGTCCACTGGGTCACTCGTCTATCTCTTCCCCGTGTCCTTCCCCAACGGCAGCGGCACCGCCGGCCGCACGTCGCCCTTGATGTCCAGCGGCGGAGGGAGTGACTCGGCGGCGGCGAAGTTGAAGAAGTCGGCGATTCTGGTCGCCTGCGCGACTCGCCGGGCGTCGTCGAGGGCCTGTCTCGATCCCGCGGTGTCTCCAACGGTCTGCAACATGTCGTAGACCATGAAGCCCGTCTGCACGTAGAGGGCCGGAATGCCTACCGACGGCTTGTCTACCCAGCCGTCCTTCCGGATGAAGGACTCCTTGGCCTTGAAGACGTCCTGCCACAGCGCGGCGGTTCGTTTCACGTCCACGAACCCTTCCCCTGGGATCAACAGCGTGTCGGGAGAGGTCGCCGGTATGTGGTCGAGGAGCTTGCGGGCCAGACCCTGGGTGAGCAGGTAGGCGTCGACCCCGAGCTCGCGGCCGTAACCGCCGGCGGTGCGCGAGATGTAGATCGGACGCTCGTTGCAGTTGTCCTTGATCATCTGCAGTACCACGATGTCGGCGCGCGTGAGGACGCGCGGTTCGATGCGTGCCTGGATCGATCCACACGCCTCGAAGCCGACGGTGTCGCGTACCTCGAAGGCGAGCGGGACGGAATCGGCCTGGTCGAGGGTCATCTTTACCGGCGGTCCGCTCGGTTTCTTCCAGTCGCTGCCGCGATAGGCGGCGGGACCCTTGGTCGCGTCGTATTCGCGAATCGGATTGCGGATCAGCTGGCGCGTGTACCAGTCGGTATTCAGCAACGACGTGTTGGCAATCACGACGTCCTGTCTCACGCCTTCCACCTCCTGTGCGTACCAGAGGGGGAAGGTGTCGTTGTCACCCACCGTTACGAGCACGCCGTATGGCTCGACGGAGTTCAGCAGGTCGTGGGCGAAGGCAAAGGTCGTGTCGTCACCGCGCCGCGTAGACGCGCTCCAGTTGCCAACAATGGGAATGCAGGCGACGAGCAATACGGGCGACGCCATTGCCCAGGAGCGCTTCCTCGGAAGCCCGAGCGTCGCCTTGCCGAGCTTGACCTGCTCGCTGCCGAACAACGATGCGACGGACTCCCACACGAACACGAGTCCCAATGCGGCCCACACACTCCACGCCGAAAAGCTCCAGAGGTAGAAGTAGTCGCGGTCGCGCACCTCGCGGTCGACGGAGTCGCCCAGCTCCTGTGCCTGCGATGCTCCGTACTTGAAGTTCAGGTAGTAGATGAGCACCAGCGTCATGGTGAACATCAACGGCCCAAAGAACCAGAACGACTGTTTATCCCGTTTCCAGTGTACCCACCCTCCAAACAGACCAAGGACGAGGAACAGGGCGGCCAGAACGGCCTGCAGCGGTTGCGCTTCGTTGTACGGATCCCGCCACCACTGCCATTTGAAATACATCCACCACATGCCGATCTGCGCCGAGAACGGCGCATTGCGTTCGGTCACCGGAGGCTTGCCGTACTGCTCCCGGTTGAAGTTGTACATGAACGCGTCCCGGGTCTTCTTGCTGAACGTGCAGCCGAGCTCCAGCCCGTTCACGCATCCCGTGGGCTCACCTTCATTGATGATGGGCTGGTACGCGGCGCGAATCGGTTGCGTCGCGAACGGCGTCATCCCGAGGGCAATGGCGCCGAGGCAGGCGAGGATGAGCTTCCAGCGCAACAGCGTTGCCGGCCGGCGGATGAGCACCGCCAGTCCTACCGCGGGCGCGGCGAGGAAGCCGGCCATGTGGTTGGAGTAGCCTAACCCAAGAATGTAGGCAAGCAGCACGAGCAGCTTGTCCGCCTTGGGGCCATCGGGATCGTCGCACCACCGCACGGTGAGCCAGGCGATCAGCGCCACGCCCGCGAGCGCGACGGTGTACACCTTTTCGTTGACGACCGACTGACTCCACACCGTGAATGCGGTAGCGCCGATGACCGCGGCGACCATGCCGCCCACGATCCGCTGCCACCGTTCGGCGAGCCAGCTCACGAGGACGCGCTCGGTGATCAGGAACCACATGGCCGCTGACACCGCGCTGCAAATCGCGGCCAGCAGGTTCACCCGCATCGCGACCGTGGGAGCGATTGGCAGGATCGTGAAGAAGCGCCCCAGCAGCACGAAGAACGGGTTGCCCGGTGGGTGAGGCAGCCCCATGATGTACGCGGCGGCGATGTACTCGCTCGTATCCCACATGGCGGTAGACGGGCCCAGGGTAACGAGATACAGCACGAGCACGAGCGCGCCGGCAGCGGTGGCGGCGAGATAGGACGGGCGGTAGTCGAGGTCGACGGAAGCTGAAGTGGCGGTAGCCATTGGCCTGGTTGGTGTGGCGCGACCGGGATTCCCGGTTGGTCACTTGGGCGGGGAGTGCGGTTCCTCCCGGCCAGAACTCAACAAGCTAACAGGCGGTCTCCGGGTCGCGGGAGGCGCGCCTGGTTGGACGGCTCGGAGCCGACCCCGGCTGTCGATCGTGGCGTCGTCCGGCCGCCCGACTAGCCGCGAGGTGGGTACTTGGCGTGGAGCCTTCGCACAGTCGTCATGTTTCGGAACGTGACGTTCGCCTTGAACACTTTTTCGAAGCGCACCTTGAAGAACGGTGACTCGCTGTGGCGCGTCTTGCTCATCCAGTAGAACTCGCGTTCGTTCGTGTGGAACGAGTCCAGATCGGTGTCGTAGCTGTGCATCGTTTTCACCGCATCCTGGCCCAGGGGTGCTGAGAGGAAACCCACGCTGCTGACCGCAGCCTCGGCCATGCGTTTCGGCGTGAACGGCTGATAGGCGCAAATGGCGCCGATCTCCGCATCCGACCGGATGAAGGTGGCCACCTCGTAGCCCAGCGCCTGGTGCAGCGCCTTCTCGATCCGGCGCTCGAGTGACGCGGCGTCGCGCGCTTTCGACTCGAAGATCACGTTGCCGCTGGCGATGAACGTCTCGACCCTGTCGAAGCCGATGTCGACAAGAAGGGAACGCAGCATGTCCATTTTGACTACGTGGCCGCCGACGTTGATCGCGCGTAGAAATGCCACATATCGGGCCATTCAGGTCAAACCTCCAGGATGATCTCCAATCTGCTGATACGGGACGTTAGGTAGCCGGAAGAAGGCGAGAAACGCCCGACTCGCTGCGTGAGAAACTCAGCGCTCTTGTACAGCTTCTTGCCGTGCAAGCACGTTTAGTGTCTGAACAGTCGCTGACCGGTGAACACCATGGCCATGTTCTTTTCGTTGGCCGCTTCGATCACCTCCTCGTCGCGCACCGAGCCGCCGGGCTGCACGATCGTGGTCACTCCGGCCTCGGCCACCTGATCGATCGAATCGCGGAACGGAAAGAACGCGTCCGAGCCCAGGGCAGCGCCCTGCGTATCGTGCCCGGCGGTGCGCGCCTTGTGCACCGCGAGGAACGACGCGTCGACGCGCGACATCTGCCCCGCGCCGATCCCGATCGTTGCCCCATCGCGCGCAAGGACGATCGCGTTCGACTTGACGCTGCTGACGGCGCGCCACGCGAACAGCAGGTCGGCGTGCTCCGCTGGCGCCGGCGAACGTCTGGTCACGACGCGCCAGGTATCGTCCCCCAGCGCGGTCGGGGAGCGGTCCTGTACCAGCACGCCACCGCGCACGCGCTTGAGATCGAGCATTCCTGGTGACCAGCGCGCACGTCCCTCGAGCACTCGCAGGTTCTTCTTGCGTCCGAGGATCTCCACCGCCTCTTCGCTGAATGCGGGAGCGACGATGCACTCGACGAACAGCGACGAGATGGCTTCGGCTGCGGCGCCGTCCACGGGGACGGTGAAGGAAAGCACGGAGCCGAACGCCGAGACCGGATCACAGGCCAGGGCCTTACGATACGCCCCGACCGCCGAATCGCCGACGGCGAGGCCGCATGGCGTGGTGTGCTTCACGATCGCGCACGCCGCCTGTCCCGAGAATGGATCAGTGGCCAGCAGCGCGCCTTCGAGGTCGAGCAGGTTGTTGAACGAGAGTTCCTTGCCACCCTTCTGCACGAGCGCGGCGAGTCCTTCACCTGGGCGCTCCATGTACAACGCGGCCGCCTGGCCGGGGTTCTCCCCGTAACGCAGGGTCTGCCCCAGGCGCAGCGGCACGACGATGTCGTGCGGAAAACGCTCGCCCCGTTGCGCGGCGAACCACGACGCGATCGCCGCGTCGTATCCTGCAGTGTGTGCGTAGACCTTTTCGGCCAGCAATCGCCGCAGGTCGAGATCGTCATCTGCCGCTTCGAGGGCGGCGAGCACGCGACCGTAGTCTGCAGGATCCACGAGCACCCATACGCTCTGATGATTCTTCGCCGCGGAACGAAGCATCGAGGGTCCGCCGATGTCGATGTTCTCGATGGCCTCCTCGGCATGCACGCCGGGCTTGGCCACGGTCTCACGGAAGGGATAGAGATTGACCACGACCATGTCGATCGGCGCGATGCCACGTTCGGCGATGGCCGTCATGTGTTCGGGAAGGTCGCGACGGGCGAGGAGCCCCCCATGCACCGCGGGATGCAGCGTCTTCACCCTCCCATCGAGCATTTCGGGGAAGCGGGTGACATCGGCGACGTCCGTGACCGCCAGGCCCGCGTCCCGCAACCCGCGGGCGGTGCCGCCGGTAGACAGGAGCTCCCAGCCTAACGTGACGAGGTGTCTGGCGAAGTCGACGACGCCGGACTTGTTGGAGACGGAGAGGAGGGCGCGGGGCAAGTGAGTGGGTGGTGGGTGGTGGGTGGTAGCCGATGGGCCTGTCACCTATGATCGCCCATCGCCGATCCAATCATGCGCATCCCCCGCCCCCGACGCATCACTCGCCGCGAAATGCGGATAGAGCATCTGGTCGTGGGGCATGACGACGCGACCGTCGGCACCGAGTCGGATCTGGCCGGAGACGACGCCGGCAAGAGCTCGTGGGAACAGCTGGTGCTCGACCTCGAGCACGCGAACGGCAATTGTGGCGGTGGTGTCGCCTGGGAACACGGGGACGGGCCACTGCGCGATGATGGCGCCATGGTCGTACTGCTCGTCCACGAAGTGCACGGTGGCACCCGTCACGCGCACGCCGCTGGCGATGACCGCTTCGTGGACGCGGTGCCCGTAGAGGCCGCGGCCCCCAAAGGCGGGAAGCAGCGCAGGATGCACGTTCACCATCCGACCATGAAATGCACGGGTAACGTCGGCCGGTACGAGCTTCAGATATCCGGCCAGCGCGACGTGGGAGATGTCTCGGCTCTGCAGCGTCTCGAGCAAGCCGGTCGAGCGAACGTTCGCATCCAGCGATTGCGCTTCCACCCCGCGGCGTCGGGCCCGCTCGAGCGCGAGCGCACTGGCCTTGTCGGACGCCACGAAGGCGACAGTTCCGGGAGCGCTCGAGCCGAGTGAGTCGAAGTACTCGAAGATGGACTGCAGGTTCGAGCCGCCACCGGAGGCCAGAACGGCAATGCGTGCGGTCATGGTGCGTGAGTGTAGGGGGGGCAGCCGCCGGTCGTAAGTCCGCCGGTGCACCTCACGACCGCTGCAACCTCGCGAGAAACCGATGAACGGCCTCCTCCAGCGAATCGGCGATTTCGGCGTGCGCTTCTGCCCAGATGACATCGGATTCGGGCGTATCAGGCGATGGCACCAGCACGCCGTAGCCGCCGACTTCCAGCGCCGGTTCCACGTCGCGTCGACGATCACCCACGTACAGCGAGCGATCCAGCGCGAGATCGAGTGCGAGCGCGGCCTGGCGGTAGAGGCCTGTGCCGGGTTTGCGGCAGTCGCACGCAGTCGAGATCGAAGGGTAGTGTGGACAATGCCACGAACCCGCCAGTGGTGCGCCCACGTCGCGAAACAGCTCCTCGACGCGGTTGCGCACCGCGAGGTACTGCGCTTCCGTGATCAGGCCCTGCGCGATGCCGCTCTGATTGGTGATGACGACCGGCGGAACCCCTGCCTCATGGAGCGCGCGGACCGCGTCCGCGGCGCCGGGGAGGAGACGCACCCGTGACGCGTCGGCGAGGTAGTGAGCGTCCTCGATGATCGTACCATCGCGGTCGAGAAAGGCGGCCGGTCGCACGCCTAACGAAGCGATTTCGTAAGAACCTCGACCGCCAGATCGTCTTCGGCCGGCGCGAGCGAACGGAAATCGACCAGCAGGCGCCCGCTGTCGAGACGGCCGATCAGCGGCACCGGCGCGGCCCGCAGGGCTGCTTCGGCGGCCTCCGGGGCCCGGGAGAACGCGAGGGCGAACGAGTGAATGCGCGCGGTGGGGAAGGCCCCGCCACCGACGGTCGCCTCGGTGGCGACCACGTCGCACCGGTGTCCGGCCGACGCCAGGGTCGTCGCGGCGCGTGATGCGCGTTCGCGAATCACCACCGCATCGGCGGTCAGCATGGCGAGGACGGGGATCGCGGTCACGGCGCTGGCCCCGTCGCGGTAGAGACGCAGCGTGGCCTCCATCGCTGCGATTCTCAGTTTGTCGAGGCGAAGGGCGCGGGCAAGAGGATTGCGACGACAACGGACCACCGCCTCGGCGCTCCCGATGATGATCCCGGCCTGGGGCCCGCCCAGCAGTTTGTCTCCGCTCATCACCACGAGCGTCGCGCCATCACGGATGCCGTCGCGGGCCAGGGGCTCGCCGCTCAATCCGAAGGGGGCGAGGTCCACCATCAGTCCGGAGCCGAAATCGTACAGCAGCGGGACGGTGGCCTCCCGCGCTACCGGAGCGAGCGCGCGGAGCGATGCCTCGGCCACGTACCCGAGCTGCTCAAAGTTGGAGCGGTGAACCTTGACGATGGCGCCGATGCCAGGGCCTAACGCGCGGCGGTAGTCGTCCACGTGCGTGCGGTTGGTCGTGCCTACTTCACGGAGACGCGCCCCGCTCTTCGTCATGATCTCCGGGACGCGGAAGCTCCCGCCGATCTCGATCAGCTCCCCGCGGGAGATGATCGCGTCTTTGCCGTCCGCGAGCGTGTTGAGCGCGAGGACCAGCGCCGCTGCGCAGTTGTTCACGATCAGCGCATCCTCGGCGCCGGTCAGCTCGATCAGCAGGTCGACGGCATGCGTGTCGCGTGAACCGCGGGTTCCGGCCTCCAGGTCGTATTCGAGGTTCGACGCCCCGCCCGCTATGTCCGAGATCGCCTCGATGGCCGCCGTCGCGAGCGGAGCACGACCGAGGTTGGTATGCAGAACGACTCCCGTGCCATTGAGCACGCGGCGCAGCGACGGGACTTCCGCCCGCTCGAGCTCACGCGCTACAAGCTGACTCCACCCCTCGGCCGTTTCTGGAGCGGGCGCATCACCAATGCGCGCGCGTGCGATGACGGCGCGCACGGCGCCCACCACCGCCGAGCGCGGCGCGACGCCGAGAAGGGCGCGCACCGCCGGCTCCTCGAGGACAGCGCCAACGGCGGGGAGGACGCGTCGCGCATTTGCCATCAGTACGGAGAGTCCGGAGGTGGAAATCGCGGCGAAAAGAGCAGAGAGCGTAGAGAATGGAAAACAGGGAACGGAGAATCGGGATGGGGGAATCGGGATTCGGGATTCGGGATTGGGAATTCGGGAACGGGAAACCGGACATCTGAAATCTCGAATCGCGGCACCGCTTCGACCCTCGCTG
>JBQTIW010000322.1:0-1651 GCA_052387735.1 Gemmatimonadaceae bacterium
ACGACGGAATCGTCAACCCGGCGCGCCTGACACGCGAGCGACGTGTGGACATGTGCGAGCAGTGTCATGTGCATACCGCGGTCTCGGTACTTCGCGAAGGCAAAGACGCGTTCGGTTACCTGCCATCGCAGCCTCTCCGCGACCACTGGGCGTTCTATAGGGTCTCCGGCAGCATCGACATCGTGTCTCACGCGGACCGGTTGCGGCAGAGCGCGTGTTTCATTGCCACCGCCCTAACGTCGCGGCCGCTCGAGTGCGCCACCTGTCATGACCCCCATGGACCTCCTCCCGACCCGCTGGCTCGCAACCTGCCTTGCCAGGAGTGCCACACGTCCGCGGCACTCTCGCAGCGCCTGGCACGCTCGGCGTCACTGGCCGATCACACACTAACGTCAGATTGCGGTAGCTGTCACATGCCCAGGGTGCAGGAACGCACCGTGCCGCATGGCGCCTTCACCGAGCATTGGATCCGCGTTGCGCCGCGCGACTCGACGCGGCCCAGGGTGGCGCGATCTGGCGATGTGCCCATTGCACCTTACTTCGACCGCGACAGAACGGGAGCCGAGGCACAGGTGTATCTGGGCATGGGTCACGTGGTGTTCGCGACTCTCGCCGCGGAGGCCCAAGCGATGCGCGAGGCCGCTGACGCGCTGGCGAAGGCACTGGGCCGAGACACGGCGCGCCGTGAGGCCCATTTCCTCCTGGGAGTCGCGTCGGCGCAGGTCGGCAGGACCGACGACGCCATTCGCGCGCTCGAGCGGTCCGTTCGGATCGACTCCAATCGGCCCGATGCCCTCCGCGCGCTCGCTCAGGCGTATGAACGAGGCGGGCGCAGCCCCACCGACATCGAGCCGCTCTATCGGCTCGCGCTCGCCCTGCAGCCTGCGCTCGCCGGGATCCGCGCCGAGTATGCGGACTGGTTGCACTCGCAGGATCGCCCTAACGAGGCCGAAGCGGCGTACCGAGCGGCGGTGACCGAGCAACCCGGGCTCGCTGTGGCGTGGTTCAACATGGGGACGCTGCTCGCGCAGGAGGGCCGGCTCGCCGAATCCACTGCCGCGTTCCAGAAAGCGGTGCATCTGGATCCATCGCTGGCCGAGGCGCTGTCGCCACTGCTCGAGCTCAGCACGAGGGGCAACGCGGTTACGGGCGTGAAGAGCCTGGGATCACCGGTGGCTACACTTCCGCTGCGCCAGCGAAGCCCTGATGCGCTCCGACTGAGTCTTGCTGGTGACAGCGTCATTGCATTCCTCAACGTCCCGTCACGCGGGTTTGTCCTGATCTTCAAACCTGATGGGACCCTCCTCTGCGCCTTGCCGGCTGGGGATGGAGGCATGATACGCTGGGATCTGCTGACGGCTCCGGGGAGGCCGATCGACGGCGGACTCTTTCGCGCGCAGGTGCAGGGGCGTGATGCATCGAGCCGCGCGGTTCCACCTCAGGCGCTGTACTTCGGGGTCGTACGCCGCCGCGCGAGGTGAGGGACGAGTCGGCGTCGATGATCCCGCAACACGAAAACCACAGACACAGACAAGATGTCACGCGGAGTTGAGATGAGAAAGGCCTTCCCCCGGCCGGTCGCGGCGTCGCCGAGTACTATTGGCGCGCCAAGAAGGCAGTGACCGTGAACGGGCCGTGAGGCCCTCATGCC
>JBQTIW010000323.1:0-17024 GCA_052387735.1 Gemmatimonadaceae bacterium
CTCGCGCGGTAAGACGAAGAGATCGCATGACACGTTTTCGATAGAGGGAAGACGTAAGTCGGCGGTAGCGGACACCGTAGGAATACGGGAGCGCGGCCCGGAACCCGCCACGACGTCCGCGCGGCACACCCACGCTGCGCAGTCGCGGCACTGTACTTGCGACGCTGAATCGGGTGTGAGATGCGTCGGTCGCCGACGCGGGGGTCATGGTGCCTAACGCGCTAGAGGCGTCGCAACTGCTGATCGCGGCAGGTGATGGAGACGAGGAAGTGGTGGTCCGTCTCTGGTCCGTCGTCTACGACAGTCTCAAGCGGATCGCCCACCGCGAATTGTCGCACACCCGCAACGGGGTGACGCTCGCGACCACGGACCTGGTGCACGAGGCGTACCTCAAGTGCGTCGACGTGACCCTCGCCCAGGTGCAGGATCCGTCGCACTTCCTAGCGATCGTTTGCCGAGCGATGCGACAGATTCTCATTGATCGCGCGCGACGGAGCCTCGCACTGAAGCGATCCGGCGGCAGGTGGTCTCTTCCCCTCGAGGATGCCGTGGTGATGGCCGAGGAGCGATGTGACGAGCTGCTGGCACTCGACGAGGCGCTGGAGCAACTGGCGCGGCTCGATGCGCGTCTCGCACAGCTGGTGGAATACCGTTTCTTTGCCGGCTTCACGCTGGAGGAAACGGCGGGCATCCTCGGGTTGTCTCAGCGCACGGCCGAGCGTGAATGGCATCGTGCGCGAGTCCATCTGTACCGCATGCTGCAATCGGAGCCGGCAGCACAGGATGGTTGGTCGCACGCCTGACGGGTGGAGCCGCGTCGACGCGGTCTTCGCCCGCGCACTCGACCTCTCGACCGGGGAGCGGCAACGGTACCTGGCCGCGGCGTGCACCCTCGATCCCCACATGCGACCCGAAGTCGACGCGTTGCTGGCAGCGTCGCGAGCGTGTGACGGGTTCTTCAAGGTGCTGAATGTGCGAGACGCCCCGATCCTGGGTCGACGCGTTGGTCCCTATCGCCTGCTCGAGCGTGTCGGACGTGGCGGCATGGGAGCGGTGTACGTGGCCGAGCGCGTCGATTCAGCGTGCCACGAGCGTGTGGCGGTGAAGATGCCGCGTCGCCGATTTGGTGACGAGGTGGCGGCGCGCCGCTTCGGCCTCGAGCGAGCGATTCTGGAACGAGTACACCATCCGAATATCGCGCAGCTGCTCGACGGCGGGGTAACGGCCGACGGCCAGCCGTATGTGGTCCTGGAGTACGTCGTTGGTGAATCACTCACCGAGTACGCGGACCGCCGCCGGCTCGACGTCCGGCGACGACTCACGATGTTGTGCACGGTTTGTGCAGCCGTCCATCATGCCCACCTGCAGCGGGTCGTGCATCGAGACCTCAAGCCCGCCAACATCCTGGTGCGAGCGGACGGTGTCGTGAAGCTGCTGGACTTCGGGATCGCGCGGGTGCTGGACGCGGCGGCGTTCGGCCTGTCGACGCCGGTGACGCAGCGCGGCGTTCGCGTCCTGTCGCCGGACTACGCCGCGCCGGAGCAGGTGCGCGGTGATGCGATTACGCCGGCCACGGATGTCTATGCCCTCGGCGTCCTTCTCTATGAAGTGCTGACGGGGAGACGGCCCTATTCGCTTGGGCGTGGGCTCAAGAACCTGGAACGAGTGATCTGCGAAGAGATGCCCCCGCCCCCGAGCGAGGTGATACGGTCGGATGCGACTTCCGGTGAGGAGCTTGCCGCGCGATGTCGGGCGCGTCGTGCGAGCCCTGCCCGGCTCGAGCGGCGACTACGGGGCGAATTGGATGCGATCGTGCTGCGCGCGCTCCAGAAGGAGCCGGCGCGCCGTTTCGGATCGGTAGCTGAACTGGCGGGAGCGCTCCGAAGGTGGGAGCGACAGCAGTCGTGGCCGGCGCGGTTGTACGGTGTGCTGCATCACGCACGCCGCTGTGCACGTCGGTGTGTGACAGATGCACAAACGTCGAGCGGGGCGTCGTCGTGACGGCAATGTCCCGAGGCGGATCATCATCGCCATTCGGCGTTCAGGCGGATGGCGTGAGACGCCTCTCGTAGCGCCAGACCTTCACGGGCACGGACCCTTCCTCCGTTTCTGCCGGACAGGTCATGGTGGCGGCACGGTGCCAGCCGCACTACGGCACGACGCCGAACCCATAGCGCCGGATGCAGTGCGCTCCGCCGTAGATGCTTTGTTGCTGCGAGCTGCCGGCGAGCCACCAGCTGTTGGCTGATGGGTAGACCCAGAGCAACTCGCTGCCCGAGAAGGTGCCAGCGATATGCGTCAGATAGCAGAAGGCGTCGCCGATCGTGCTCCAGAGCTTCGTCGGCGGAGGCACCTGTCCGAGTGGTCCGTTCCAGGCGTAGCCCGTCTTGGTGAAGTACGTGATCGGGGAAAGGCACCGGGCTCGCGCCGCGATGTACCGCACGCCAGGTCCGACGTTGGACACGTTGGTGTACAGCCACCAGTTCGGATAGGTGCCTGCGCTCAGCCCGATGTGGACCATGTCGGCCCACGTTCCGAAGTGCCCCCTCACGCCGGTCAACCCGCAGACCGACGGCGGACCATACATCGTCACCGTGGTATTCGGCGCCGCGCGCCACTCCGTGGCACTCGGGTTGACTCCGGAGTAACATCGGGCCTTGGCGCGAACGCCCTGCTGTTGGTACTGCGCCGTGCCGCCCAGGTACCAGGTCGCTCCCGACTTGTAGACCTGCACCGAGTCGGTCGCGGCATCGAACGTCCCTCCGATGTACACGAGGAAGCAGGCGCGCTGGTATGTGCTCCCCATCGACGTAGGGGCGAGCCCCTGGGCCCACGAGTACTCCTGCGAGAGCGACGCGCCAGCCGTGATCGCCGATGCGCTCACGTCGAGGGATGGAGCGGCTTCAGAAGCCCCCGGGATCGGAGGTGTGGGCAATTCGGCGCACGACGTGAGGACCGCGATGGCGACGAGCGCCAGCATGCCGTGCCGTGCTCGCCCGTTCCAACGTTCGTAGACATCAGTTCGCGCTGCCACGCAATGCGGCTTGCGCCCGCAGTGCTGATGTGATGACCCCATGACGATGTCCCTCCCCGTCCCGGTGAGCTCCCCACGTCGCTTCCATGCAATAACGCGTCCACGAGGCGAACCACCGCTCTCTACCGTATCCGTTCAAACCCAGCGTGTCGGATCGACCCGCTGACTGCGCTGCGTTCGAGTGCCTGACGCCAGGCCGACCGCGGAGAGAGCTGCCGGAGCGTCGATCGATCGGCATCGCCTATCGGCCATCGGTAGCCGCCAGGCGTACATTGAAGGAGCACACGGATTTCGTTGACGATGCGCAATCCTTCCCCCGGAGATCAGGGATGACGAGTTCAGGTTGGGCCGGCGTGGCCGTCGCCCTTCTGGTCGGGACGCTCCTCCGCGTCTCGAGCGCCACGGCGCAATCCGAGGATGCTGCCCTCCGTCGCGCGAAGGCGATTCTCCGGACGACGCCCCTCATCGACACCCACAACGACTTGCCGTGGGTGATCCGCGAGAAGGGCACTCCTCCCCGTGATGTCGAGGCATTCGATATCTCCAAGCGGGCCAGGTTCGACACCGATATCCCGCGATTGCGCGAGGGCATGGTCGGCACGCAGTTCTGGTCGGTGTACATGCCGAGCGCTCTCAGCCCGCTCGACGCGATGCGTGCGCAGCTCGAACAGATCGACATCGCCCGCCGCCTGATCGCCCGGTATCCGAAGGACCTGGGCTTCGCGGGCAGCGTGGCCGACATCCGCCGCGAGCGGGCCCGCGGGCGGATCGCTTCCCTGCTCGGCATCGAGGGCGGGCACACGATCGCCAATTCGTTAGGTGCGCTTCGTGCCTACTACGATCTGGGCGTGCGCTACATGACGCTGACCCACTTTCACACCAACGACTGGGCCGACGCGGCCACCGACACCGCACGGCACGACGGTCTGACTCCCTTCGGACGCGAGGTCGTGCGCGAGATGAACCGGCTTGGCATGCTGGTGGACATCTCGCACGTCTCACCCGCGACGATGACCGACGTTCTCGCGACTGTGGAGGCGCCGGTACTCTTCTCGCACTCATCGGCGCGGGCGCTCACCAACCACACGCGCAACGTTCCGGATTCGATCCTCCGCCGCTTGCCGCAGAACGGTGGTGTCGTGATGGTCGCGTTCATCCCTCCATTCGTTTCCGAGCCGGCGCGCCGATGGAGTGAGGAGCTGGACCCGCGCCTCACCGCGGCCACCGCCGATAGCCAGTGGCAGCGGCTCACCCGCGAGTACGTGTCGGAGAAGGGACCGGCACCGCGGGCCACGGTCAGAGACGTGGCCGACCACGTCGAGCACATTCGAAAGGTCGCCGGCATTGATCATGTAGGGATCGGCGCAGACTTCTATGGCGCCGAAGGTGCCGAGGATCTCGTGCAGGGGCTCGAGGACGTCTCGAAATACCCGTCGCTGTTCGCCGAACTCGTGAGGCGTGGATGGACCGATGCCGAGCTGCGGAAGCTCGCGGCCGAGAACCTGCTGCGGGTGTTCCGCCAAACGGAGGTGGTGGCCGCGCGGCTGCGCCGGTCGCGCCCTCCGTCGAATGCGACGATCGAGGAGTTGGATCGCAAGCCGGTGCGGCCGTAGGCGGCGCTTCGGTCCGCCCGTTGTTGGGCGCGACGAGCACCACTGCGTCGCGCCCTCCGTCACATCGCTAGTGCTTGTGCGTCCCCTGTTGCGTGTGGTGCTTGCAGCTGACGTTGGGATTGAACTGGGCGAACATGCCGCGCGGGTTCTCCCGGTAGAGCCAGACGTGGCGATCGTAATGCGGCTCGAACATGTGTGCCTCGTCCACGGTGGTTGCGGGGTCATCGGCCATGCGGTCCCATCGCACGTCCATGAACGACGGAGGGGCGGTGTTGCCCGCTGCCTCCCAGGCCTTGATGAACACGAGGTTCTCGACCGCGACCAGCTCGAGCGAGCCATCGCGTTGCGGTTCGTAAATCAGGATTGCCGGACGCGTGAAGTCGGTGTGCGTTCCGGTGCCGTTCACGCGGGGTGACGGGGGGCCGGTGATGCCGAGGAGGTCCGGACGGAAGAAGTGAATCCCCATCGCCCCCAGCGCGGCGGGCTGGCCCATCATCTCGGCGGTGTCGCAGAGGTTGCCGGGGTCGCGGACGTAGCCCTCGGCGAGGGCCACCTTTACATCGCGAAAGCGCTCCGTGGCGCGGCGAACGGCGAGGAGATCGGGTGCGATGGCCATGCCCGCGGTGCTGGCGTTCGGCGACGCGGGAGTGGACTGTGCCGCCAGCCCGGGAGCCACGGTGGCGACAGCGACAGCGAGAACGAGGGGGCGAAGGTGTGTGCGCATGGGTGGGCTTTCGATTGGTGGGATCTCTGACACCCGTTGAAACGCGGGGCCGAGTGAGTCTCGTGATCGGTCAGGCGATCTGAATGTGCGTCGGCCCGGAGGAAACGGAATGAGTCAGATGACCCACGTCAGATCGGCCGCGGCCTCGCTGCTATGTGTCGAGCCGGGTCGATCAGCGTTCGACTCGCGGACCGCTCGAGCCCCGAACCAGGTGGTGCGGCCCACCGGACCGGGAGGTTACTGTATCCCGCACCTTCAGCGGCGCGAACACATCGATGCGAAAAGGCGATCCATCCTATCAGGTCAACCTCGACGTCGAGCTGGGACGTGACCCGCACTCGCGTGACGAATCGCGCAGTCGTGACGATGTCGTGTTTCGTTTGGCCATCTGTGGCGATTTCAGTGGACGGTCAGGATCGACCGCGGAGACGACTGGCGCTCCGGCGGCCTGGCGGGTGGACCGCGATGACTTCGACGATGTCATCGCGTCGGTCGCGCCCGCGTTGCACCTAGCGCTGGGCAGCGGTGTGGTCGCTCAGGTGCGGATCCGCGAACTCGACGACTTTCACCCGGACACTCTATTCGACCACGTTCCGCAGTTCGCCCAGCTGCGAGAGCTGCGATCCCGACTCGTCGACGCAGCGACGTTCAAGCGAGCGGCGGCTGACCTGTCGCAGCCGCGCGAAGCACCCACCAGGCCCGTGACGCTGCCAACGAGGAGCGTGCTGGATGACATTGTCGGAGCGGACGCACCGCTGCCATCAGGCGGAGCAGCAGCCACGAGTGACTTGTACGCGTTCATCCAGCATGCCATGGCACCGTACCTGGAAGCTCGGCCCGATCCTCGACAGGCGGAGTTGATCGCGCAACTGGATGGGACGATCGCAGTGGTCATGCGTACGCTGATGCATCACGCGTCGTTCCAGGCGCTGGAGTCCCTCTGGCGCGGTGTCTTCCGCCTCGTCCGCAGTGTCGAAACCAGCGCTCAGTTGCAGATTCATCTGATCGATGTCACTCGCGAGTCGCTGGTCGCGGATCTCCTCGGCGCCGACACGGCGAAGGACACGACACTGTACCAACGGCTCAACGACCGCGCCCGTCCCGAGCACGGGGGATGGAGCGTGCTCGTGGCGCACTACTCGTTCGGCGGTGATGCGGGCGACATCGCGGTTCTGGAGCGACTGGCGGCGCTGGGAGCTGTGCTCGATGCTCCGTGGCTCGCCGAGGGGCATCCGAACCTCGCGCTGGCACCAGCGACCACCGAGTCGATGGTAGCGTCGTGGGGACGTCTGCGGACAGGTCCGACGGCTCGGTATCTGGGTCTCTCCCTACCACGAGTGCTCCTTCGTCTCCCATATGGAAAAGACAGCGACGCCATCGAGCGATTCGCCTTCGAGGAGCTCGAGAAGCCTGACGCACACGGTTCGTATCTCTGGGGCAATCCAGCGGTTGTCTGCGCCGAGTTGCTCGCACGCGGGTTCAGCGAAGGGGGACCGGGTCTCACGTTCGGCGCTTCATCGCACATCGATGGGCTACCGCTGCACCTGGTGCGGCGCAGCGGGGAGACGACGACGAAGCCGTGCGCGGAGGTATTGATGGGCGAGAACGACGCGATCGCGCTGCTCGAGGGCGGGTTCATGCCGATGATCTCGTATCTCGATCAGGGTCTGGTGAGGGTGCCGCGCGCGCAGTCGATCGCGGAGCCTGCGGCGCGACTCGCTGGCCGAATGGCTCGCTAGCGGTGCGGCAAGTGGGCCGCCGAACGCGGCCTTCTGCACCGTTAGTCACTGCCCTGGTACAATTCACCGCGCTAGGGAGACAAAACACAGGCCTCTCCCCGCGACCCCGCAGCTCCGCGTGAACAGTCCGGTGCTCGAGTGCGCGCCCGGTGCCATTCGCGCGATGAGTCCCCCTGGACAATCGAGGCACCAACTCTCGCTCGGGCGCCGAGACTTCCACCTTCATACCGCGCGAGACGTACGCCGCCAGCGATTAGCGGCAGAACACGTGGTGACGCGGGGCCGCGGCGCCGCGGAGCAGGCACTGCCCTGGCGTACGCCACCACGCGTCGGAAGGCGCTGGATGACGCGCAGCTTGTTGTTCAGTCCCTCGACGAAGCCCCGAGCGATCTTGTGCTCCGGCCTCCCCGGCCAGTTCGCGCTCGTGACCTCAAGAAATCTCAGGTCTACACACACTATTCCCCGAAGACCCTGATACGAGCGCCGACGCGCGCCGAGTCAGCGCACGCAGGCCACCGCCTCGCTCTCGAACCAGGTCGTGATGGCAGCCCGCTGCGCGGCCGTCGTCGCCAGACGGCTCGCGCTTCGCAGCGCGTTGCAGGCCCGCAGCGGCGCGCCGGCCTGTCCGTGCGCACTCACGAGGGCGAGGTAGGTCCACGTGCTGTCGGTGGGTGTAGCCATCGATCCGAGGAGCCGCTCCAGCACTGGCACGGCTGCTTTCGCCTCACCCTCTCCCGACTGCTGGTCCTCCAGCACCCTCGTCAGGCTGTCCAGCGTGCGTCGCGCGTCCGCGGGCGTCTCGCGCCTGACGGGAGTCGCGTCAGGAACCGGCACAGCCGGCGTCGCAGCGAGCGTCGCGCCGCCTGGCGCCGCAGAGGGAGTCTGCCGCGTGGCCCCTTGCGATGCGCGTATCGTATCGGCGGGTCGGTTGGCCGCCATCGATTCGGCGGCGACTCCAGCAGCCTTCGGTCCCGTGCTGTCGGCCGATGCGACGACGCTCGATCCACCTTCCTCACCTCCATCTTTCGTAACCAACCATCCGACAGCAGCGAGCACCGCGATGCCAACCACCGCCAGCACAACACGGGGTGCCGGGGAGCGTGGCGCCCGGGTTTCCGGCATGGGCTTCACGCCGGCGACGGGCGGCGCCGGGATCGTGGACCTCGGGAGTGTAGGCGACGCGACCGCGGGAGTCGCGGACGGTGTGGCCACGGTGCGAATCGAGAGCGGTGTGCGCGATCGCAGCACCGGCTCTCCCACCCATCCTTCGACAGCAGCCACCACCGCTTCCGCGAACTCGAGGGCGGTCGGCGTGCGCGACGCGGCATCACGCTCGAGCGCGCGGTCGAACGCGGACTGTAGATCTGATGGCCACGCAACCTCCGGCATCGCAACACTGAGGGGCCGCGGATCCTCCATCATGCGCACCGCGATCGCGCGCTCCGGCGTCGCCGCCTGAAATGGGAGCGTCCCCGTGAAGGCATTGTACGACACCAGGGCGAGCGCATAGACGTCGCTGCGCGCATCGATCTCCTCCCCCATCACCTGCTCGGGGCTCATGTACTCCGGCGTTCCCACGACCATCCCCGTTCGCGTCAGGCGCGTGCCGCCGGCGGCGTTGGCCGCCTTCGCGATGCCAAAGTCCACCACCTTGCACCGATCCGCACCCGCGTCGTCGGTCACGACCATGATGTTGTCGGGCTTGAGGTCGCGATGGACGATCCCCAGCCGATGCGCGGCATCGAGTCCCTCGGCCACCTGGAATGTCAACTGCGCGGCGCGTGCCGGCGCGAGGCGGCCCGCTTCACTAACGAGCGCGTGCAGGCTTCGTCCCGGCACGTACTCCATCGCGAGGTAAACCGAGCCATCAGGCGTGCCGCCGAAGTCGAAGACGCGCGCCACGCGGTCGTGTTCGATGCTGGCGGCATTGGCCGCTTCGCGGTTGAACCGGGCCACGGCATCGGGGTCCGCAACCATCCCCGGGTTCAGCACCTTGATCGCGACCTGCTGGGGGAGACGGACGTGACGGGCCAGGTACACCCGTCCCATCCCGCCTTCACCGAGGAGGCGGGAGACCTTGTATCGGTCCGCGATCACGCTCCCCACCATGTCGTCGCCACGCTTTTCCGCGATCAGCGTGGTGCCGTCGGTCGGACAGAAGGCGCTGGTATCCGGGTAGGAAGTCCCGCAAACGGGGCAGATTCTGGACATTCGGAGCAAACCTATTGACGAGTTCGCACCGCAAAGGCGAGGTTGCTCAGGCCCACAGCTGCACTCCCCCTCCGAGAGCCCGCCATGTTGCGTTCGAGCCAAGCCCGCCGCTCCGCCATCCTCGCCCTTGCGTCATTCGCCACCGTCACGCCGCTCGCAGCACAGCCGGCGGCAGACCGCCGGCCCACGCTGGCCGTCATGTACCTCACCAACGGCGCTCTGGTGGACCACGACACCTACGCCCCCTTGAGCAAAGGAATGGCCGAGATGCTCATCAGCGAGCTGGCCCAGAACTCGGGGGTGCGCGTCGTGGAGCGGGATCGCATCCAGAGCCTGATCGAGGAGCAAAACCTGCAGAACAGCGATCGCGTCGACAAGGAGACCGCGGTCCGGATGGGTAAGGCGGTCGGCGCGCGCCACATGCTGATGGGGACCTTCGTCATCGACCCCAAACAGAACATGCGCATCGACGTGCGCGCGGTGAACACGGAGACGACGACCATCGACCACGTGGAAACGGTGACGGGGAAAGCCGACCGGCTTCTGGAACTCGTGATCCAGCTCGGGCAGAAGCTCAACGCGGGGCTCAAGCTCCCGGCCGTGCGCACCGCGAGCTCGTCGACACCGGCGTCCAAGAACCCGAACCAGTTCAAAGCCATCATGGCGATGTCGCGCGCCCTCGAGGCCGAGGATCGCAACAACATTGCCGAAGCAAAGACGCTGTACGCCACAGCGGTCTCGCTCAATCCGGAGTACGAGACGGCGAAGGTCCGCCTCGCCACGATCTCGCGCGCCACGCCGTAGCCACCGACCACGACCTGCACGCCGTCGTCAGGGAGCCGGATCGAAGCGGGCGATTACCCGCAGCGGCTCCTTCACAACGAGCGTGCAGGTGGCGCCGGGGGATGTCCGGCATGGCCCCGACGGCCAGGTGAGGGTCGACGACGCGTCCGGCGTCGCCGTGACGAGGACCGTCGCGCCGGAGGCAACAAGCCGCTTGCAGCTGCCGCTGACCACACCGGCAGCCAGGGTGCATGACAGCCCCGGGGCGCTCAGGCGTCCTCCACCTGCTCCAGAGGGTTGGAGCTCGAGGAGAACGGCGGGATCGAACCGCGCCACCACGTTGACGTCGCCGGTCACCACGCAGGGTACGTCGAGGGCACATGGTGACGTGAATGCCCCGATCAGACTGGTGGTGGATGACGTCTGACTCAGCGTGATCCTGTCACCGTGCGAGATGTTCACCGTGCAGGTTGCCGGCTGGGGGGCCACGAGCGTGCAGAACGGCGCGCCGTTGAGGGTGAGGGTGCCGGCGACGGTTCCCGACAGGCTCACGGTGAGTCGGTAACTCCGGATGAAGTGCGCAGCGACCTTGCGCGCTGCGGTCAGCGTCGTCGTACATCGCAGCCCGCTCACGACGTCACAATCGCCGCTCCAGCCGCCGAACGACGACGTCGGGTCGGCCGCTGCCGTGAACACGACTCGCGTTCCCCACGGAGCTGTGCCGCCGCAGCTGCCACTCGGCGTTCCACCTGCTACCAATGAACAGGCGACGCTGCCGATCGACGAGGAGACGTGCCCGCCTCCAGCGCCCGTCATCGCCACGCCGACGTGTTGTTCGTCGTACACGCGAACGCCCACATGGACATCACGCGTGGAGAGATTCACCCGGCAGGTGGAGCCACTTGCGGTGCAGGTGCCCGTCCAACCGGCGAAGGTCTGCTGTCTGCCATTCACCGTCCCGGTGACCATGGTGAGATCGACGACACTGTCGGCCACCACCACCGCGCACGTTCCCGACGCCGAGCCTCGAACGATGTCGCAATCGAGTCCGGCCGGACCGCGCACACGACCGGACCCGTCGCCGTCGGCCGCTCCTACCGAGAGCCGACGCCCCGCCCCAAACGTCGCGCCGACCTGACGGGAGCCGACAAGGGTGACCGTGCAGCTGCTCGTACGCTCGGCGGCGCAGTCTCCCGTCCAGCCGAGGAAGCGCGAGGGCAGGTCCGCGCGCGCCACGAGCGTGACGACCGTGCCGTGCGTCGACGCGATACGGCAGGTGCCGGAGACCGTGGCATCCACATCGCGCCGGCACTCGCCACCAGGGGCGAGGGAGACGGCGCCCGGGCCATCGCCGCCCAGCGCGACGGTCAGCACACGCGCGTCATGAAAGACGACCCGGAGCTCGCCATCGGATGCACCAACGGTGTAGGTGCATCTCGTCGCTTCCGTACGCTGACAGGGCGCGCTCCACCCGGCAAACGATGCATTGCGGCCAGGCTCGGACGACGGCCCGCCGACGGCCTCGAGGGCCACCGCACTCCCTTCGTCGAACAGGGCGGAGCATGTCCCCGTGGTCGTCGCGCCGCTGACCACGCAGTCGACTCCTGCTCCGGTGACACGCCCCACGCCATCGCCCGTGCCGGCGATCACGGCGACGCGATGCCGGGCCACGAACCGCGTGACAACGACACGCGCCTCCGCAGTCGAGAGCACACAGTCGCCTTCACCGGGAGTACCGTTGCACGTCCCGGTCCAGCCGCGGAAGGCGCTCCCCCCGTCCGCGGTCGCCCGCAGCGTCACCTGCCCGTCGGCGGCGAACCGGAAACGGCAGGCGCCGCTGACCGCGCTCGGGCCGACCGTGCAATCGATGCCCTCCGGCGTCGAGCGCACGCGTCCGCGCCCCGTTGCTGCGCCGGCGTCGATCCGAACCTCGACGGGGGGACGCGCCACCCGCACGCTGACGGAGCGCGACACCTCGACGATCGTCGCCTGGATGCGCGCCGTCCCGATGCCGATGGCCTGCAGCACGCCCGACCGGTCCACCGTCGCCACGGCGGGAGCGCTGCTCGTCCACTCGACGTCGCGACCGGGGACCACCTGCCCCCCGCGGTCACGAACCACTGCGCGGAGCGCGATGCTTTCGCCGATCGCAGCGCCTAACGTCGCATCCGTCGCGAGCACGGGACCATTGCCCGCGGACAGCTCCACCGTGGTGATCTCGAACAGCGACACCGGCTGGTCCACCGAGGAGGTCACACCAGGGGCGAGGGACAGCGGGCCGATCACCTGACGATCGACGACGACGCCGTCGATGGTCAGGGCCAGCGTGAGCGTGACGGAGCAGGATCTCCCGCCGCTCACATCTGCCCGCTTGGGATCGGCCAGACACGCGGCGATGTCGAATACGATCGGCACGTCCTGCTGCGCCGCTGCAGTGACGGGCAGCTTGAGTCGGGCGAGAGGGACCAGCGACTCGTCGCGACGCCGATAGTTCGCGACGACATCGAGCGAGGCGTCACCCGCCGACATTCGTGAGGCGGAGGGAAGGATGGCGGTGAGTGTGAGGCGCGCCGGTGCGGAGGCCGCGTCCCGACCGGGAGCGAGCCGATCCGCCAGGCCGCAGCCGGCGAGCACGGTCAGCACGCCGGCGCTCGACAAACGACTGAAAGGAGAAAGACGCCGCATCAGAATCGCCCCTGCAGCACGATGCCGCCGGACATTCCCGCGACGCCGCTTCCCTCGGCGCCCGACTTCCGCCATCGCAGCTGGCCGGCCTGCGCCCGGGCAAACGGCTGGAGTGCGAGGAGACCACGGCGCATGCGGAAGCCAAGGGTCGCGTCCGCGCTCAGCACGCCACTGGTGGCGAGCGTGCGCTCCACGCCAAGTCCGGAGTGCCAGCGTCCGCTGGTCGCCAGCACGATGTCGGCCGCCCGGGAAACCGGACGCACACCACGGATCCCGCCCTCGAGGTATCGTCCGCTCGACTGATCGGCGGTGATGCCATCACGCGCGTACGCGGCGCGCCAGAGCCAGGCGCCATGCACCACCATCTCGCGCCATCCCCTCGCTGCAAGCTGCAGTTGGGCGTCGGCGGTGAACACCGGGCCGAGCTTCACAGTGGCGAGGGTGCGGGCGCTGGTGCCGGCGGCCGCGTCGTCAGGCACACCACGCAGCCGGTCGGCGGCGAAGACGTCGGCCGCGAGCCCCGCGCTCAACCTGTGCGACCCGACGGTACGCTCGGCGGCCAGCGACGTCCGAACGACCGCCCCGGGACGATAGTCCGCCGACGGTGCGCCGGCCGTGATCGCTGCAATCGGTTGGTAGTTGCCGCGGTGCTCGTACGATGCGCCGGCGGCAACGAGCCACGCCTGCATCGGTCGGGCGACTACGATCCCCGCCGTGGCGCTGGGACCCGTGCCCACCGGCGTCCCACTCATGGCGAGTGCCGGCGCGGCGAGCACGCGGAGTGCTCCGTACTCACCACCGTCCAGCGACCTGCGCCCCGTGGGAGCATTCATCCCGAAGGTCAGCGTGAGGGCGTCGGACAGGAATCTCCCCGAGGCGCGCAGGCGCACATCGGACAGACCGGACAGGGAGAGAGAGGACTTCTTCCCGCCCTGCGGATCGCGAACCGTCACGCCGCCTGAGGCGTGCAGCGCCGTGACGTCGAGTCGCCATCGCTCGCCGAGTGGCGTTGCGACGGCGAAGGGAACACTGAACTGGTGCGCGCTCAGGACCTGGAGCGAGTCGTGGCCCGCGAGGCCGTACTGCATGACGCCGCCGGCGCCGAAGCGCACGAAGTCCATCGCCGCGCCAAGGCCGGCGGTATGCCGCCCGAGCAGGCGCTCCTGCGCGACCCCAACTGTCGGCAGCAGGCAGGCGACGGCCAGGATGCGAACCGTCGTCATGGCCGCCGGATCGTGATCACGACCGTGACCATCGTGCCCGGGAAGGCGGGATCGCCCACGCCGCCCAGCGGACGCGTCTGCGATGTGATGTGATCGATCGGCCGGTTGAGGCGGTCGACGACGCTCGTGACCGGGGCGTCTACACCGCGAATGCCCGGGAGCAGTGCGGTGGAACTGGCGACGGTCGTGAGGTTGGCCTGGGCGCGCGTCGCGCGGTCCGCCGCGCCCCTGAACCCGGGGTCGACGCTGCTCGCTCGGCGATAGGCCTCGAAGGCACTCCGCCAGTCGCCCGAGATTTCCGCTGCCACACCGCGGCCGTAGTCGATGAGGGCGGCGAGACTACGCGTCGGCTGCGCCTCCACGAGCTGCCGTTCGGCGGGCGAGAGGGTGACACCGAGCGCGTCGAAGAGGCGAAAGGCGATGGCCTTCTCGGCGGTCAGGATTTCGGCGATCGGCGCGCGGGCATCGAGCGCGGTCGCGAGGACGCTGGTTGCGACGTCCGCGATGCGAACGGACAGCCTGAACTGGCCATCGGGGAGCGAGTCGATGCTACCCAGGAGGAGCTGGCCGGCTTGCAGCATGCGGCCGACACGGGGAGCCGTTGCGGAATCGACGATTCCGGCAGCCGCGAGATCGAATTCCTTCAGGACTTCGCCCAGTCGCCCCCGTTCGACCAGGCGAACCTGTGAGCTTCGCGCGAGGTCGGTCGTGAGGAGGTCGGCCAGGGCGAACCCGAGGGCGGTGAGCGAGGGATCGCGGGAGCCTACATGGAACGGGGTGACGCCGATGGCGCTCGACGACGCCCCCGTCCCCCGCTCCGCAGCCACCACGCGAACGGCGGCGGTATCCACAGGTGTGAGACGGGATGCATCCACCGCCCGTCGCGCCTGAGGGGCACACGCCAGCAATACTATGGAAGGGAGGACGGTCCAGCGAAGGATCACTGACTGACGCGTGGGAATCGTTGGTTCGCCGGCCGGGGCGGGGAGACGGCGGGCGAGCACGGGGGAGAACTGGGGGAGCCTCAAGCTCGCGTTTGTCTCTCAGCCCGTCAATCGTTCTGGCCCTATTCCCACTGGGTCAGGCTCCATTTGCCGAATTGAAGTCAGACTCCGTCCCCCGTCTGGCGCGGTGGCAGGGACACGATGACCGCATTCGGGGTTCAGAGCGAACCAGTCGAGTCGCGACCGACGCGCCGCACCACCCGCGATTAGGTACGGCGATGGAATGATGCACTGCGCAACGAAACGATGACACTGATCCGACGCGTCGTGCACAGACTGTGTCGTGGACTCCTCCTGCGCACTCGGCGCCGCCGAGCCGACTCAATGGGCATGCCTGCGACCGAGCGCGCGTACTACACCGTCGATGAAGTGCTCGCGTTCCCCGACGACGGGAACCGATACGAACTCGTCTACGGCGAACTTCTGCTGAGTCCCACCCCGCGGGTGGCACACCAGCGCGTGGTCATGGACTTGGTCATGTCCGCGTCACACGGGCTGACACCAGTACGGAGACTTCGGTTTTCGAATCGGCTACTGCGAGCCTTTCCTGAAAGCACCAGCGAGGAAACGGTCCGCTTCGCAACGAAATGATGATGGTTCCAACACTGCCTTGTGTAACGTTGCCCGGGTGCGCCACGAACGCCCGAGTTGCCAACGACGAGCCGAGTGGGGTAGCGTATGGTCATGCCTGCGACGCATCAGTGGACGCGAGAGGAAGTGCTGGCCCTCCCCGACGACGGCAATCGCTACGAGCTGGTCGACGGCGAGTTGCTGGTGAGCCCGTCTCCTCGCGGGGTTCACCAACAGGCGGTGCTTCGGTTGTACGATCGGGTCGCGCCATATGTGCGTCGACATCGCATTGGATCGATCATGCTTGCTCCAGCGGATCTGGACCTGCGCAGCGGCCAGCTCGTGCAACCCGATCTGTATGTCGTACCACTCGGCCCTGATGGTCGGGAGCCGCTGGAGTGGTCCGAGTACGACGTTCCGTTGTTGATCGCCGAGGTGACGTCGCCAGCCACGGCGAGGTACGACCGGATCGTCAAGCGCTTCCGCTTTCAGCGGAGTCGCGTGGGTGAGTACTGGATCGTGGATCCCGATGCGCGGACGTTTGAGCGATGGACGCCGGACGAGGACCGGCCCGAGGTGCTCCATGAGGTGGTGACCTGGCAAGCGCGCGAGGGGATCGAGCCGCTGGTGATCGACGTGATCGATTACTTCAGAGAGGTCTGGGGCGAGAGGTAGGAATGCTCGTCGTACCCGCGTTCATCTGATGCACGGACGTCACGCCCCGTGACTACTCGATGGGGTAGTCCAGGATCCTATTGCCAGCACGAGTCGCAGTCCACGCTGCCGCGACGAGCACCAGGAAATTGGCAACCACGACGGGCCACGCCTGGATAGCGCCTCCATAAACCATCCATATCGCGGCGCCAACAACCTGAACCCGTCGCATGGTAGCTGGTTTCGCGCAGAAGTACGACGAAACGAAGACCGCGGTTGCGACCCAACCCAGATACCCCATCATTCCGGTCTCGGTCTTCACGCCGCGGGGTGTTCCCTGAGCGAAGCCACGTCGACAGAGACTCGATCCGTCCGTGTGTAGTGGTTCAGCCGAAACCGCACTTTAGGACGGTGTGACGACGTTACACTTTTCCCTCATCCGGCGCGCGGCCGGTCGACGGAGGGAAGCGTGTCATGAGCGCGAAGAATGGGAAGGCACGGAGGCGACGGAGCGGGGCGGAGAAGCTGCAGATCATCGAAGAGGCGCGCGCGCCGGGCACCACGGTGGCGGAAGTGCTGCGACGGTATCAGCTGGACGCGGCGACGTTCTACCGCTGGGAGCGCGAGGCCAAGGCCGCGGCCCTGGAGGCGTTAGGCGACACGCTCCGGACGACCGATGCCAAGGATCGCGAGATCGCGCGCCTGGACAGCGAGGTGGAACGGAAGAGCCGGATCATAGCGGAGGTGGTCGAAGATAAACTCGCGCTAAAAAAGGTGATCTAAA
>JBQTIW010000324.1:0-5918 GCA_052387735.1 Gemmatimonadaceae bacterium
CCGACCTCGATCCGACCCTGTCGGTGCCCGGCGCCTCGTTCATTGGCGTCAACACCTCACACGGCGTGGGGTGGTACACGCTGACCACCAGGCCACGCGACGTCTCGATCATCGGCGTCGTGACCGATGCCCAACTCGATCGCGTCCAGGCACTCTGCGCCGGCATGAACGGGTCCGACGCCCGCGTCGTCGTTATGCATCACAACCCGGTGCTCGGCAACCTCTCGCATCGCTATGGGATCAAGCACGCCGATCGGGTCCTGAGCCGTTACGCCGCCGCCGGCGTCGACCTCGTGCTCTGCGGCCACGATCACCAGGAAGCGGTGCACCACCTGCCGGACAAGCGTGGCCTCGTAGTCTGCACCGCGGGGACGCTGTCGAATCGCTCGCGTGGCGGCCGTCCCTGCTCCTTCCACGACATCACCATCACGCCCGACGCGATCGGTGTGGCCACGCACTACTGGTCCGCTGAGCGATCGGCGTTCGAGCCCTCGGCCCCGCAATGCTTCGCTCGCTCCTCGCGCGCGTAGGACTCATGCGGGATCCGGGTCAGCTCGAGCTGACCTTCGACCGCGCCGCGTATCTGTTTGCGCGGTTGGGCGCGTTAGGGCTGCGCGGTATCGCGCGACTCACGGTGACGAGAAACCGATCGGTCTACGTGTCCTTCCGCGGCACGGAGCTGCGCGTGCACGAGGCATTCGCCGACGCCCCTGACGACGTGCTGCGGGCGATCGTGACGTTCGCCAGCGGTCGCGGCGCGGCCCGCCGGATTGCGCGGAAGGCGATTCTCGAATATCCGATCCCGCGCGGAGAAGCCAGGCGTCGCGCGCCGGAACGACTGCATCCCGATGACCGCCCGATGGCGGACCGTCTGACGGCGGAACACGCCCGCCTCAACGTCGAGCGGTTTGGCGGCTCGCTCAAACCGATGCGCGTTCGCGTCTCGCGCCGCATGCGCACTCGGCTCGGCCACTACGCACCGGCAGCGACACATGGCGTGGCGGACATCGTGATCAGCCGGCGACACGTGCGGCGGCACGGGTGGGATGAGGCCCTGGATACGTTGCTCCACGAGATGGTGCACCAGTGGCAGGATGAGCATGGGCTGCCGGTGGATCATGGGGCGGCGTTCCGGCGTAAGGCGCGTGAGGTGGGGGCGGAGGCACGGGCGAAACGGAGAGTGGGTAGCGGGTAGTGGGAAGTGCGTAGGGATGCTACGATGGTCTGCCGTCTGCCGTCTAAGGCCGTGAGCAACCGGAACACGCTGGAGTACGCATGCGCTTCGTGAAAATTCTGGGTGCCCTCCTGATCCTCGGGGCTACGGTCTTCATCGGTTGGCGTGGTGCCGGCCCTGTTCCACCGCTTGGGCTCTTCCTCGACCCCGTGCGCGGGGCCTGGAGTGCGCTGGCCACGCTGGAGCACCCCGATACGCTCGACGCACGCATCCCGGGACTTCGCACGAAGGTCGACATCCGGTACGACATGCGGGGCGTCCCACACATCTTCGCGTCCAGCGAGGACGACCTTTTTCGCGCGTTAGGGTACGTCGTGGCGCGGGATCGCATGTTCCAGATGGACTTGCAGGTGCGCGCGGGAGCCGGCACGCTCACCGAGCTCGTAGGCGACATCGCGATTCCGGCGGACAGCGAGCCCCGTCACCTCGGGATGCCCCGAGCGGCCGAGCGGGCCTGGGCGCGGTTTCCCGATTCAGCTCCTGGCAAGCGGTTCGCGCGTGCGTACGCCGCCGGGGTCAATGCCTGGATCGACGGCGCCAGCGCGGCGGAGATCCCCGTCGAGTACAAGCTGTTAGGCGCGCAGCCGGCTCGATGGCAGCCGATCAACTCGCTCCACCTGTACAATCGAATGGGGTGGACCCTGACGTATGCGCCGGGTGAGCGGGCGCGCGCGGCCGCCGAAGCCCTGGTCGGTCGCGCCGCGGCGCACGCCATTCTCCCCGTCAACTCGCCGATCCAGGAGCCGATCCAGCCTAACGGGAGTGAATCGGCGCGCTACGATTTCACCACGATTCCGGCCCCGGGTACGCCGGATACGATCGCCGCAGCCCTCCTCCCACTGCTGCCTCGCAGCAACGAGATGGACGCGGACCGGGCGATCGCGCGGCGGTTCGCCTCCAACAACTGGGCGGTGGCGCCCTCGCGGTCGCGCTCCGGCCATGCACTTCTCGCCGGTGATCCCCACCTGGAACTCACGCTGCCGAGCATCTGGTACGAGGTGCATCTGGTGATTCCGGGGCGGCTCGACGTCTATGGCGTCACGATTCCGGGGTCGCCGGGAGTCGTCATCGGGTTCAATCGCGATCTGGCATGGTCGTTCACCAACACGGGTGGCGACGTGCTCGACTACTATCGCGAGACCGTGAACGACAACCACCGGCCGACGAAGTACCTGCTCGACAACGCGTGGAAGGATCTCGAGCCGCGTGAAGAGGTCTATCGCGGCAAGACCGGACAGGTGATTCGCGTCGACACGCTGCGCTTCACGCATCGCGGTCCCCTCATGCGGCTTGGCGCCGACTGGGTCTCGATGCGCTGGACGGTGCTCGAGCCGAGCGATCTGGTCGCCGGCTTTCACGGGGGAGCCAGGGCGAGGACGGCAGTGGCGTTCCTCGATGCGCTCGCCGGCAGTTTCTTTGCGCCCGCGCAGAACATGATCGTGGCCGACCGTCAAGGCTCCATTGCCATCCGCTCCACGGGCCACTTCCCGATCCGGCCTAACGGGGCCGACGGCCTGACGATGCACGACGGGTCGCGCTCGGCGAGTGACTGGCAGGGTTACTGGCCGCTGGCGTCCTACCCGCAGTCGGTCAACCCTGCGCAGGGATTTCTCGCGTCGGCCAATCAGCAGCCGATCGACCCGACGCAGGACAGCCGGTACTTCGGCTATGACGAGGGCTATGAAGCCTGGCGTGCGCTGCAGATCAACACGCTGCTGCGCGCGCACCCGGCGGTCACGATCGAGGACATGCGCGACTGGCAGACCCATCCCGGGAGCGTGCGCGCCGATCTGTTCGTCGTCCACTTCCTAGCCGCCACAGCCAAACTCAGGACAGCCGGCTCGATCTCGTCATCGCTAGCGTCCGCCGACTCGCTGCTGAGGCACTGGGACCGTCTCTACACGCTCGAGGGCACCGGAACGGCCCTCTTCGAGGCGGCGATGCGCGAGCTGTCGCGACGCACGTGGGACGAGCTCATCCCCAGCGGGGAACGCAGCCCTGTCGCCACGCCGAGCGGGCATGTGCTGCTCGCGCTCCTCGCCGACTCGGTGAATGCCTGGTGGAACGATCGCCGCACCTCCGACCGCATGGAGACCCGCGACGACATCCTGGTGGCGTCACTCACGGCGGCGTTTGACACCCTGGTGCAGCGCAACGGTGCGCCGACTCGTGAGGCATGGGCGTGGGGAAAACTGGGGACGGCCAACGTGGATCACCTGCTGCAGCTGAGCGGCTTCTCGCGGCGGGGCCTCGCCACGACGGGCGGCGCGGGCACGCTGAACCCCTCCCCCGGCAGCGGGTTCGGCTCGAGCTGGCGCATGGTAGTCGAGTTGGGCGACCGCGTCACCGCGTTAGGCACGTATCCCGGCGGCCAGAGCGGCAACCCGGCGAGTCCGCGATACGACGACCGTCTGCAGTTCTGGAGGCGGGGCGATCTCGAGCTCCTGTACGTGCCCGCGACGCTCGAGGCCGTGGCGCCGGCGCAGGTCCGGGCGGCGCTCACGCTGCTCCCGTCCGGAGGCGGCCGATGACGTTCCTGCACCTGGTGATCCTGGCGCTGACCATCGCGTTAGGCACGGTCCTGCTGGGCTGGTGGGCGGTGCCGGTCCTGGCCGCGCTGTACGGTCTCGTGGCCCGCGAGACCAGACGACCAGGACTGGTGGCGGCCGTCGCAGCCGCGGCGGCCTGGGGCGGTTACCTCTCCATCCTCTCGTTTGGCGGGGCGCCCGTGAGCCGGTTCGCCGGTGATCTGGCTCACGCCATGAGCCTTCCCGTCTGGGCGCCGCATCTGGCCACGATGCTGTTTCCGGCGCTGCTGGCGGGGCCGGCGGCCTGGCTCAGCGCTCGCGCGATGTTCACTCCCAATGCGAAACGGAGGTAGGGGCGACTAGATTTCCGGCCCATGAGCCAGGACTTTTTCAACATTGGTGGCGCCCTGTCCGAGGAGGAACGCGCCGTCCGCGACAGTGTGCGCGCGTGGGTCGATGATCGCGTGCTGCCGATCATCGGCAAGTGCTACGTCGAAGGAACGTTTCCCAAGGAACTGATTCCTGAAATGGGGGCGCAGGGCTTCTTTGGAGCCAACCTCCCGGAGGAATATGGGTGCGCGGGACTGAACAACGTCTCGTACGGCCTCATCATGCAGGAGCTGGAACGCGGGGACTCGGGCGTGCGCTCCTTCGCGTCGGTCCAGGGCGCGCTGGTGATGTATCCGATCTACGCGTTCGGCAGCGAACAGCAAAAGCGCCAGTATCTGCCTGGCATGGCGAAGGGAGAGATCATCGGATGCTTTGGGCTCACCGAGCCGGACTTCGGCTCGAATCCGTCGGGGATGATCTCGATGGCGAACCAGCAGCCCGATGGCACGTGGATTCTGAACGGCGGGAAGATGTGGATCACCAACGGATCCACGGCGCAGGTAGCGGTCGTGTGGGCCAAGACCAACGGTGACAAGGACGCGTCGTCGATTCGCGGCTTCATCGTGCCGACCAACAGCCAGGGGTTCACGGCCCGCGACCAGAAGGGCAAGCTCTCGCTGCGCGCGTCGGACACGAGTGAGCTCGTGTTTCAAGACGTGCAGTTGCCGGCGGACGCGGTCCTGCCGCAGTCCGGAGGCCTCAAGTCGCCGCTGATGTGCCTGACGCAGGCGCGATATGGGATTTCGTGGGGGGCGATAGGCGCGGCGATGGCCTGTTACGAGGAATGCCTCGCCTACGCGAAGAACCGCATCATGTTCGATCGGCCGCTGGCGGGTTTCCAGATTCAGCAGGAGCGGCTAGCGGACATGCTGACGGAGATCGTGAAGGCGCAACTGGTGTCGCTGCACCTGGGGCGCATGAAGGACGCGGGGACGTTCACCCCGCAGCAGGTGTCGCTGGCCAAGCGGAACAACGTGAGCATTGCGACCGACGTGGCGCGAGAGGCCCGGCGCTTGTTAGGCGCGGTGGGGATCCTGGCCGAGTATGGTGCGATGCGGCACATGGCGAACCTGGAAAGCGTGTACACGTACGAGGGTACGCATGACGTGCACTCGCTGATCCTGGGTCAGGCGGTGACGGGCCTGAACGCGTTCAATTGAGCCGCGCGACGACGGGGGCCCCCCCCCGTTTTCAAGGTACGGCCGACGTCGCACCGCGCCGTCATCGTTTCCCTGCGACCGGCATCGTTTCATTGCCGATCGCTGCTCTCGGGTTGGTCGTCGCCGTGGCGCATCCCGTCGCGTCGCAGCAGCCCCGCGACTCCACCGCCGACGCCGCGGCGGCGGCGCCGCCACGTCCGCAACGGCGCCGGCACCACCCCCGCTCATCCCCGTGGCTCCCGCGGCGCCGCCTGGACAACGACGCGTACAACTTCTGGATTCACCCCGGGCATCGCAGCGACGAAGAGTATACCAACGGTGTCGTCGCCTCGCTCGAGACGCTGCGAGGGAGCTTCTGGGGCCGGCATTTCGGAGGCGGTGCTCCCGACTGCGGCGCGGACACGACTCGCACCGGTCGCTGCCTGACGACGACGCTGTCCTTGGGGCAGGAGATGTACACGCCGAATCTTTTCCGGCCGCCCTACTCCACGCCGCGCTGGGAGGACGAGCGCCCCTACGCCGGTTGGCTGTATGTTGCCGGCACCGGACGCTCGGTCTCATCGCGGTCGCTGCGACAGGTCGATGTTGCGCTGGGCGTGACCGGCA
>JBQTIW010000325.1:0-23047 GCA_052387735.1 Gemmatimonadaceae bacterium
GCTGCAGATGGTGCAGACGGACCTCGAGCGACTCGTCGACCGGTTCCCGCAGCGCTTTCCATCGGCCTATTCGACGACGTTCATCGACGACTATCGCTTCGGCGTGGCGGCGACGCCCCTTCGCAGGGATGTGCTGGGGTCGACCGAGCGCGTGCTGTGGATCCTGCTTGCGGCCGTGGTGTTGGTATTCGCCATTGCCGCGACCAACGTGGCCAACCTCTTCCTGGTCAGGGCAGAGGTTCGTCGTCGGGAGACGGGGATCCGATCGGCGTTAGGCGCGGGGCGGGCGCACCTGGCGATGCACTACGTCAGCGAGAGCGTGCTGCTGGCCCTGGTGGCCGGCGCCCTCGGCGTCCTGCTCGCGCGCGCCGGCGTCGGTGTGCTGATCGCCATGGCCCCCGACGGGTTGCCGCGACTCGACGAGGTGCAGGTCGGTGTGCCTTCGGCGCTGATCGCGTCAGGCATGGCGCTGGCCTGCGGCGTGCTCTTCGGTCTCTTTCCGCTGGCGCGAGACGCAGGGACCGTGATGGCGATCCGCGAGGGAGGGCGTGGGTTCACCGTGTCGCGTGCCCGTCGTCGCGTTCGGGGTGCCATGGTGGTGGGGCAGGTCACCCTCGCCCTCGTCCTGCTGGCGGCGGCTGGTCTAATGGTCCGCAGCGTGCTGCGCCTTCGCGCCGTGGCACCGGGCTTCGACGCGACGGGCGTGCTCGCCGTCGACCTGCCGCTGTCGCGCGCCCGCTACCGGTCGTACGATGACGTCGCCCAGTTCCACCGCTCCCTGATCGAGCGGATATCGGTGCTACCGGGTGTGGCGAGCGCGGGAGTGGGCACCGGCCTCCCCCTCGACGGGATGAGTAGTTGTGCCCTGGTGTTTGTTGAGGGGCAGGTCCAGGACGTCAACGTGCAGCCGCCGTGCGTCACCTGGGTTCTTGCGGGTCCCGGATACTTTGCGGCGCTCGGAATGCCTGTCAGGGGTCGCGCACCCGATTGGGCCGATCTCGACGGCCAAACCGGAGCCGTAGTCGTCAGTCGCACGCTGGCCGATCGACTGTGGCCCGGCGAGGACCCGATCGGGAAGGGGCTCAGAAGCAACGGCCCCCAGCCGCCCTACTATCGGGTCGTGGGCATGGTCGGAGAGATCCGGGGCACGGGACTGGAGCAACCTCCGACCGAGGTCGTGTTCTATCCGATGAAGCCGATCCCCGGGTCGCCGCTCTGGCAGCCGCCTAACCTGTCGAGCCTTGCGGTGCGCACGGCGCTGGCCGACCCGTCCACGCTGACGGCGTCGATCCGCCGGGTGGTCTCCGAGCTCGACCCGACGGTTCCGCTGGCGAACGTGCGGACTATGGAGAGCGTGGTGCGGAGCTCGACGGCCAGGTCGACCTTCATCATGGTCTTGTTAGGCGTGGCAGCGACCATGGCCGTGATCCTGAGCGCGGTCGGCCTGTATGCGATGATATCGTACGTGGTTGCCCAGCGGCGATCGGAGCTTGGCGTGCGCATGGCCCTGGGTGCTCGCGTCGGCCAGGTCTCTCGCCTTGTGGTGATCGAATCGTTGCAGCTCACGGGTGCGGGGGTGCTGCTGGGACTGGGCGCATCGCTGGTGGTCAATCGCATGCTGTCCACGCTCCTGTTCGAGATCCAGGCGAACGATCCGCTCACGCTGGCCGGTGTGGCGGCGCTCCTCATGGCTGTCGCCACGATTGCCAGCGTGGTGCCGGCGCGCCGCGCTTCCCGGGTGGATCCTATCGAGGTCTTACGCGAGGGGTAAACGGGCGGTCCCATTCCTCTGCGGTCACTTCATCGCATTGAACGCCTCGAGCACCTCGAGCAGATCGCCGCTGGAAAACGTGACCTCCTTTTCTCGCACGCGTTCGGTTGCGAAGCGCCTGCTAGGCGAAGGGTCCCGCTACGCAGGATCCCAGGTGGAGGACACCCGCTCGTTCAGAATTGGTACGCGATCCCTTCGGAATAGCCGCGCAAACGGAGAATGATCGTTCCGTTCTGTTGCCGGTACGCTCGGCGCCAGGCGTCGCGTAGCGCGGTGAGGTCGAACCGCAGTTCGCGCGTGAGCCAGGCCTTGCACAAGTCGCCGTTCGCGGCGTGGCGGATCGCGATCGCCGACTGCACCGGGTTCGACTCCATGAACACGTGAGAGGCAAGGAGCGCGAAGTCATGCCTTCGGCATCCGCCACCGTACTGCACGGTCACGTGGAGACTGTTTCCTTCAATGAATGGCCGCCCGGCTATCGTATAGTTGTCCCCGGTGGCACTACTCGACGCGTCAGCGCTGATGACGACGCCCGTCAGAACCGTTATGAGCGAATCGGTGTCATCGGTCGTGGTCGCCGGGGACTGCCCGCTGCACGCGATGATCGCGAAAGTGAGGGCGCGGGCGAAGCGGCGGGACTGACGGACCGTCCGGATCATCTGGGGCTCCAAGGTGCGGTGTTTTGCTGACACTCGCGGGAAGGGGGTGCCCCTAGGCGTGCAGCACTGACACAACCTGCGCTCGGCGGGATCGAAGTCGACGCTTTGCCGCGAAAGCGAGCCCAGTGGCGTCGTTGTCCCTGACTTCACCTGCGTAGGCAGATGGCAATTGTCGTCGGACACGAACGCCCTGACACGTGGCTCGCGTTGGGTGTGTTGCGCTGGCCGGAGGCTCGCACGTGGTGCAGGAGCCCACAGTCGTTCTGGGGGTATTCCTGTGTCTCTGAGCGGGCGTTGGGAGGTGGTGTCAGCTGCCGAGCGGGATTACCTTGCGCCCTCGTAGTACGGGACGTAGCGCAGTCCGGTAGCGCACCTGAATGGGGTTCAGGGGGTCGCGGGTTCAAATCCCGCCGTCCCGATTTTGTAAGTCATTGATCGGTAACACGTTTCGAACTTGTCCGGCCCCGCACTTTCACCAGATTGTGCGGGGCTGGTGTATGTCCTGGTGTAGGTAGAGCGCCTTTTCCGGCGTTTTCGCCTCCGTCGGACGCCGCCTGAGCCTCCTTCCCGTGCGGGCGCGCGGTCTCGTCAGGCGAGCCAGAGGGCGTCCCGAAAACCGCCGCGCGAACGCGCCGACGGGTATGCGCAGACCGCGCCCGAATCGCCTCGCGATCGCGCTCCTGGTAGATCTCGCGCCGCGTGTCCGAATGACGGTGTCCGGTCTGGTCGTTGAGGACGCGCTCGTCGGTTTCGTGGTCCTCGTACACGTCGGCAGCTCGCCGCCGGATGCCGTCCATCCTCGACCTTCGACCTGCCGCGCGTTCGAGATCGTGGAACATGTCGGTCAGGCTTCGCTTCTCCATCGGTGCGTCGGACACCGTGGCTGCGGCCCGTCTTACGCGAGCGATCTCATCTCGGGTTCGCGTGCGCTTCGGAACGCGGCTCGGTGGAACGTCGTAACGCAGTCGTCCGGCGGGGAACATAGGGTAGTCGGTCCGGAGCCCCGACGCGTACGCGTCCTCGAGGTGCTTCAAGTAGGATCGCGCCGCTCGAGACGTAGGCTTGTCGCAGGTCGAGGTGCCGATTCACGAGACGGAGGACGAGAGGGCGCGCCGGCGGAAGAGCCTCGTGTCAAACATCCAGCGGGAAGACATCGGGCCGGTCGAGCTGGCCGAGGCTCTGCAGGAGCTGCTCGACGATGCGAGCGACGTTCGCAGCCAGGCGGAGCCCGCGGAGGCGATCGGGAAGGACAGGACGTGGGTGAGCGCGATGCTGCGGATTCTCACGCTTCCCGTTCATCTTCGCGAGAGAGTTGGGACGTCCCAACTCACGCTCCGCGTGTCGGGATCCCGAGACGCTCCTGGCTCCGCTGCTGTGGTCGCCGAATCATCTGCCGCGATACACGATGTGGGACGAACGGTGGGCTGCAATGGCGGACTCACCGTTAGGCGGCTCGCTTGTTATGTCCCACAACCTTGCGCGTTGAAACGGCTCCTCGCGAAGTTGCACTGTGAGGAATGGTACGGTCGAATATTCGAAGAGCGTCGCGGCCAGGCGCCGAGTGAGGTCCGGCTCCACGCGAGCGCGTGTCGTGGCCGCGATTCTCGCGACCGTAGTCGCGATTGGCCTCGCGGTGTGGCTGCCGGCACGGACGCGAGGAAGCTCGGCTGAGACCTCACTGCTGGCCCGCGCTCGGCGTTCGTTTGCGCCGCTGCCGACACCGCCCGTTTCGCAAGGCGCTGACTCGAACGATCGACGCGTGACACTCGGCCGGGCGCTCTTCTTCGACCCGCGCTTCTCGATCGATGGTCGAGTGCGTTGCGCCTCGTGCCATCAACCATCTCGGCACGGGACCGACGGTCTTCCTCTTGGTGTCGGCATTCTCGATCGAAGGACGCCGAGAAATGTGCCTACCGTCCTCAACGCGGTGCTGTTTGCCCCGGTGCATTGGCGAGGAGACCGGCGCGATGTCGAAGACCAGGCGATCAAGGCACTGACAGGTCCGCAAAGCGGTGGCAACGCGGATCTGCCGGCAGCGGAGAAGAGGATCCGCTCCATCACCGCGTATCGCGACGACTTCGCCCGTGCCTTTCCTAACGATACGCAGCCAGTCACGGGAGCGAACTTCGCGGCCGCCATTGGCGCCTACGAACGAACGTTGATTGCTCCATCCCCCTTCGACGCTTTTCTGCGCGGCGAGGCGAGCGCGTTGTCGGCGAGCGCGCGACAAGGGTTGGCGCGCTTCATGGAGCTCGGATGCGCCAGCTGTCACAACGGGGTGGGTGTCGGGCGGGAGCTCGTTCCGGAAGTTTGGCGTCTACGGTGACTGGCAGGCAACGCGAAGCCCCACGCGCGATCAGGGGCGATTCGATGTCACGCACGTGCCGAATGACCGTTACGTGTTTCGCGTGCCGAGTCTGAGGAACGTCGCAGTGACCGCGCCGTACTTTCACGATGGATCGGTATCGACCCTTGGCGAGGCGATGCGAGTGATGGCGCGCCTTCAGCTCGATCGGCGACTCAGCGATTCGGAAGTCGCGCAAATCGTCGCGTTCCTCCAGGCCCTGACTGGTCCGGTGCCCCCGACGTTCGCACCACCCGCGGCACACGCCGGGTCTCAGTAGCGAAACGCGTACTGCGCCTTCACGAGGAGCTGGCTGGACGCGAAGCGCCATCCGCGATGTCGATCGAACACGTCCTTGAGCTCGTTCGCGTTGTGGTTGTACACGACGAACAGATCGCCGACGGGCGAAAAGGTCCACCGCAACCGCGTGTTCGTCCCGAAGGTCTCCGACTGGTTGTCGTACTGCAGGTAGCTGGCGAACTGCAGGTCCGGTGAAACGTTCACCCGCACTCTGGTGCCGATCACCTGTTGAGTGAAGTCGCCCTCTCGCAAGCGCGCCGTGTTGCGGGTCCCGTTCATCTCGACGATGATGAGCGCCGACGGCTTCCAGGCCGCGGTGAACGTGAGCTCGTCGAGTCGTCCGGTGTAGAAGTCACCGAACCACCAGCTGAACTGTCCGCTGAGCTTCCGCTTCGATGCGAGCTGCGCCTCGAGCCGCCACCGCGTCCAGTGATGGCTTCCCGCCGGGATCACCACACGATCGGCGATCTCGAACGGCGCCACGAGCCGTTCTCCGGTCGGCACGTAGTTGACCTCGATCCGATCGCCGCTCTCGAGACGCCAGTTGATCGGCGCGGTGAAGATCCGATAGCTCTCCCACTTGCCGTTCAGGTCCGTCACTAGCGTGTTCAGGAACTCGTTGAACATCTGGCGAACGCGGAGTCCCAGGATCGGGCGCTTCGGGCGCGGCTGGAAGTTCACGTTGAAGTTGGTGATCTGCACGCCACGCCGCGGCACGAAGCCTAACGACGGATCGAAGTCGTCGCCGATCCACTTGTACGTGAGCGCGATGTCCCAGAGGTCGTTCGGGTAATCGATCTTGCCGCCGATCGCGTGGCGGCGGCCGTCGAGCCCCTCGCGATTCATCGCGAGCCCCCACACGCCGACGAGAAAGTTCTTGTCGCCGCGGAATCGCGTCGTCTGGTAGATCAGGTCCGCGCCGCCCGACCACGCGTCGCTCGCTCCCAGCGGATCACCGAACGTCGCGATCGCACCGATCGAGGACTCTCCCAGCACGTTCTGCTTCAGTCGCACGACGCCCATCGCATTGTCGGTCGAGAGCGTGTCGAGTTGTCCGGTCCGAACGACGAGTGCACCGGCGCCGGTGTTTCCTTCGCGACCGCTCACCTTGAGTCCAGCGTCGAGCGGGACTTCTCGCCCACCGAGCAGCCCGATCCGCCGGCTGAAGAATGGCACGAGATCAGAGCCCTGACCTCCGCTGCTCGCGCCGAGTCCGAGTCCGAAGTCGAAGATGTCCGAGCCTTCGAGAAAGAAGGTTCGCTTCTCCGGGAACAGGAGCGGAAAGCGCGTGAGGTTGGTTCGGCGGGTATCGACGTCGGTTTCCGCGAAGTCGGTATTGAGCGTGAGCGACGCGAGCGAGTTGGCGCCAAGACGCTGCGTGACGTCGAGGCTCGCGTCTGCCTCGTCCCGCCACGAGGCGCTCGGCGCGGGAATCCCGGCCCCCGCGGTTACCGCCGGCCGGATGCTGAGACCGAGGCCGAGATCGAACTCCGGGAGGTCGGTGAGCAACCCGGCGCGGGACGTCATGTTGATCTTCACGTCGCGGTCCGCGCTTGCCCAGCGATGCGTTTCCTGCAACCGCTGAATGCGGCGCTGGACGTTCAATCCCCAGCTCGTGAGACCGCGGCGAAAGAGGAGGCTTCGCAGTGGGATGCGGATCTCGACCGACCAGCCGCTGGAGGTCCGCGCCGTGGCAGCTTCCCACAACGCATCCCAGTCGGCATTCTGTCCTTCGCCCTGGTTGGCGACGAGTGCGTCGTAGCGCGCGCCGTTCGGGTTCACGACGAAGACGTATCCCGAGCGCCCATCGAGATACGTGTCGAGCACCAGTCGGATGTGGTCTTCGTTGTCGAGCGAGGCATCGCGCTGGCGAGAGAAGCTCGTGATCCGATCCGGCTCGGGGTCGTCGGCGCGGACTCCGACGATGATCGCGCCGCCATCGACCAGTACACGGACGACAGTCCGTCCTGTCGGTGGCGCACCCTCCGTAGGCTCGATCTGCGTGAGATCAGGAATCGAGTCCGCAGTGGCCCACGCGGGTTCATCGAGCCGGCCATCGAGAGAGATCGCCCCCGGAGCTACACCGACGCGAAGCGAAGGGCGCGCGGCATCAGGTCGCGCAGAGGATGGTTGAGACGTCTGTGCGTCGAGTGTGATGGGCCACGCGAACATCGCGAGCACGCACAACAGGAGGGTCGTGGCCAGCATCCGATCGAGACGGATCACGGCGTGCCGCGACGCGAGTTGGTCTTGTCGAGTGCGGCGCGAAGGCCACGTGCGAGCTTCGCGGCGTCGTCGTTTGCCCAGAAGTGCATGAAGAAGAGACGCGGCTCCTCGCTCAGCATGTGGCTGTGGAGCGACGTGATCTCGATGCCGTTCTCGCGAAGCGTGCGAATGACCGGATTCACCTCGCTCGCGATCAGTACGAAGTCACCGGTGATCGCAGCCTTCCCACCGCCGGTCGGCTGGAAGTTCAGCACCGTCCCGAGCCCCATCGACGGCGGTACTTCGAAGCTTCCTTCGCGGATCGTCTCGGCGCGAGGCACGTTGATCTGCAACACACCTCCATTCACTCGTCCTGCATGGCCGAGTGTTCTCGACACCTGCGCACTGTCGATGCCGAGTGGACCGGTTGCCGCCGCTGGTGGGGAAGGAGGCGGCGCCTTGGTCAGCGCTACTGCGGCGCGAATCGTCTCCGCGATTTTGACCGCGTCACCATGTCCATGAATGTGCATGTAGAGCACTCGTGGCGACTCTCGCATGACGTGGTGATGGACCGCCGTCTGCTCCACGCCGCCCGCCTGCAGCCGCGAGATGACCGGCGAGAGCTCGTCCTCGGTGACGACCAGATCGCCCATGGCGATCACGCCGCCGGTCGCCGCTTTCATCGCCACCCAGCCGCCGAGCGCGAGCGCGGGTCTGATGTCGACGCCGCCTGCGGTCACGCGCAGGTCACCGCGCGGGAAATTGAACCGATAGACGTCTCCCGGTTGAGCGGCGCCCGGACGCCCAATCGCGGCCTCGACGGCCTTCCAGTCCACCTGTTGTTGTTGCGCGGTGGTGTTGAGGGCCACGTCTCCGGCAGCCGTCTGCTGCGCACGAGCCGCTCCGGCTTCGCCAGAGTCTCGGCATGCCAACACTGCACCGAGCCAGGCCAGTGCAGCCATCGTTCCCATCCTGCTCATGTCTCGTCCTCCTGCGGATTCAGGCCCTGCGGCGGAGCGCGGCGTTCATGGCCATACGCGAGACCGCCAGCCCGGCGGATTCAACTGGGATAACACGGCGGGTTGGGCCCGGGCAAGTCCAATCTCGGCCTTTGGTGTCGAAATCCCGGCGAGCGCTACACGAGGGCCGAGCCGGAGCAGGAACGGCCGCGCACGAACGCCGTTCTTGATTCAGCTGCGAGCCATCCGTACCTTGCGCGCTGCTTGTTGACACGCCTGCTCGGGTGGATGGCGATCTCAAAGGACGATCGCGTGGTCACGAACGGACTCCTGGACTGGCCCTTCGAACCGGCGCTCTGGAAGGAACGCCTGCGCTCTCTAAGGTCAGGTCCACTCCGCAGTGGAACCTTATTGCTGGCCGTCGTGGCCAGTCTCGGGGCTCGGCCGGCCCTCGCTCAGGAGAGCGAAGCCGGCGGGTGTCTGCTGCTTTGCGCGCCATCGCTCGCGATCGAGCCGACGTTCACGATCGAGAACCTCTTGCGCCGCCACCGCGTACAGGACGTCGGCAGCGGACTCGTCGCGCGCGCCGAGCGGGACCTCGTGTTCGAGATGATCTTTGCGCTGGACGTTCCGACGACGATCCCGCGAGTGGGGTTCACCCTCGAGGCGATCTGGTCGGCATTCGCCGGAGGATCGAGCAACCCATTTACTGGCGAATCGGCTGAGGACGCTGGGAGGTCGGAGATTCGCGACAACCCGGTCGAGCTGGAGTTCGAGCTCAACCTCGACGTGTTGAAGCCAGAGATGACCGGTGGGTGGATCGGGGCGCACTTCGACGTCGTGGATCAGTTCAGCCCCGCGGACCGGCCGCGCGCGCGAGGCGCGTACACGCACAAGCTCGATTTCGAGCTGGATATCGGTCTGGCGCCCTTCAATCGTTCCCGGTACAGGTGGCTGCGAAGCGTGGAGCTCGAAGCGTCCCTCGACTATCTCGCGACCGGACTGCCGCGCGCTGGCGAGGTCGTGCCGGTGGGCGGCGAACGATATCTGGATGATGCGAGTCCATGGTCGCTGTCTTTCGTCCTCGTCGTTCCAGTGGCGCCGCTGCGCCGATGAAGGCGATCGCCGTGACGCTGCGGCTCCAAGTGGGGGGCTCGGGTCAGCCAATCATGAAAGAAGGAGGAAGCATCATGCGAATCACCCCGCTACTACTCGCCGCCTCCGTTGGCCAGGTGGCGCTCGCGTCCGCCCAGGCGCGCAAGATCGATTTCGAGCGCGAGACCGTGGGCCAACCACCGTCCGGCTTCTCGTTCGGCCACACCCGAAAGGTTGGCGCCCCGGGGAAGTGGCTAGTGAGTGAGCAGCAAGGTGCGAAGTTCCTCTCGCAACTCGACGCTGATCGCACGAATGCTCGATTCCCGGTCGCGGTCGTAAACGACTTCACGGCGCGCGACGTCGACCTGAGCGTTCGATTCCGTCCCGTCTCCGGCCGAGTGGACCAAGCAGCAGGGCTGGTCTGGAGGTACGCGGACGAGGACAACTACTATATCGTCCGCGCGAACGCCCGGGAGGACAACGTCGTGCTCTACAAGGTGGAGAAGGGGAAGCGCACGGATCTCCCGCTGAAAGGTGAGGGCCGTACCTACGGGAAGAAGGCGAAGGTCCCGGCCGGGGAATGGAGCACGCTGCGCGTCGTCGCGAGCGGGAATCTGTTCACGGTGTACGTGAACGGCACCACGCTCTACGAGGTCGAGGATTCGACGTTCACGAACGCTGGCAAGGTGGGCGTGTGGACCAAGGCCGATTCGATTACCGACTTCGACGACCTGACGATCGCCGGCACCTGAAGCCGTTGGCCACTAGCTGCTGGCGGCGCGCGGCGTCTCTCACGCGTTTTGCCTGAAACCTCCGAATCGAGCTACCAATGGCAACCAACGTTCGGCAGCGTCTTTGCAGGGTCGTGCGAGGCCTCGCGAGCGCGTTGATCGCCATTGCGGCGAGCGGATGCCGTGAGGACACCAATCAGGTGACCCCCTACACGTCGGTCGACCAGGTTTTCTCCGAGCCAAGCTTCCGCACGTTCGAGGACGAGACCGGGGTTCGCGTGCGCGGCGTGTTCGACACCGAGGAAACCAAGAGCACGGGGGTGCTCAACCGGATCATCGCGGAGGCGGACGCGCCACAGGCTGACGTGTTCTGGTCCGGGGATCCGGCGCGCGCCTTCGTCCTCATCGCGCGGGGGCTCGTCGAGCCATATCGATCACCTAACGCGGGCCGCTTCCCACCGGAGTTCCGCGCCGAGGATGGCATGTGGACGGGATTCGCCGCGCGGGCGCGCGTCCTGCTCGTCAACACGAATCTGGTCAGGGAAGGTGACCGACCGACGTCGATCCGTGATCTCGCCGACCCGCGGTGGCGCGGCCGCACCACGATCGCACGCCCGCTCTTCGGCACGACGACGATGCACGTGGCCGCGCTCTTCAGCGCCTGGGGGGAGGACAGCGCGAAGGCCTTCCTTACCGCGCTCAAGGCGAACGACGTGCGAGTGGCCAGCTCCAATGGGGAAGTGAAGCGACTCGTTGCCGCGGGCGAAGTCGCCTTCGGGCTGACGGACACGGACGACGCGTATGGCGCTGTGAAGGAAGGGGCGCCGGTGACGATCGTGTATCCGGATCGCGAGACATTCGGGACGCTGGTCATGCCCACGGTCGTCGTGCTGATCAAGGGTGCACCGCATCCAGACGCGGCGAGGCGACTGATCGATCATCTCCTGTCGGCACCGACCGAGGAGCGGCTTATCGAGCTTGGCGCGCATCTTCCGCTGGGCACTCCGAAGCCGAGCGCGGAACTGCCGGGACTCGACCAGCTCCGCCCGATGGCGGTGGACTACTCGCGACTGGCGCAGGAGATGGAGCGCATCCAGCCATGGCTGCGCGAGTGGGTCGGCGTCCGATAGCTCGTATCTCGCGTGACGGGGCGCTGGCGAGGGGCGCGCGACTCGGTCGTTCTCTGGACGCCGAGTGCCGTCCTCGTCCTCGTGGTGCTCGTTCCCGTCGGCGCGCTCGCCGGCGACCTCCTGGCAGGTGACGCGGCACTGCAGCGGCTTCGGTCCGTGTTGGGCGCGACGCAGACCTGGGCGTTGCTCGGACGTTCGGTGGCACTCGCGGGCGGAGCGACAGTAATCGCCGGCGCCATCGGGATTCCCCTTGGCGTCCTGCTCGGCCGCACGGATGTCGCGGCTCGTGGCTCGCTCCTGGTCGCCCACGCGTTCCCCATGTTCATCCCGCCGTTCCTCGTCGCGCTCGGTTGGTTCCACGTATTCGGGCTGAATGGATACCTGGGCAGCGCGGCTTCGGCGCGCCTGCTTTTTGGCCCTGTCGGACTGCTCCTGATCCTGGGATCGCTCTTCGCTCCGGTCGTCACGTGCCTAACCGCACTCGCACTCAGGAATGTCGATCCGTCGCTCGAGGAGGCCGGTCGGGTAGTCGCGCGTCCACTCCGGGTCATGGTGAAGATCCTGCTCCCGACCGCGTTCCCCGCGATCGCGCTCGCGCTGCTTCTGGTCTTCGCCCTCGCGCTCTCCGAGCTCGCAGTGCCGATGTTCCTCCGGGTGCGAACGTATCCGGCGAGCGTCATGGCCCGTCTCGGCGGAATCGAGTTCGCGCCTGGCGAAGCCATGGCGCTCGTATTTCCGCTGTTTGCGGTCACGCTCGCCCTGCTGGCGGTCGAGCGCCGGCTTGTCGGCGAAAGGACGTTTGCCGTCTTCGGCCTCCGGAGCGCGGAGCGAGCTGTCTTCCCGCTCGGCCGCTGGAGGGTGCTCGCCAGCGCGATCTGCGCAGGTGGGGTATTGGTTTCGCTCGCGCCGCTGCTGGCGTTGGTCGTTCGGGCCGTGCCCGACGGTGTCGTAGCGCTGCCCCAGTGGATGCGCTCGAGCCTGTGGAATTCTCTCGCGGCCGCGATCGGCGGAGCGACGGCGGCCACTGTACTGGGGATGAGTGCCGCATGGAAGCTGGCGCGGGCACAGCGAGCCGGCCGCCTCGTCGACGCGGCGCTCATGCTCGGCTTCCTCACACCGGCGGCTGCGTTAGGCGTCGGACTCATCACCGCCTGGAATCACGAAGCCACGCGTGCCATTTACGGCGGCGTGACGATCCTGATTCTCGGGCTGGCCGCTCGTTATGCGGTCGTGGCCGTGCGCGTGATTTCCACCGCCCACCCGCAGAGCCCCCGCCGCCTGGAGGACGCCGCCGCGGTATTAGGAGCGGGACCAGTCAGGCCCAAGCGGCGGATCGTCGCACCGTTGCACAGCCGCGGAATCATCGCCGCGTGGATCTTCACACTCATCTTCTGCATCCGCGACCTGGACACGGTGGTGCTGTTCTATCCGCCCGGTCGGGAACCGCTGACGGTCCGCATCTTCACGCTGGAAGCGAATGGACCGGAGCCGGTCGTTGCCGCGCTTTCCCTCACACAGATCCTCCTCACGGCGCTACTGACTGGCGTCGCCGCAGCGGTCGCGACGCGTGGCCGACGAGACGCGAGATGACCGAAATACTGGCACTCGAAAACGTCTCGTTCCGGCGCGGGCCGGTGAGCGTTCTCACGGACCTGACGCTGCGCATCAACAGCGGCGAGACCGCCGCGCTGATCGGTCCATCGGGCAGCGGCAAGAGCACCGTGCTCCGAATCATTCTCGGATTGCTCGCGCCCGAACGCGGGCGCGTGACTATCGACGGTGAGACCGTCAGCCAGGACGGACGGATCCTCGTACCGCCGGACCGGCGTGGTCTAGCTGTAGTCTTTCAGGATCTCGCGCTGTGGCCGCACCTGACGGTGGAAGAAAACCTGGCCTTCGGGCTCGAGACGCGCGGCACGTCGCGCCAGCGCCGCGATGACGCCATCGGCGAGATGCTTCGGCGAGTTGGATTGGCCGAGAAGCGACAGCGCTACCCAGGTCAGCTCTCCGGCGGGGAACAGCAACGCGTGGCGATCGCTCGCGCGCTCGCGCTCCAGCCTCGCGCCGTGTTGCTGGACGAGCCGCTGACGAATCTCGACGTGCTCCTGCGATCGAGTCTGCTCGAGCTCTTGCGCTCTCTGCTGAGCGAGACCGGGATGACGGCGCTGCACGTAACGCACGACGTCAGCGAAGCCCTCGCGCTCGACGCCCGTCTCCTGGTGCTCGAAGGCGGGCGCATCGCGGCGGACGGCAAAGTCGACGAACTGGCAAGAGCTCCGGCGACAGCTTTCATCCGAGCACTGTTCGCGGATGGCATGACTCGCCCCGCTGCGTCGCTGCCCGCAGCCAGGTCGTAGTCGATGCGGGACCGCACGTGGCTGTATTCCGCTGTGCTCGTGCGCTCCGTCGCCACGGGCATGATCGGCGTTCTTCTCGGGATCTACCTCTCGAAGCTCGAGCTCGGCGCCGGCACCGTCGGGGTTCTCGTGGGGCTCGGACTCGCCGGAGCAGCGGTTGCCACGCTCTGCGTCACGTTCTTCTCGGATCGACTCGGGCACCGGCGGTCGTTGATCACTTTAGGCGCGACGAGCGCCATCGGAGCGGCGGCACTCGCCGTCGGCGCGCATCCCGCCGTGCTGGGATTCGCCGCGTTCATCGGGATGGTGAACGGGATGGGAAGGGACAGAGGGGCAGCCCTCGCGCTCGAGCAAGCAGTCCTCCCGGCGACCGTGTCCGATCGAGAGCGCACGATGGCGTTCGCCAGGTACAACGTGCTCCAGGACATCGGCCATGCCGTGGGCGCGCTGTTGGCAAGCATGCCCGCGCTCGTGGAACAGAGCGGGTTCGTGGGAGAGGTGGCGTCCTTTCGCGTTTCGGTTGGAGCTTATGCGGCGCTGTCGCTCGCGCCCGTGGTCGCGTACCTGCGGCTGTCCCCCGCGATCGAGGCGCCGCGCGTGTCGCGGCAGTCACGATTGACGCCGTCCAGCCGACGGATCCTGTGGAAGATCTCGTCACTGTTCGCGCTCGACAGCCTGGGCGGGGGATTCCTCACGACGGCGTTGCTGTCGTTCTTCTTCCACGACCGCTTCGGGGTCGGAGTCGACTCCATCGGCGTCCTGTTCTTCGCCGCTCGGATCGCCAACGCCGGTTCGCACCTCGGCGCCGCATGGCTTGCCAGGCGTTTTGGCCTCGTGAACACGATGGTGTTCACACACATTCCATCCAGCCTGCTGCTGGTGACGGTCGCGTTTGCACCGACGTTCGCGATCGCCGCGGTCCTGTTCCTCCTCCGCGAAGGGCTCGTGGAGATGGACGTGCCGACACGCCAGTCGTACGTGCTCGCGGTAGTGCAACCGGACGAGCGAACGTTCGCGTCAGGCATCACGAACCTCGTCCGGCTCGGCGGCTGGGCCGTTGCACCTGCCGTCGCAGGGGCGCTCATGGGCGGCCGCTCGATGTACCTGCCGCTGGTCATCGGCGCCGTCATGAAGATCACTTACGACGTGCTGCTGTGGCGAGCGTTTCGGGGAATCCGGCCACCCGAGGAGCTCGCAATCGGTGGTGGGACATGAGTCGAATGTCGGATGCCTAACGAGCTTCTCGCCTCTCCGAGTGCGACCGCTATGGGGTCGCGATCACCAGGTTGTCGAAGTAGGTGATCGAATCAGCCTTGGTCCATACCCCTACCTTCCCCGCGTTTCGGAAGGTCTCTCGCCCGGCTGACCAATCTGGGCGGTGTGGGCCAAGGTGAACCCCTTGGGACGGCTCCCGACCGTGTCACGCTCGAAATCCACCGTTCGAGCTCCACCCTGAATGAGCAGCAGCGTCGCCGCGCCGAGTCGGCCAATCGTGCAAGCATGGTTAGCCCCTCCTGTAGATGAGTCGCCCCACGAACGGCGCTCCACCCGGAGGATCAGGTCGGGACGTGTCGATCCTGAACCTGCCCTCGACGATGGAGAACGTTTCGGTCCCGCGTGGTTTGGCCAGTTCGCGTTGGCGTCGTGATCGTGGTGACGAGCTTCCCGCCTTCCCATCTGCTGCGGTAGACCGCCTCGCCGGTGCCGGCGGGATTCTTCGCTTCCGAGCGATCGAGCTTGTACGTCACCGACTGCGCGCCGTTGTTGGATGCCCGCGTGATGGTGAGCGTTGTCGCGTCTTGCGTGATCGTGAGTTCCGAGGCCGCGTTACCGCGTCCACCGATCACGCTCGACTCCTGGTCGAGCATCCATTTTGCCGGAGAAGTCCGCGGTAGCCTGGCCCGCAAGGGGAGTGATGCAAGCGCATGTCAGCGCGGTAACGAAAGCTGTGCGTCGCCACATCCGCGGTACCTCCCCCGAGCAGATCACAATGCCCGGTGATGAGGAAGGCTATCGGAAAAATACGCGCTCACGCCGAGGTCGATCAGTGCCAAGAGAATGTGTGCGCCAGCTTGGTGGCGCAACCGCGAGTACGGCGTTACGAGTGAGAAGCGGAGTCCGCCGTCGCGGACCTCTCGGCCACGAGCACGCCCGCAATCCAGTCCACGTGTCAGTGGCGCGGGACATCAGAAGACGGTCGTCGCCCTGAGAAAGAGCGTGTTGCCCTGATCCGACCGAGTTCCGAATGCAGCCGTGCCCCGCTGAAAGGCCAGCTGCAGGGTGCCGAATGGCGGCAGGTACCGCCACACGAATACGGCCTGCACGTTTCGCCGATCGATCGCCGAGTTGGTCTGATAGAATAGCCTCAGGAACAGGTCCTTGGTGAAGAACTGGTTCACGCGGGCGACGTGAATCCACGTCGACTCATCGTCCGGGTCCGGGTCGAGCGTTAGGTGCTCCAGTTCGTACTCGACGGAGAGCTGCGGTGTCACTTGTAGCTCGCCTGCGCCGTCACGAGTCCGAGATCGGAGCCGAAGTTGCGCCCGAACGCATAGCCGATCTCGACCGACTGATACTCGCGCGTGTTATACCCGAGGGTGAGCTCCGTACGGCGGTTCCGGAAGTCCTCCTCGAATCGCTGGAGGTCTTCCACGTGGCGGACCTCGGCGCTGAGACGATTGCGGAAGTCGACGCCCAGCCCCTGAATGATCTCCCAGCTCCGCAGCGGCCCGCTCTGGCTCCAGTAGATATTGTAGTTCGAATCGTAGCCGAGGCGCTCGACGGCGCCGCTGCGGACCCAGAGCGTCTTGTCGATCGCGGAGTCGAACTCGCGGCGATCGTCGTCGCGTATGAAGCCGACGACGTTCGCGTTGTCCGCGAAGCGATCGCCGAGATGCGTGTAGCGGACGTGAAAGTGTCCGGTGGGCGAGTCGTAGCTCGGACGAAGCAAGAATCCGGTGGTCCCACCCTTGAACGGCCCGTAACTCTGAATGGCCTGGGCCGTCATGCCTAACGTTTTCGAGAAGAATAGATTCGCGTCGATGCTGGCGGAGCCCTGGTGTTCTCCGGCGGTGTCGCGGTTGGCGGCCATGAACGCGACGTTAGACCGGCCGATGTCCCGCTGCGCCCGGACCACCGAAAAGCGCGAGTCGGGAACGCTGCCCGTGGGCCGTGCGTCGGCGTAGATCGCCGCTAGAGTCCAGGGGCCCTGCTTGCCGAACAGTTTCGCGCCGCCGCGGATGTCGGCGATGCGTCGGGTGTAAAACGTGCGGATGCGCTGGCGGAAGAGCTCACTCCCTTCGAGGAAGAAGGGTCGCTTCTCAGCGAGCGACACCTCGAACCGCGTGAGATTGACCTGCTCGACGTCGGCCTCGATCGTCGCGAAGTCGGGATTGACCGTGCCGCTGAACGCCATCTGCGGCGTGATGGCGTAGCGGAGGTCCGCGCCCACATCGGTCTGGCCTGTCTGCCCCTCCTGCGCTCGGGTCACGCCATAGGCGATCACCTGATGACGCTTCGGCGGAGGCGTGAGTCGAAGCCCGTCGAGGCGACCGGCCTGGGACATCCGGTACGCGTTGTCGAGCGGCCCTGCCCAGTAGCTCTGCTCCAGCGTCCGCCGGCGGCTGCGGCCGAAGTTCACACCCCAGGAGCGCGCCTCCCCAGCACGAAAGGCGACGGAGGCGAGCGGGATCGCGAGCTCCGCCTCCCAACCGTTAGGCGTTCGCCGAGCAGCCGATCGCCAGGATGCGTCCCAGCTGCCATCGACCGTCCGGCCATCATCGGCGATGCGCCCGTCGGCCTGAGTCCCGAGAAGGTTGGTCATGAAATACTAGCCCGACTGCCGGTCGTGGTACGTGTCGAGCATGACGATCACCGCATCGTCGTCGAGGAGCGACGCGTCGCGCCGGGTGAGCTGAGCAGTGGGCTCGTACTCGTCGAACACGCGGAACGCCACGTAGAAGTGGGTCGAGTCGTACGTGACCAGCACTTCCGTCCGTTGAGAGGCCGGGTCGCCACGCCGCGGCGTGAACTGCAGGAACGAGTGCGCGATCACCGCTCCGGCCCACTGCGTACTGTCGATGGAGCCGTCGACGCGAGGCGGACTGGGCGTGCGCCGGATCGAGAGCGCGTGAGTCGAGTCGGCGGACAGCGCGGCGAGGAATAGAGCGGGAATCAGCATGGCGTCGAGAAGTGGCATCGAGGGATGTGCGGCGGCGCCTCGCGGCGCGCTCCGCAGGCGTCCCCAACGGTGAAACGTCGATTCAGCTGTGATGATAGGGCAGTCGCCGACCCGGGGAAGGGGACCGCGGGTCCGGAGCCAGTCTCGCGTCGGCGAGCGCTCCCGGTGCTTGATTCAGTTGTGAGATTGCGGCATCTTCGGGAAGGCTCATGGAACCGGCTGCCGACCTACCTGACCCGAGCGAGCGCTGGCTGCTCCTGATTCATTCGATCCCGCCCAAGCCGGACTATCTCCGGGTCAAGATCGGGCGGCGGCTGCAGCGCGTCGGTGCCATACCGGTGAAGAACTCGGTCTACGTGCTGCCGGCAAGCAACCAGGCGCACGAAGACTTCCAGTGGATTCGCGTAGAGATCGTCGAGGGCGGGGGTGACGCGATCGTCTGTCACGCCGAATTCGTCGATGGCATGACTGATGATCAGGCGCGCGAGCTGTTCCGTGAAGCGCGGGCCCGTGACTTCGCCGAGATCGCCGCTGGCGCGCGCCGCCTGCTGGAGACCATCAACGAACAAGAGCTCGAGACCAGCTCCCTCCGGCAACGGGCCGAAGACGACCTTGCCCGACTGAAGAAACGATTCACGTCCGTCACCAGGCTCGATTTCTTCGAGGCATCGGCGCGGACGGAGACGCAGGCCCTCCTGGATGCGGTCGACGCTCGAATCACCCCGTCCCAGCGCTTGCCCTATGCCGAGGGAGCCGGGCTCCTGGACCGCGCGCAGTATCGGGCCAGGACCTGGGTGACGCGCGAAGGAATCTTCGTCGATCGGATCGCGAGCGCGTGGCTCATCGTGCGCTTCATCGATCCTGACGCGCGCTTCAAGTTCGTGCCGCCGCGGGGATACGCGCCGAAGGCGGGGGAGCTGCGCTTCGACATGTTCGACGCCGAGTTCACCCACGAGGGTGAGCATTGCACGTTCGAGACACTGCTCGCCCGCTTCGGCCTCGAGGACCCCGCGCTTCGATCGCTCGCCGAGATCGTACATGACATCGATCTCAAGGACGCGCGATATGAGCGCGCCGATACGGCGGGCATCGAGCGAGTGCTCGCGGGAATCGCACGTGCGCATCAGGACGACGCGGCGCGCCTCGAGCGCGGACGTCAACTGTTCGACGAACTGTATGCCCTTCATGCGGCCGAAGTCGCTGCGATCCCTTCCGCCATGCCGAGCCCCCAGTGACGACTTCGCAGCAGCCAGAACCTTCGCAGTCGCTACCCATCTCGCCTCCACCGCCGAGTCGTGCAGCGGCGGAATCGAGGCCGCCTAACGATGGCGACGATGCGCTCGCTGCCACTCGTCCGTCGCTCGGAGAGATGTTTCGGTACTTCCTGTGGCTCGGCAGCGCAGGATTTGGCGGGCCGATCGCCCTCGTCGGATACATGGAGCGGGAATGCCTGGATCGCAGGCGATGGGTCACGCGCCAGGAGTTCAAGGACGGTCTCGCCTTCTCGCAGCTCGCCCCCGGACCTCTCGCGGCACAGCTCGCGATCTACATCGGATGGCTGTGCGCCGGCTTCCGCGGCGCGACCGCGGCCGGGATCGCGTTCGTCGGACCCTCGTTCGTGATGGTGGTCGCGATCGCGGCTGCCTACCTGCGCTTCGGCGGGATGTCGTGGCTCCAGGGGGCGTTCTACGGCATCGGCGCGGCGGTGATCGCCATAATCGCGAGAAGCGCGGTCAAGCTCGTGCGAAGCACGCTCGGGCGCGACCGGCTTCTTTGGACGCTGGGTGCCGTGAGTGCCGTGGTCACCGCATGGACGGAATCGGAGATCGTCTGGTTGTTCGTGGCATCCGGCGTCGTCGCGCTGCTCGTGCGAACGCCGCCGAAGCTAACGAGTAGCCGAAACGTCTCGGTCATGCTGCTCCCCGGCGCGATTCGCGTTCCCGAGTGGCTCCTCACCGGTCTTCATGGGGCTGCGCCGGTCGCGGTGCTCGCGACGATCTTCGTGTACTTCGCCTCCGCGGGGATGTTTGTCTTCGGCAGCGGGCTCGCGATCGTGCCGTTTCTCCACGGCGGCGTCGTGCAGCAGCATCAGTGGCTCACCGAGCGGCAGTTCCTGGACGCCGTCGCGGTGGCGCTCATCACGCCTGGGCCGGTCGTGATCACCGTGTCGTTCATCGGCTACCTGGTCGCCGGTCTCGCCGGCGCCACCGTCGCCGCGCTCGGCGTGTTTGCGCCGGTGTACGTGCTCACGATCTGGCTGGCGCCGCACTACGACCGCTTCAAGAACAACACTCGCGTACGTGCGTTCATCGACGGGGTCACTGCGGCCGCGACCGGGGCGATCGCCGGCGCGGCGTTCGTGCTCGGGCGGCGCGCGGTGATCGACGTGCCGACGGCGGTCATTGCGGCCGCCACGCTGGCGCTGCTGCTACGCGTGAAGAAGATCCCCGAGCCGCTCGTCATCGTCGCAGCGGGAGTCATCGGCGTCATCGTGCACGGCGCAGTTGCTCCCTAGGTCTGTGACCGCCTGAAAAGGTGTCTAATGCCAATTGCTCGCGGGGGGCGGCGGGCGGTATACTTCGCATGAGCGCGCCGCAGCGTCTTGAGCCCCATCTCCGAGAGACCCCAGTGCAGGACCTTGCCTTGCTGCATAAGGTCCTTGATGGCTCCAGCGACATCCTCGATCGGAACCTCTGGATCGACCCGATGTTGGTAGAGGAGATCGATGCGATCGGTGCGAAGGCGCTTGAGCATTCCTTCGACAACGAGCTTGATGTGCCCGGGCTTGCTGTTGAGCCCCGGCCGCCGTTCACCGGTCTCGAGATCGATGTTCCAGCCGAACTTCGAGGTGATGACGACCTTGTCGCGGAACGGCGCGACGCCCTCGCCGAGGATGCGCTCGACCTCGTGGGGGCCGTATGCCTCGGCTGCGTCGAAGAAGGTGACGCCCCGATCGAACGCCGTGCGGATGATGTTGATCATCTCCGGGCGGTACGGCACCGTCGTCTCACTTGCGGCTCATGTTCTGAACGCCGAGCCCGATGCTCGAGACCTCCAGCGCGCCGAGTTTTCGCCGTCCAATCGATTGCGCTGCAGGCGTACTGCTCGACGTTGCTGCCTGCCCGAAAGCTCGTGTGGCCATGCCACCGAGGAGCGGCGTGGCTGCCAGGCTTCCCGCCGACAGCAGGAAGGAGCGGCGTCCGATTTCCTTGCTCATCACAGCTCCTGGCTCGTCGGCCGGAAAGAAGATCTCGTCGATGTCCACGTCGTCGGGCGGGCTGATCGCGAGCCCGAGCGCGCGACGCGTGGGTGCATCTCCCCGATCACTCGCGTGTTCTGTGAATCAAGCGCGGTAAGTCTGGTTGATCTACTTGCCAGCAATGTCCACGCTGGTCAGTATTCAGTCCAATGACGGACGAACTCGACGGGATGGCGACCTTCGTCGCGGTGGCTGAAGCGAAGGGCTTCCGTGCGGCCGGCGAGCGGCTTGGCGTGAGCCATTCGGCGGTGAGCCAGACCGTCAGGCGACTTGAGGAGCGGCTCGGCGTGCCGCTCGTTAGGCGCACCACGCGGAGCGTGCACCTCACCGAAGCGGGCGAGCGGCTCTACGGCTCGGTGCGTCCAGCACTGGACGAGGTGCGGGCCGCCGTCGCCGCTGTGGGAGAACTGGGGGATGCACCACGAGGAACGCTCCGCCTGCACACCTCCACGGTCGCGGAGACGATGCTCGGCGAGTCGCTACTCACCGGCTTCCTCGACAACCACCCGCACGTTCAGCTCAACCTCGTGGTGAGCGACGCGCCGGTCGACATCGTGGCGGACGGCTATGACGCCGGGATCCAGCTCGGCGAGGTGATCGACAAGGATATGATCGCGGCGCCCGTGACGGGTGATCTCAGGCTCGCGGTCGTCGGGGCGCCGTCGTACTTCGCCCGCCGCGGCGTGCCGAAGCACCCGCGCGACCTCGTGGAGCACGACTGCCTCAATTGGCACCCAACGCCCGACAGCCCGGCTTACCGCTGGGAGTTCACCGAGAACGGCCGGGACTTCGCGGTGGCCGTGCGGGCACGCGTTCTCTCCACCCACTCCGCGCTCAACCGGCGTCTCGCCATCGCCGGGCTTGGCGTGACACTGGCCTTCGAGGCCCACGTCCGTGAAGCCCTCGCGCGGGGTGAGCTCATCCGGGTGCTCGAGAAGTTTTGCGAGCCGTTCCCGGGCTATTACCTGTACTACCCGCAGCGGCGGCATGCTTCGCGAGCGCTGCAGGCGCTTGTCGAGCATCTGCGCCGCTGGCGGGGGATAGGACGACCTGGCAAGCGGAACCGCTAACTGTTTTTCTACCGGATGCGTGGCGTCGAAGCGTTAGGCGCCAACGCGGTACAGATCCCAGAGCCGGCGCTGGTGGCGACGGGTTTGCATGCGATCATCATGCGCCTCCGCTGCCTCGCCGCAAGCCGCTCGCTCCTGCTCCGTCGCCCCTCGCCCTAACTGGATTCTCCATCAACATTCACCCACTCGATCGGGAGAAGAGCCAGTTTTCTTTACTCCTCTGCGCCGCTTGCATTGAGAATGAGAAGTGGAGCTGCAGACAGGATGACTGCCGACCAGCGCGGCTCCTGTCTCGAGTGCCCACTTGCAGACGCGGCTCCTTAATGAGAGGAGTAGTCCAACTGCCGTCGTCTCAGGGCCCCTAAACACCACGCGGGAACCTGACGCGACGTCCGAGGCAAGTCATGCGCTGCGCGCACTGAAGAAGTAGTAAGCGACGAGAAGCACACTCGCGAACATCAAGCCTGCGCCGACGCCCCGCGTCAGCCTCATAGCACTCGCGGCACCGAGCAGGCGTACAGTTTGTGGCGTCGGGAATGGCCAACGAAAAACGATTGCGCCGAGACCGCCTAAGAGCGCTGCGACGAGCGATAGTGCTACGGCTGCATTGCGGAAAGGCACAAAGAAGAGAGACGCCGTGAATAGGAGCGGACGAACACTATCGCGGGGACGAACCACGGCTCGATGCGTCTCGAGTGCTGTTCCAGGGTGCGAAGCAAGGGAGCGTGCTCCGGGTGAGCGAACGCTGCGGGGTCGCCCGCCGGCACGGGGTAGGGTTCCAACGGCTGCTCGGAGCCGTTACACCAGAGACATCGCGACACTGTCTAGTTGACTGTAACACCTGAACGTTAAGCGACGCGATTGCGCCGCGTGGGATCGTTGTACTTCCATTTGATGGGCCGGGGATCGTCGTTGTAGTGTCGGATGTACTTCATGATGCGACGCGCCAGGTCCTTCGTTGACGTGAAGATGCCGCGATGAATGAGA
>JBQTIW010000326.1:0-17379 GCA_052387735.1 Gemmatimonadaceae bacterium
AGGGATGCTCTGCGTCCCACGCGCGGAGCCAGAGGCCATCGGTGCCTGGCTCGCCGTGGACGCGGAACCGGAGCTTGCCAACGGCAAGAACGGTCGGCGTCCCGCTGCGATCGCTTGCAAGAGCGAGTCGCGCCCTCACTGGCGTGCTCGTCGTGCTGTCCACGAGTTGTACTCGCGCCACTGGGGCCGGCTCGAAGGCAATCTGGCTGCCCGATCGGTGAATGGTGCCCGCGAAGCGTGGAGACTGCGAGCTCGGCAGCACGATCGGCAGCGTGGAGTCCGCACCCAGTGATTGCGGTCCTTCGTTGAGGTCCCAGAGACCGACCCACGTCACCGCACCAGACCCCGGCGCGACGAGCCGTGTGCGACGGTCCTCACGCCACTTCTCGAAGTCGGCCAGAAACTGATCGTATGGCACGGGGTCGGGTCGCGGCCAGGCCTGACCCGAACATCCGAGCAGACTCAGCGCGGCCAGCAGGGCGCGGGGGTATGGGGCGATGCGCATGCGCGGAACCGAGGACGATTCAAGCCTGCCGCGTAACCTATTGAAGGTAGACTTGTCCGGCCAGTGAGCAGCTGACACAGGCGATGAGAGTGTGACCATCGTTAGCGTTCCGCAGGCAACCGAGCACGTGCGAGGGAGGAGCCATGACAGCGCCTGACGTCGATCATCAGCATCATCATCATCACGAGGTTCAGGAGAACGTTCCCGAACACGACACACACGCCGGGCACAGCGTCGCGATGTTCCGGGACAGGTTCTGGATTTCGCTGTTGCTTACGCTGCCCACACTGGTGTGGGGTCACATGCTGCAGGAGGCGCTCGGCTATAGTGCCCCGTCCTTCTGGGGCTCGCGGTGGATCCCGTCGCTCTTTGGAACCGCCGTGTTCGTCTACGGTGGCCTTGTTTTCATCAGGGGCGCGTTCGGTGAGCTGAGAGATCGCCTACCGGGGATGATGACGCTGATCGCGCTCGCGATCTCCGTCGCGTTCGCATTCAGTGTCGCTGTCGCCATCGGCTATCCCGGCATGCCCCTCTGGGAGGAGCTCGCGACTCTGGTCACGATCATGCTCCTCGGACATTGGATCGAGATGCGATCCATCGCGCAAGCGCGGGGAGCGGTCAAGGAACTGGCGAAGCTCCTGCCGAACGTAGCGACGCGGGTGATCGGTGACCAACTGGAGGAGGTGCCCGTCGGCCAGCTACGTGTGGACGACGTCGTCCTCGTGCGGCCCGGCGGTCGAGTCCCCGCCGATGGCGTGGTGCGCGAGGGATCGAGCAGTGTCGACGAGTCGATGCTGACGGGCGAGTCACGCCCGGTCGACAAGGCGTCTGGTGACACGGTGATCGCTGGCACGGTGAACGCATCGGGGTCATTGCGCGTCGAGGTGACGGGCACCGGCGACGCGACAGCGCTCGCTGGCATCATGCGGTTAGTCGAGCAGGCGCAGCAATCCCGGTCGCGCGCGCAGGCGCTGGCCGATCGGGCAGCTTTGATTCTCACCATCGTCGCTGTTGCGGCGGGGGTGGTGACGCTCGTGGCCTGGTTGTCCGTGCGGTCCGACGATCCCGCGTTCGCGGTCGAGCGCATGGTCACGGTCCTGGTGATTGCCTGTCCGCACGCGCTGGGTCTGGCGATCCCGCTGGTGATCGCCATCTCGACGACACTCGGGGCGCGCGGCGGCCTCCTCGTACGCGACCGGCGCGGCCTGGAGGAGGCGCGCAATCTCACGACGGTGGTCTTCGACAAGACCGGAACGCTGACTCTGGGCGAGCACCGGGTGGTGAACGTCGTGGCTGTCGACGGTTTGTCCGCCGACGAGGCCGTCCGCCTGGGGGCGGCGCTCGAGCGGGATTCGGAGCATCCAATCGCGCGGGCGATCGTGAAGAGCGCCGAGGAGCGCGGCCTGACGATTCCGCCATCGGTGAACTTCGAGTACCAGCCAGGACGCGGCGTTCGCGCCACGGTGGAAGGGCGGAACCTGGCTGCGGGTGGACCCAACCTGTTGACGAGCCTGGGCGTGGTTCCGGATGGGCGGTTGCAGGCAGCCGTCCAGGAAGCCGCGGCGCGTGCGCAGAGCACGGTCTTGCTTCTCGAAGAGCGTCGAGTGCTTGCCGCATTTGCCATTGCCGACGCTGTTCGTCCCGAGTCCACGGACGCGATTCGGCAGCTTCACGGCGGGGGCATCGAAGTCGTGATGATGACCGGCGACGCGCAGCCGGTGGCCGACGCTGTCGCGAGGGCGCTGGGGATCGACCGCGTGTTCGCTCAGGTGCTGCCCGATCAGAAGGCCAAACGCATTGAGGAGCTGCAAGCCGGCGGAAAGAGAGTGGCCATGGTGGGAGACGGCGTCAACGACGCGCCGGCACTCGTCACGGCGGACGTCGGGATCGCCATAGGTGCGGGAACGGAGGTCGCGGTCGAGGCAGGTGACATCGTGCTCGTGCGCAGTGACCCGCGCGACGTGCCGCGCATCATCGCGCTGTCACGCGCGAGCTATCGCAAGATGCTGCAGAACCTCTGGTGGGCGGCGGGCTACAACATCGTCGCGATCCCGCTGGCAGCGGGTGTGCTGTACCGACATGGCATTGTCCTGTCGCCGGCCGCTGGTGCGGTGTTGATGTCTGCGTCCACGGTCATCGTAGCGATCAACGCACAGTTGCTGAGACGGGCGAGACTCTAGCCCGTGACCTGCACGGCACCACGAGGCGTTCGGCGTCCGACCCTGGCTCCGGGGCCGCTAAGCCTGAGCGTGCACCGCCTCCAGGAGCCGTTCTACGTCGGTCACCGAGTTGTGCAGGTGTGGTGCGAGCGCTGATGGCGCTCGAGACTCTCACGTGGTCTCCGGTCGCGGTGCGAGGAAGGCGGCCATGAGGTCGGCGGTCTGCTGCCAGTCGCGCGTTTCGTGGGCGAGCTGTCGTCGTCCCGCTGCAGTGAGCGTGTAGTACTTGGCGCGCCGGTTGTTCTCGGAGGCGCGCCAGGCCGCCCTGATGGCGCCTTCCTGCTCGAGCTTGAGGAGGGCGGGATAGAGAGTTCCGTAGTTGAGGGCGAGGCGGTTGCCGCTGGTCTCTTCGATGCGGCGAGCGATGCCGTAGCCGTGGAGCGATCCGAGCACGTCCAGGGTGCGAAGGATCATGAGGGCGAGGGTGCCCTGTTTCACGTCGAGCTTTGCCGCCATGCCGATTCCTATGGGGATACAATAGGAGGCTATCGCTGCTCCGATGGGAACACAATGGCGGGCACGAGGCGGTGGTGGGCGAGACCCACCACCGGCGCGGCGATGACAGACGGGGTGCGTCAGTCGCCGTCGAGGGACGCGCGTCGCGCTTCAGCCGCCATCACTGGCCATCGCCGTTCTCCGTCGCCCGTGCCGCCCACCCCGCCAGCTGCTTTGCCACCGGCAGCTCGCGCACCCGCACCCCCGTGGCCGCGTAGATCGCGTTGACGATCGCCCCACCGGCGGGCGGCACCCCTGGCTCGCCGATCCCTCCTGGCAGTCCTTCGCTTTCAACGAAGTGGACGTCCACGGTGCGTGGCGCCGCCCGCATGCGTGTGACCTGGTAGTCGCGGAAGTTCGCCTGCACCACCTTCCCCTGCGCAAATGCAATCTCGCTGTAGAGCGTGTTGCTCATCGCCATGATCAGCGCTCCTTCCATCTGCGCTGTCGCGCGGTCGGGATTGGCCACGAAGCCGGCGTCCACGGCCACCGTTGCCGTGGGCACGAGCACGGCGCCATCGGGAAGCACTTCCACCTCCACAACCATCGCGACGTAGGAGAGGAAGCTGCGGTGCACGGCGATGCCGCGCCCCTTGCCGCGGGGGAGTCGGCTCCCCCAACCGCTCTTCTCCATGGCCAGCTGGACCACGCCCCGCGCGCGCCCCGTGTCGAGCGGATAGTCGGTCCAGCTCGCTCCATAGTAGTCCTTCGGCGGCTCGACCAGGCCGTTCTTCGACAGATCCACCTGCCGGTCGGGTCCGATGAGGGCGAGCAGGAACTCGGCCGGGTCCCTGCGGGCGGCGTGGGCCAGCTCATCGACGAACGATCCGATGGCGAAGCCGTGGTGGATCGCGTTCACGCTGCGGTACCACCCGGTGCGGGCGTGAGCCACGGCGGGGCACACCTCGACGCTCACGTTAGGCACGTCCCAGGGAAGGTCGCTGGCGCCGTTGATCAGCTCGTCCGGCGTGGGGCCCGCCACGTTGGGGGCAAAGGTGGCACTGATCGAGGGATACGCCGAGCGGTGGAGCCAGGCGGTGACCTTGCCCGAGGCGTCGAGCCCGGCCTCGAGATGATGGGCGGCGACCGCGTGGTAGTAGGAGTTGCGCATGTCGTCCTCGCGGCTCCACTGCACTCGCACCGGGGCGCCCACTGCACGCGACAGATACGCTGCCTCGCACAAGAAGTCGGGCTTGGACTTCCGGCCAAACCCTCCGCCTAACAGCGTCACGTGGACCTGGACATTGGCCACGTCGACCTTCAGGTACTGGGCGATCGTGTTGCGCGCGTCCATGGGCGACTGGGTGGAGCCCCACGCCTCCACGCGCCCATTGCTCACGCTGGCGATGGCCACCACGGGCTCCTTCTGCGCGTGCGCCAGGTGCGGCATGTAGTAGTTGGCCGATACCCTCCGCGTCGCCGCGGCGAGCGCCCGCGTGACGTCGCCACTCGCCCGCCCGGGCTTGCCGGGTTGGCTGACGGACGCCTCCAGGGTGGTCTTGTAGGACGTGGAGTCGTACGCGCCGTTGGGGCCTCCGTCCCAGACGACCTTGAGCGCGTCGCGCCCGCGCAGCGCGGCCCAGGTATTCTTCGCCACCACCGCGACGCCGCCTAACGGGAAATAGGCGCCGGGCAGTGGCGACTCGGGGATGCGCACCACGCGCTCCACCCCAGGTACCGCCAGCGCGGCGCCGTCGTCCACGCTCACGACCTTCCCGCCCCACACCGGGGGTCGCGCGATCACGGCGACCTTCATGCCGGGGAGGATCACGTCGGCGCCGTAGACCGCCTTGCCCGTGGTCATCGGCACGAGGTCGATCGATGTCATGCGCTTGCCCTGCCACCGACGCTCGGCGGGACGCTTGATCCGTACGCGTTCCGGCGCCGGCATCGCCATCGTACGCGCCGTGACGACCAGGGCACCAAACGCCTTCGTGCGCCCCGTGGCCTCGTGTACCACCGCGTGCTGCCGCGCCTTCACCTCGGTGGCGCTCACTCCCCACTCCTTCGCCGCCGCGTCTTCCATGAGGGCGCGCACCGTGGCGCCGGCCTCGCGATACCTGGTGAGGAAGTCGCGGATGCTCGTGGAGCCGTCGGTGTTTTGCGAACCGTACTTCGCATCTCCGTCGGCCTGCTCGACGCGACACATCGCCCAGTCCGCTTCCATCTCGTCGGCGACGATCATCGGCATCGTCGTGCGGATCCCCTGCCCCATCTCCGAGCGGTGGCAGAGGATGGTGACGAGGCCGTCCTCCCCCACGCGCACGTACACGTGCGGGGACCAGGGATCGGCTGCTGCACCGAGCAAGCGTTCCGCGGAGTCCAACCGGCGAATGCCGGCCGGGCCGGCGGCGATGATCAGGCCACCCACGCCGAGCAGCTTGACGAAGTCACGGCGCCGCGTGTCGATGGTGGCGTCCGCCTCCTCAGGCCCTTCGCCAGCGGGAAGCCACGGGAAGAAGTCGCGCGCGCTCATGGCTGTTTCTCCGCCGCCGCCTTGATGGCGGCGCGAATGCGTGGATAAGTGCCGCAGCGACAGATGTGCCCGTTCATGGCTGTGTCGATGTCCTGGTCCGTCGGCTTCGGCCTGTTCTTGAGCAGCCCCGCGGCCTGCATGATCTGGCCGGGCTGGCAGAAGCCGCACTGCGGCACATCGAGCTCGCGCCAGGCCACCTGGAGGGGGTGTTCCCCGGTGGGATGCAGCCCCTCGATGGTGGTGACGGCGGCGCCGTTCAGCGTCTCCATCCTCAACTGGCAGGCGCGCGCCGGGCGGCCGGCCACGTGTACGGTGCACGCGCCACACTGGGCAATGCCGCAGCCGTATTTGGTTCCGGTGAGCGCGAGCTCGTCGCGCAGGAACCAGAGGAGCGGCATGGTGGGGTCTCCGTCGAAGGTGCGACGGGTGCCGTTGACGGTCAGGGTGATCATGACGACTCCGGGACGTTGGCGCTTCTTTACGATGAGACAGAATGGAGCCCCGGGCCTCGGTTGAACAGGGGAGGTGGAGGACGTCCGACAACCTCGGTCCCCAATGGATGGAGAGCCAGCTGTCCGCCGTTCAACGCCACCCTTCAATAAGGGCGCCCAGCTCGCTTATGCTAAAGCCTACCTTCAACAACGCGGCACGGACGGGGTCGCGATGGGCGAAGGCCTGGCGTGGGAAGGCGAAGTGCCGCACGCCGTCGAACGGATTGGCGATCGTCAGGCGGAGTCAGGAGGATCGTCGTGGTCGGTGTCGCGTTCGTGTATGCAGGATTTGCGCTGTGCTTCGTTGGCCTGATCGCGTTGATCCGGCCGCTGCGATGGCTTCGCCTCGATACCAGGCGGCGGGGAGCGATTCTGTTGGCATCGGGAGTCGCGATCTCCGCGACGGGCATGACGCTTCCCGCCGGCGAGCGACACACCGGTACGCCGCGATCGCGCCTCGACGAGTACATGCCGCGATACCAGTTCCACGAGTTTCATTCGCTCCACGTCGCGGCGAGGCCCGAGCGCGTCTACGACGCCATTCAGAACGTCCAGGCGGGTGACATCCTGTTCTTCACGACGCTCACCTGGATGCGCCGTTTCGGCCGGAAAGGTCCTGAAAGCATCATCAACGCGCCGGACACGATGCCGATCCTCGAGATCGCGACGCGCACGACGTTCATGACGCTGGCCGATGACCCGAGCCGGGAGATTCTGGTCGGCACGACGGTGCTCGCGCCCACGGGCCGCCGCAAAGACACCCCGCAGACGCCCCAGGCATTCCGGGCGGTGCGCGACCCCGGTTTCGCCCTCGCGGCGATGAACTTTCGCATCACGCCTGACGAGAGCGGCGGATCGCTCCTGACCACGGAGACGCGTGTCTTCGCGACCGATCCCGGCGCAAGACGTCGCTTCGCCAGATACTGGCGGGTGATCTATCCGGGGAGCGCGCTCATACGCCGGCGTTGGCTGCGGGCCATTCGTCAGCGCGCGGAAGTCCCGTAAACGGCTGCTGAGCGCGCGCCCCGTTTACGGGATGAAGGAACGCGATCACCGGGAACATACGGCGGGCGACGGCGATTTGTACGCGCCTCACGCCATCATGCTGGCTGGGCGCCCGAGCGTTGGTTGAGTGGTAGATTGGTGCCGATGCGAGTGACGGTCAGACCAAACCTCCTGCGCTGGGCGCGCGAGCGGTCTCAGATCGACGAGGCCAGGTTGAACTCCCGTTTTCCTCGGCTCGGTGCCTGGGAGCGAGGAGAGATCCAGCCGACGCTCAGGCAACTCGAGGAGTTCGCCACGGCGACTCACACTCCACTCGGCTATCTGTTTCTTCCCGAACCACCTGAAGAACGGCTCCCGGTCCCGGACTTTCGCACGGTGGGGGGCTTGGCCGGGCGACGTCCGAGCCCGGATCTCCTCGACACGATCTACACCATGCAGCAGCGGCAGTCCTGGCTGCGTGAGATCCTCGTCGAGACCCATACTGAGCCGCGCGGCTTTGTGGGCAGCGCACGCCTGACGGACGATCCAGACGGTGTTGGTCGTGAGATGCGGCGCGTTGTTGGCCTGGGGGACGGTTGGGCGGGCCGCGTACGCACGTGGCAGGAGGCCGTGAGCGCGCTGCGTCGCGCCATCGAAGACCTTGGCGTCGTGGCAGTGATCAATGGCGTGGTTGGAAACAATACTCACCGCACGCTGAGCGTGGATGAGTTCCGTGGATTCGCGCTGAGCGACGAATACGCCCCGCTGATCTTTGTCAACGGAGCAGATGCGAAGTCCGCGCAGATGTTCACTCTCGCCCATGAGCTCGCGCACGTCTGGCTCGGTGCCGAAGGGGTTTCGGGCTTTCCGGGTTTGTTCCCCGGTGGGACTGACGTCGAGGATTGGTGCAACCGATCCGCCGCAGAGTTCCTCGTCCCCGCTCAGGAGCTTCGAGCCCATTGGCGTGAGGTTAGGGACGAGGCGGGTTCGTTCGAAACGATTGCGCGACTGTTCAAGGTCAGTCCCGTCGTAGCTGCTCGTCGCGCGCTCGATTTGGGACTGATAGATCGCGAGACCTTCTTCGGCTTCTACGACACGTACACACGCAGAGAACACGGTCGGAGCACGGAATCGGGCGGTGGAGGCTTCTACAACAGCCAGAACACAAGGGTCGGTGAGCTGTTTGCCACGCACGTTCTCCGCGCGGCCATGGAAGGCCGCATCGGCTTCAAGGAAGCGTATGACCTGACCGGGCTGCGCGGCGGAGCCTTTCAGGAGTACGCACGTCGACTCGGGGCGAATTTACCGTGACGAACAGCCAGGTGTTTCTGCTGGACTCGGACGTTCTGATTACGGCGAAGAATCTCTACTACGCGTTCGATATCTGCCCCGGATTCTGGCGAAGCCTGCTCCACTTCCACTCAACGGGTCGCGTGCTCAGCATCGACCGGGTGAGGTCGGAACTACTCGCGGGTCGAAGGACGGATGACCTTGTCCAGTGGGTCGCCAACGACGTGCCCGCGACGTTCTTTCTCGAAGCCGAGGACGACGGCGTGACCGCTGCGTATGAACAGATCATGTTTGGGTCCAGCGACATCCACAATATCTGGACCATGCCAAGGCGAAGTTCGCGAGTGGGGCGGATGGCTGGCTGGTCGCGTACGCGAGAATCAACGACGCGATCGTCATCACAAATGAACAGCCAGCTCCGGATTCAAAGAGGGAGATCAAACTTCCCGATGTGTGCGACCAGTTCGGAGTGGCGCGCGACAACATCTTTTCGATGCTGCGGACGTTAGGTGCCCGCTTCGATTGGCGGAAGTGAAGCGGCAGGCGGCGGAGCGTTGGTGCCGAGCAGTGAACGGGGTGGGCGGTTCGGAGAGTGGAAGTTGAAGAGAAACGAGCGCGTGCCGAAGTCGATGCGCGTGATCAGCGAGTGGTTGTTCTGACTATCGACCTCCGACTCCGGCCATCACGGGTTCTCACTGAGACGTCCTGAGAGAACGGTGATCCTGGGATCAGAGGAGCGCAGCGACGGTAAGCAAGCGTTGCGCATGCCTTCTGAATCGAATCCCAGTCACGCCTCGGGCGTTCCGTCGCTTGATGTCGCGCTCACGGGGTGAATCCTCAGACCGACCCGCGCAATGTGGTCGCGCAGCGGCTGATACCGAATTGCCGCGAGCACCTGTACGTCGAACCGGAAAGGAAGTGGCAGCTCTTCGAGTTCGCTCGCTATTCTCGCTGCCCCGAGGGGATCGTCAATTCCCTCCAGCGCGATGTCGACGTCCGACGCGGGAGAGGCTGTCCCCTTCGCGCGTGAGCCGTAGAGGATTGCGCCCGTAACCTCGGTGTGCTCGGCGAGCACACCACGGATCAGTGCGAGCGCATGGTCGCTGAGTCCGGTCTGAACCATCATGGCGTACGGCGTTGTGACAACCAGATCCTCACGTCTTCCAGCGCGGGGTAGTATCGCTCGCGAATGGCCTTCACGGCCTCGGCAAAGCGCAGCGCGTCGTACGTGTGCGACAGCAGATTCCGGTGGTCGAGCATATCGAGCCAGACCTGGCCATCTCGAACAATGCCGGCCGCGAATGCCTCCTTCACGACATTCCGAGGTGTGACGGGAGTGATGACGTGACCCTCGTGCTCCATGTAGTCCTTGAGCGTTTTCCACGCCAGTTCCAGCGTAAACTCGAAGCGCTGCACCGTTCCCTCGTTCTCCAGTGCGGAAAGCGTGACGAGGTCGCGTGCCAGCGGCTCACCGAGACGCGTCGCCGCGCGCTCGAAACTCGTGAGTCGCTGAATCCAGCGGATGTCTTCAGCCATCAACGAATCGCCCTGACGCGTGGAGGAATCGAGCTCTGCCCGGTGGGCACGCTAGCCGCCCGGTGGCCGCGAAGCAATCGGGTGGAAAGCAATACGACGACTTGCCGCCTCGTCCGGTCGACCCGGAATCCTCGTCTCCGATCTTGCCGCTGTCCCATTCACTTGCGTAGCCTGAATGTAGCCTAACCAGCCAAGCAATGCCGAAACCAGCTGTCACCTACCGCGACCTCAGAAACACCCCGGGCCAGGTGTTCGCGCGACTGAGCGCCGGCGAGCCGCTGCCTCTCGTGGCTGAGGGCGAAGCCAAGGCCGGGAGGCGCAGCTGATGGTCTGGTTACCGGCAACGTCCGTCGTTTTCCTGTCGGCAGGAGGCGACTCGGCTTCGCCATACTGACCCCGCGGCAGCTCATCGAAGGGCTGCGCAAGCAGGCGAAGTGACCCTGCCCGCTTCCTCAGCGCTTCGCAACGTGACTATCGAGTCGCGCGGCGCGACAAGAGCAAGTCGCGGAGACGGGGAGCCTGCTTCCGCGCATGTGTAGGAGTGGTGCGCGCCACCGACGCGGTTCCTTCTGTTCTGACGCTACTCGGCGTACGGGGCGAGCCATGGCCGACTCCCTCTCGTCCCGGCCCGCGCGGTTCGGCCGCCTACTTCCCCGACATCCGACGCTCCAGCAGCGCGTCGATCACCGACGCTTCCGTCATCACACCCGACACCACGCGCCCAGCGTTTCGGACACGCGCCACGAGGTTGGCACGGGCGAACATGATGGCGCTGTCGCCGCCCAGGTGAAACGCCACGTCACCGATCGACCCGGGGGGCAGCCGACTGGCCGGTGGGCCCTGCATGTCGCCAAGCACGGAGAGGAGCAGTTCGCGCGCGGCAGCGGGGGTCTTGCAGATGAAGAGCTCGACGTCAAGAGCACGTTCATCGACTTTAGTGCCGGCACGAGTCGAGCTCCAGATGCCGCGAACCAGCGTCACGTCTTCATACGGCGACGTGCGCGTGCCGCGCCGGAGCGTCCACCCCGGAAGCTCGTTTCCCCGGAACGACTCGATGCCCTGCACAACGTCCGAGTCGCCTGCAGGCTCGCTCCACTCGGCGAAGCGATAGCGCTCACGCAGGACCGTCAGGTACCCAGGATCGATCTGCATCGAAGGTCTCCGCCTAGATCACGACGCGGCGCGCGCGCGACGCGGGTTGGGGATCGCAGGTGCCACTCGGCGACAACCGATCGCGATAGTCGCCGTCGCCGGCATTGCCAAACCGCATGTTGCGGGGAAGCTCGCCCGTGTGCGGCGCCGACGTCGGATCCGCGTCGATGTCCACCTGCAGGCAGGCGTCGAAGATTTCCTCATTGGCCGTGCAGGCACCCTTCCACGCCACTTCATGATAGCTGAAGGCTCCCCACCCGCACGCGGTCTGCCACACGTTCGACCCGATGGCGAGGAGCGGGTTGAGGTCGAAGAACCACCCCATCCTCGACTGCCACAGGTCGGCGCCCAGGACGTTGGCAAATGTGGAGGTGAACGTGGCGCAGTCGGAGCAGTTCACGTAGAGTCCGTTGCCGACCCCGCCGTCGAGGCGATCGATGAACGCGGTCAGGTCGAAATTCCCCGCCGAGTAGTGCGAGGAGCCTCCGCCGGGACAGTCGTAGGTGACCAGCCCCGGACCCAGGGCGTACACACCCTCGGTGACTTTGCCCGCGGCCGCATCTATTGAATGCGTTCCTGCGGCCCATCGACAGGCATGACGCAGCGCGTCCACCCACGGGAGTTGCGTGTTCGCGGGGCCCGAGGGCTGTTGTTGCCAGGGCGCGGTGGGCACGTACAGCACCGCGAAGACCTCGTGCTGGGTGAAGCCGATGTCCTTCCACGGACCGCAGTCGTGCCGGTATTGCCATCGCCACATCACCACGTCTCGCTCTACACCAGCCGTGCCGAGCCGGTGGTGCGAAAGCTCGAATTCGACGGGACCGGAAAGGTTGGTCGCGTCGAAGCAGACCGTGCGTTCGCGCACGTCGCCGAGGAGACTTCGGGCCGGCGGGCGGATCCAGTCGGCGAGTCCCAGCGCTTCGAGTATGGCGTAGAGGCAGCCTCGCCTCCCCTTCATGTCGAGCGCACGGACCTGGACGCATTTACAGTCTCCGGAGGTGCGGCGAAAGGCTGCCTTGATGGTGACCGTATTCCCCTGTACGTCGGCGAGCGAGTACGCGGCGGGTGCGTCCGCGGCGGTGACGCTCACACCGCGCTGCCACTCCGGAGTAGACACCGCCTGCCCAGCGCTGCGGCGGATGTTCAGAGCATCGGTGGCGTGCCCTAACGGGTCGTGGTTGAACGATATGGACTCGAGCTGAACACTCATTACTCCCGCCCCTTGAATCACACACGGGTCCCACTGCGCAATGTGCGCGCCGCCGGTTCATGGCGGAGGTTGCTACTCGAACGTGGAGTCGGTCCTCGGTCGCATCGAAGCTACCGGGCAAACGCATCGCCGCACAGAGGCCCACCGTTGCGCTCGTTGCCCGCTCACTCTCCCTGGAACGATCACTGCGTCCCGCGGGGAGTTCGCGCGTGCGGCGCCCACCGATGCCGGTCACAACCGGCTTCCACGGCGGGTCACTCGGACGCTGCGGTGGGCGAGGTGTGAGGGGCGTCGCGGTGGCATACTGGTTCCCGTCCAGGTGCCCTACCTTCGTCGTTACCACGCACGCGGGAACCCGGTTCGTTGAGCGGTAGAAGCGACGCTGGGTCCCGGGCCCCCGCTTCAAGCATCCGCGGACGTTCCTCGACCCGCTTCCGCTCGTTTGGCCTGAGGACGAGGAATCTGTCGTTACTGCCGATACACAGCGGAAAAACTGCGCCTCGAGGTCGATTGCGAGCGGCTCCGGCGACGGGTACCACGCGAGTGTTGCATCGATGATCTCTGGACGGTCGCTGCGAACCCCTCCGGATACACAGGGCGACTCTGCGAGTCCGCAGGCCAGGACCGACGGCCCACCGTGTCCCGCGTGAACCGCATCCATCGCTGCCGGTCATCCCTGGCGGCGCCAGTGTCCGTCTCGGAGATGACCCTGGAGTCGACCCGAACCGTGACGTCCCTATCGCATCATCGTTGCGAAGGGCCCCGAGATGTGCGGCGGCCATACCGCCGGGGGCCTTGCCCTCTGCGATCCATTCGTAGATCGTCGCCGCGACCTTCGTGTTTTTGCAAACAACCATGAAGACCGGCGGGCGCGGATCGTCGCCTACATCGCGCCACTGTTCAAGGAGCTGCTCGTGATGACCGCGCATCATCGCGATGGGTGTTGCCGCGTACCTGAGGACAGCCGCGGGCTTTGGTGTTCCCGCTTTGCCCCTCTTCTCGGCGCTGGTGAGCGAATCTCTGCTCCAAGTCCAGATGTTGAAGTAGTGGGCACGGGCCTCGCCACTGAGGTCCTGATACGCGAGCGGCGGTACTTTCACAAGGCCGCTCTCGATGGCGTCGATGAGCCCAAATCGCTCACCACGCACGGGAATGGCTTCCCGTCGCTTGTCCCACGCGACCCAGGTAGTTGGGCGTCGCCGATAGGTCGATGCAGATGTTGATGCCGCGTTCGTTGTGGACCTTGTCGAGTCCATCGACCCAGCGGGTGGCTTCGTCGAAAACTCCTCGGCTTCCCCCTCGTCGCCGAACTCGTCGGCCTCTGTGTCGTCGGGCTCCGTTCGTTTGATGCGATAGGCGTGGTGTGCCTCGTCGTTCATCACGAGGATGTTCTGCTTGCCGCCGAACGCGCGCCCCATCACGCGTTTCACGAGCGCGGAATCGCTCCTGATAGCGCACCGAGCAAACTCTCACCTTCTTCGTCGCTCCCTCCGCATCGCTTCCCACGACCTCGATGACGTCGAGCTCTCCGGAGGCGATGAGGGCGTCGAGCGCTGCGCGCGTAACGTAACGTTCCCGCGAGCCGTTATGGACGCATCTCCGGCGTCGGGACTCAGCTCGCGCAGGCGATCGCGTATCGTCACGTTAGGTGTGACGACCAGCACGACGTCGGAGAAGTGCCCGCCGGCGCGATCGTTGACCTTGTTGATGATCGACCACGCGGTGAGCATCGCCATGACGGTGCTCCTGCCCGAGCCTGTTGTCATGTTGCAGGCGTACCGCAGGAAGCCGGTCACACCAGCGGCCTGCGACTCCTCGGTCAGCTCTTCACGGGGTACAGCGATGCCCTGGAGAGAATCGCTCGAGCCTTCGTAACGACATCTATCGCCTTGGTGAGCGTCGCGCGCGCCTGCGGGTCGCCGACCACTCTCGCTTGGTCAGCCACATTTCCACTCTTCCGAGCGCCGCCTGGTCGCGGGCAAGGTCCGCAGGGGCAGGCCTGTAGATCTTGGCGATGAAGGGGCGTGGGTGACGATCGATGAAGGCTTCGACGCGAGGGAGCATGCGGACGAAGTTCTCCGCCAGGTCAGCCGCCGGAGCGGCGCCCACGAGGACGAACAGTCCCACACCGCTGGTCATCACGGCATCGCGTTCGTTCGGACGATACCGGATGCGCTCGTCGTGCGTGAGTACGAACCAGCGCTTCGCTGCCACCCTGCGGATCCACTGTTCATCGCGTGCGCGGTCAGGGAAGTGAGCCGAGTGGCTCTCCGCATCGATTCCGGCCTCTCTCAACCTTAGGGGAAAACGGTTCCCGAGATCCCTGTCGGTGAAGAATGTGCTCACGCCGCGCGCTCGAACACCGCGGCGTCCTTCACTTCTTCAACGGTGACCCCGTAGTCCTCCGCAACCTCCTGAATGGCCTCACCCGCATCCAGACGCCATCGGATTGCATCGGTGGACACTCCGCGGCTGGCGATAATCGGGCGCCCGAATGCCACATGCGGGTCGATGACGATACTACGGCTTTCCGTATTTGTCTCATGGACGACGGGGAACAGTTGTGACGGCAACTTCGACGCGTCCCATTCGATGCGACGCAGCGTCTGCTCCAGCACCGCGCGCATGGCCAGCTGGCCGGACTGACTCAGGTTCGTGAGCTTGCCGTACTGATCCAGCAGGAGCTCTCCTCCGGAGGAGCGCAATTCCGGGTGCACGAGCAGGTGGTCGATGTGAAGTTCACGCTCGGCGTAGTCGATCGCTGTACGCACCGCACGGATCGCCACCTTGTGATCGGTGCGGAGCGCTCGCAGCACGTGTGCCTCAACGAGGTTCAGGAAGGAAAGCGCACCATGTCCCTTGCTCGGCGGGCGGATGAGGTATCTGGCCGCACCCCTCCCACCCGTGCTTTCCCGCACCCACTTCTGAAGCGTGCTCGTGGGCAGGCGCAGGTACCGGGCGGCCTCGGCCATCGGGTAGGCCGGGACTTCCCTGGGATCGGTCGTCCTCTTCGCTGTCGTGATGATTGCACCCTCCCTTCGTGTCGCGCGACTGCCTGCATGAACGTACACAGCGCGCCGACGTCAGCCGAGCGTCAGCCTGACCTCAGCTCGCGGACCACTATCAATGCAATTCAATTCATTGCCACGGTCATCAATGACCTTCACCGCGACCTTGCGGTGTTCCCCCCTTCGAAGCGCGCACCCGTGGAGCCAGCGAGGTGGTCCCACACGCCCTCTTCATAGGTGGCCCTGAGCGCACGCTTGAGGTTGTCCCATGCGCTCGTGCGCGGGGAAGAACGCCTGGTCGACGTGCAAGCAGAGGTCGCTGTAGTCGGTGTCGAGGAACCACGCCGGGACGTCGTCACCCCGCTTGTGTTCGGTCTCCAGGGTGCTGCATCCGGAGGCAAGGGAGCACGGATTCTCATGGGCGGCATTCGGACGCATGGTGGTGTGCCGATCAACGGGCAGGCGTACCGTCACATCGCCGGGGGGTCGCTGCGCCCGGTGGACGGCTGCTGCGGGTACTTGCCTTCGTTGAGCTTCAGCTTTGCGAGTATGGCCGCGTCAAGGCTCGTGCCGACCCGGTCGCATAGGAGCACGAGCAGAATGCCGATGTCCCCGAGCTCTTCAAGAATCCTTTGACCGTTGGTCGCATCACGCGAGTACTCGTCGGACACGGAGCCAGGGACCCATCGAAGGATGCTGAGGAGCTCACCGACCTCCGAGCCAAGCGCCATGGCGAGATTCTTCGGGTCGTGGAACTGTGCCCAATCACGAGCATCCGCGAACGCTCGAACCTTCTGGCGCAGCGCCTCAATCGACGAATCGCTCATGGACGGAAAACCACGTCATTGTGCCATTCGAGGTGCTGCCGTGAGGGCCGCGCTTCAAGAGACGATGGCGGGCGCACGCTTGCACCCGCCAGATCGTAGTAGACGCGCCCGTTGAGCCACGTTTCTCGAAGCTTCGAACTAACCCTGAAGTCGCCACCGGTCGTCACGGTCACGTAGCCGAGGTCGAAGAGCTTGTGGAGGTCGGAGCGCAATAGCAACCCATTGTCAAGCCGATGCTCGCCGCCGCGCGATACTGGTCGGATGTGCGCCGCCTCGAGTACTGGAAGCGTTTTCTCGCCGGTCACCGCACAGCGTCGGTCGTATGCGTCGGAGACGAGAACGCGAAAGGCACCTTGACCGAGCCGGCGCTGCACGAGCGCGGGATCGCCAATTGTTGGTCCCGGCACTTCGAGGGCGCGCTCACGTACCGCGCTGGCTCGCAGCCGCTGGCTTGCCCACTGAAAGAGCGCCCGCCCGGAGTCACTCTCCAGCGAGAAGCGCTTGCCCTGAACCAAGTTGCTGTGGTAGTCGGGCGGAACAGGGATCCAGTCACGTTCGTGCAGGAAGAAGGGTGACTGAAGCATGATGCATCCGATGGCGGTGTCGGCCTGCGTAGTGTCGTTTGCCTGCTTGCGCCGATATCCATCAATCGCGGCGAACAATTGATCAAAGGAAGCCACGCCGTTCTTGTCGCCGAAAGCCTCCCAGGCCTCGCTAAGTGGGAACAGCAACCCGCGCACGAAAACCCCTCCCCCGGCAATCATGTTGATGGGACTCTTCAGGCGAAACAGGAAGAGCTCACCCGGCTGAAGCCGCGTGAACGCCTGAGTCCCACCGGGCTGCCAGAAGTTCACTTCATCGAGCGGGCTTCTTGCCTGCAAGAAGCGAAACCACGAGACGTCGGTCGGATAGACGTAGATGCTCATGGGCCCTTCCTGGGTCGGTGATCCACGTGCGCGCGACCGCCGTTGCACGCCATCAGCTGACATCTCCGCTGTTCGAGTCAGAAGATGCGCGCTCCCACGTGTCGCGATAGGCTTGTACCATCTCTGGTTCGCGCGTCATGTCGCCGTCGTCGTTGTGCTTCACATCCCGCTTGCGAACAAACGCTGGAAGTTGCTCCCGAAACCTCACCCCGTACGGCGGATCGATGTGGATCATCTGCACCTGCCCGCCCAGCCCCTCG
>JBQTIW010000327.1:0-8797 GCA_052387735.1 Gemmatimonadaceae bacterium
ATGACCTTCCGGAACAGCGTGCGGCCTGCATCGCCGCCGGCATGGATGACTGCGTCGCCAAACCCGTGTCACTCGCGGACGTCGAGCGCGTGCTGCAGAAGACGCTCGAACGGGTGAACGGGTGAACACGTACGCGGGAAGCGGGTGAGCGGGAAGGTCGGCCGAGGGTAGGCGTCCGGCGTGTAGATTGAGGAGAACCCCTCGACATCTCGATGACGCATCCGTTGCAGCCATTTCGTGGACTCCTTGGCATTGCCGTCGTTCCTCTGATACTCGGTGGGTCGCCTGACGAGGGACGCCGCAGCGCCGACGTCAGCGGCGTGGTCTTCGTCGATGCAAATCGCAACGGCCGTCGCGATGCGGGGGAGCAGGGCATCGCGGGCGTGGCCGTGTCGGACCAGGTCGACGTCACCACGACGGTGAGCGACGGATCCTATCGCCTGGCGACGGCGGTCCTTGGCTCCGTGTTCGTGAGTGTGCCCGATGGGTACATGCCTAACGGGCCGTTCTGGCGTTCGGTGACGCTGAGTGGAACGGCGGAGGTCGACTTTCCCCTGCTGCCCGTGCAGGCAACGTCGTCCCTCACCTTCATTCATGCCTCCGACACGCACATCAGCGAGGCGACGCAGTCGCGGATGGTGCGCCTGCGCGCGCTCGTCGATTCGATCAGACCCGCCTTCGTCATCATCACTGGCGATCTCGTGCGAGATGCGTTACGGGTCGGTGAGGCGGAGGCGACGGGATACTACGAGCTCTTTCAGCAGCAGGCCGGCAAGTTCACTCGGCCGTTGTTCACAGTCCCCGGCAACCACGAGATCTTTGGAATCGAGCGGCAGCGCTCAGGTGTAAGCGCCGACCATCCATTGTACGGCCGCGCCATGTACCGCCACTACCGCGGACCGGACTACTACTCGTTCAATGCAGGCGGCGTCCATTTCGTCGGTCTCAACTCGATCGACATCGACGACATGTCGTACTTCGGTCACGTGGACAGTCTGCAGCTCGCCTGGCTCGCGCGTGATCTGGCCGTCGTTTCCGCACAAACCCCCGTCGTCACGTTCAATCACATCCCGTTCTTTACCGCGGTCGAGAGCATCAATGGCTACAGGGACGGCCCGCCGGCGCCCAGCGTGATCACGGTCCACGGCAAGTCGAGGTTCCGCCACACCGTATCCAACGCCGCAGAAGTGATCGCGCGGATCAAGGGCCATCCCTACCCGCTGGCGCTCGGAGGCCACATGCACGTGCGCGAGCAACTGCGCTACGCCGGTGTGCCCACGCGCTTCTTCCAGACCGGAGCCGTCGTGGGTCCGAGTACGGGGGCCGGCCTGGCATTTCCATCCGGCATCACGGTCTATCGCGTCCAACAGCGCGGTATCGACGACGGAACCTTCGTCCCCCTCGGCCTCGATAAGTGACGTTGGTAAGGCATTGGGAATACCGACCTCCGCTCTCGTGACCCTCCATCTTCCGTTGTTGCTGGCCTACTCCGTCCTGCTCGTCGGAATCGGTTTGTGGATCGGGCGCCGAGTAACGACTGCAGACACGTTCTTTGTCGCCGGCCGTGGCCTGGGTCCAGGGCTCCTGTTTGCGACCCTGATCGCCGCCAACATCGGAGCCGGCTCCACCGTCGGCGCCGCCGGGCTGGGGTACACGGATGGACTCGCCGCGTGGTGGTGGGTCGGCGCCGCAGCGATTGGATCGATGGTGCAAGCCTTCTGGATCGGTCCGCGCATGCGGCGCCTCGCCGCGGAGCGGGGGCTGCGCACCGTCGGCGACTACCTCGAGTATCGCTTTGGTCCCAGCGTGCGGGTCGTCGTCGGGGTGTTGCTCTGGTTAGGCACGCTCACCATCCTCGCCGGACAGCTGATCGCGATGTCGACGCTGTTCACCGCCATGATGGGCTCGCCCAAGTGGCTGGGCTGTATCGTCGGCGGTGTGGTCGTGACCGCGTACTTCAGCGCCGGTGGACTCCTGTCGAGCGCGTGGGTCAACGTCGTGCAGGTGATCGTGAAGTTCGCCGGATTCGCCCTCGCCTTTCCCGCCGCGTTGATGGCGCTCGGCGGATGGGACCGCGTCCGGAGCGCGCTTCCCGCCGATCCCGGCTACTGGAGCCCGTGGCAGAACGGACCGTCGGGTTGGGTCTACCTCGCGCTGCTCGGCCCCGCGTTCATCGTGTCGCCTGGTCTGCTGCAGAAGATCTTCGGCGCGAAGGACGATCGCACGGTGCGCATCGGCGTGGGTGCCAACGCCCTGGTCCTCCTGCTGTTCGCGGCGGTGCCGCCGCTGCTGGGCATGATGGCGCGCGCGGCGCATCCCGATCTTCCCGAGGCGCAACTCGCGCTTCCCACGCTGCTGGTGCAGGACGTGCCGGTGGCCATCGGCGCGTTAGGCCTGGCCGCGCTCTTCTCGGCCGAGGTGAGCAGCGCGGACGCGATCCTGTTCATGTTGTCTACGTCACTGTCACAGGATCTCTATCGACGTACTGTGAACCCCGCCGCGACCGACGCGCAGGTGCTCCGCGTCGCACGCATGGCCGCGCTCACCGGTGGCATGCTCGGGATCGGCATCGCCCTCGTGGCGCAGACGATCGTTGGGGCACTCTCGTTCTTCTACAGTGTACTCGGCGTGTGTTTGTTCGTACCGCTCGTCGGCGGACTGTCCGTCGGACGCCTGGGGCGACGCGAAGCGCTGGCGGCCATCATCGGCGGAAGCCTGACGATGCTTGCGCTTCAGCTCGGCGTGTGGGAGGCGAGGCCGGTGCGATTCAGCCCTGCATTCGGCGGCATGCTGGTGTCACTTCTCGCGGCTGGCGCGACGGCGTTCGTGTTCCGAGAGCGTCGATCCGTATAGGGTTGGAATCTCGCAAAAGGCGCTCACCCGTTCACCCGTCAACTACGCCAGTGATCTCTGCCTCGAGGGGCATTGTGGGTGGCTGGGGGACGGTAGATCTGAGACGGGAGACGGGAGACGACGGTGGAAATAGTCCGTATCCCAGTTCGCCGAAACGCATCCCTGTCCAGCGGTCACTCCGGCCTCCCGTCTCTCGAGTCTGCCGTCCTCTGCCCCTGAGATCCCGCCCACGTTACAGGTTCGTGATGTTGATTTCGCAAGTACTTGCGATTAAAATACTTACGTATACACTGGCGCGCTTTCACGAGCCCCCTTAGTATGCCCGCCCCGCGCAGAACATACTTCGCGCGCTCTCTCCGGGATCGATTAGCCGCCCTGCTGGATAGAATTTTAGAATCATAGGAGCCTCCTTACGATGCCACTTCCCACCAAGCCACCTGCCGGACCCCTCGAGCTTTCCTCGAATGCGCTGACCGTGCTCGGTAAGCGTTATCTGATCAAGGACGCCAAGGGAACTCCGCAGGAGTCGCCGGAGCAGTTGTTCTGGCGCGTGGCAACGGTGGTGGCCGAGGCGGACCGGCGTTATGGGGCGTCCGAAGGGGCGATGAATGAGGTCGCCGATGCGTTCTACCGTCTCATGACGGAGCGGCGCTTCGAGCCCAATTCGCCGACGCTGATGAACGCCGGTCGCCCGCTGGGGCAGCTGTCGGCGTGTTTCGTGTTGCCGGTCGAGGACGCGCTGTCCAACGGCAGCAACGGCATCTATGACACGCTGCGTTCGATGGCGCTCATCCATCAGAGTGGCGGCGGCACGGGCTTCTCGTTCTCGCGCCTGCGTTCCAAGGGGTCGATGGTCCGGTCCACCACCGGTGTGGCGTCGGGGCCGGTGTCGTTCATGAAGCTCTACGACGCGTCGACCGACGCGGTGAAGCAGGGTGGCACGCGCCGCGGCGCCAACATGGGTATCCTCCGCGTCGATCACCCCGACATCATGGAGTTTGTCACCTGCAAGGAAGACCTCACGCAGATCACGAACTTCAACATCTCGGTCGCCGTGACGACAAAGTTCATGGATGCGCTCAATGCCGGCGCAAGCTATGACCTGATCGATCCGGCGAAACATGAGACCGTGGGCCAGCTCGACGCTCGCATGGTCTGGGACAAGATGATCGACGGTGCGTGGCGCACCGGGGAGCCTGGCGTCTTCTTCGTCGATGAGGCCAACCGCTACAACCCCGTCCCGCACCTGGGCGCCTACGAAGCGACGAATCCGTGCGTGACGGGTGAGACCCTCGTGCATACGAGCGAAGGCATGTTCCCCATCCGCGAGCTTGCAGAGCGAGGGGATGCGCGAGCCGTGACACTCGACACTCGCTTTGGCGCCGGAACCGTCGGCCCCGCCGGGATTCCGTTTGCCACTGGCGTCAAGCAGGTCTACCGCCTGACGACGCGAGAGGGCTATCAGGTCCGCGTAACCGGTGACCATCGCTTCATGACGTCGCGCGGTTGGGTGGAAGCGAAGGACCTCCGCCAGGGAGAATCGCTGCACATCGTCAACTCCGGGGGTGGCTTTGGCAGCGAAGGAACCGCCGCCGAAGGACGCGTGCTCGGCTGGATCGTGGGCGACGGACACATCACTGGAGACACAGGCCACGGCGCTGTCCTCGGTTTCTGGGGCAACGATCGCACCGAGCTCGCCGCCCCGTCCTTTGCCGCTGACGTGAACGACGTACTCGGCCAGGATCCTGCGATGGCGCGCTATCCCGTGGGGGTCGTCGAGATCCCGGCGCGCGACATGGCGACCGTGAGCTCCATCCGCCTGCGCGCGCTCGTCGCCGAACGCTTCGGCATCACCGCGGAGAGCGAGATCAGCGGCGTGCCGCTGGCGGTGTTTAGAGGTTCCGAAGCTCTGCAGCGTGGCTTCCTCCAGGCGCTGTTCAGCGCCGACGGACACGTGGCGGGGGTTCCGGAGAAGGGCGTGAGCGTGAGGCTGACGTCGATTTCCATGGAGCTGCTCCGGGACGTTCAGCGCCTGCTCCTCAACTTCGGCATCGCCTCGCGGCTATACGCCGACCGGCACACTGCACGCGTCGTGCAGTTTGCGGGTAAGGACCTTCTATGCCAGGGCGATCACGACCTCGTGATCGGGCGCGACAACGTATCGCGTTTCGCCGAAGCGATCGGCTTCCTTGGCGCCACCAAGCAGAACGCGCTGCTCCAGGGGCTGGCGTCGTACGGCGAGCGCGGCCCCTATCGCGAGCGATTCGTGGCGCGTTTCGAGTCGCTGATCGCCGAAGGTGAGGAGACGGTCTACGACCTCACCGAGCCGCTCACGCACTCCTTCGTCGCCAACGGGTTCGTCGTGCACAACTGCGGTGAGCAGCCCCTGCTCGCCTACGACGTCTGCAACCTCGGCTCCATCAACGTCGGCTACTACGTCGTTGACGGTCGCATGGACTGGGATGCCTTCCGGCGTGACGTCCATCTGTCGACGCACTTCCTCGACAACATCATCGACGTCAACAAGTATCCGCTGCCGGAGATCGACGCGCTCTCCAGGCGCATCCGCCGCATCGGACTTGGCATCATGGGCTTTGCTGACGCGCTGATTCGGTTAGGCATCGCCTACGATACCGACGAAGGCGTGGAGTTCGGCCGCCGGCTGATGGAGTTCGTTGATCTCGAGTCCAAGCGCGAGTCACAGCGTCTGGCCGAGGAGCGCGGCGCCTTCCCGGAATGGGCCCGTTCGATCTTCGGTCCAGACGAGACCTGCGCCCGCGATGCCCAGGGCAAGCGCATCCGGCCCATGCAGCTCCTGCGGAACTGCAACGTCACCACCGTTGCACCCACCGGGACCATTTCCATCATCGCCGGCTGCTCGTCGGGCCTCGAGCCCCTGTTCGCCGTTGCCTTCATGCGCAATCAGGCCGGCGTGATGATGCCTGACGTGAACGAAGACTTCGTCGCCATCGCGAAGAACGAGAACTGGTACAGCGACCAGCTGATGGAGAAGATCGCGAGGGAAGGGCACATGCACTTTCCCGAGGTGCCGGAGCGCTGGCAGCGTGTGTTCGTGACGGCGAACGAGATCAAGCCGGAATGGCACATCCGCATGCAGGCGGCCTTCCAGAAACACACCGACTCGGCGATCTCCAAGACCACCAACTTCGCGCACACCGCGAGCGTGTCCGACGTTCGTGCGATCTACGAGCTCGCCTACGAGATGAAGTGCAAGGGCGTGACCGTGTATCGCGACGGCTCGCGGGATGGTCAGGTGTTGTCCACCGGCACGACGGAGAAGGCCAAGGCCGAGCGTGAGGCAGGGAAGGATGGCGTCGACAAGCGGCAGGTTGGCGAGCTGCACGGAACGATCGCCGAGCTCGAATCCGACATCGAGCGGCTGCGCAAGTCGCTGTTCGACGCCGAGAGCGAAAACCTCCAGCGTCGCGCCAAGCGGACGCGCCCCGACACGCTTCGTTCGACCTCGATCCGCAAGGAGACCCCGTTAGGCACGATGTACGTGCACATCTCCGAGGACGAGAAGGGGCAGCCGTTCGAGGTGTTCATCAACCTGGGCAAGGCCGGCGGCTCGGCGATGGCCGACGCCGAGGCGATGGGTCGTCTCATCTCGCTCGCGCTACGCTCTGGGATCCCGATGATGGCGGTGCACAAGCAGTTGCGCGGGATTTCGTCCGATCGTGCGGTCGGTCTCGGACCGCACAAGGTGTTGTCGGTGCCTGACGCCATCGGTTCGGCACTGCACGAGTGGCACCAGCAGAAGCAGGGGGTGCAGCAGGAGCTGATCTCGCCGCCGGTCGTGAGTGGTCCGCCGGGGGTGGAGCAGGTGGTGCCGGTCGTGGCTCAGATGCCTACGGGTGAGCAGCTGCAGTTCTCGAATATGGAGGATCAGGCGCAGAGCTTTATCGGCACGTGTCCGGACTGCGGTTCACAGCTGGAGTTCGCCGAGGGGTGCGTGAAGTGCCACGTGTGCGGGTTTAGTGAGTGCGGATAGGACGCTGTCCTTGATCCCATCTTCATGCGAGCGGGGGACCGACTTATCGCCTCCGCTCGCATTTCTTGGCGAGGCCGACGGAAGCGCCGGCAGACTGCGATGGAGTGGGCTCGCCGTAACGACCTCTCGCCCCACAGGCTGGCAGTTCAGCGTGGCACGGGAAAGTCGCGATCCTCAAAGACAGCGGTGATCGTTCGGAACACACCGAGTATCGTCGGGCGCTCACCCCGGATACTTTTCGATCTATGAGCCTCAACACCTACCAATAAGCTGTTCGCGCACGTGAAAGGCTTTGTTCCAACCCCCTCGGGCGCTGTGGACCTCATGGTCCGCAAGCTCTTTCGTGGGAAGGCACCATCTGAGGGGAGCAGCGTTCTCGACCCTGGCTGCGGGAATGGCGAGTTCATAGAAGGAGTCATCCGATTCTGTCGGGGACACGGCTGGACGATTCCTCGCATCGTCGGTGTGGAACTTGATCCAGGCAGGGCAGCGGTAGCGCGCCAAAGGTTTCGCGACATCGAGGTCGTCGAAATCCGTCACGCGGATTTCCTGGTGGACTCGGACGAGAGATTCGACTTTATCATCGGCAACCCCCCCTACGTCTCGATCCTCTCCCTGAGTCAGGAGGAGCGGGCCGCGTACCGTGCTGCGTATCGCACGGCAACCGGGCGGTTTGATCTGTATCTGCTGTTCTTTGAACAGGCGCTTCGCGTGCTCGCGCCCGCGGGACGGCTCGTCTTCATTACACCGGAGAAGTTTCTCTACGTCGAAACAGCTGGTCCCTTGCGACAGTTGTTGCGAGGATACCGTCTCGAGGAGCTTGAGTTTACAAGCGAGACGACATTCCCGGATCACACGGCATATCCACTGATCTCCACCGTCGTCGCCGCGCGGCCGACATCGCGAACACGAGTCGTTCGGCGCGATGGGACGAGTTTGCAGGTCTCTATCCTGGAGTCGTCGCATACGTGGCTTCCAGCCATCGAGGGTTTTTCTCGTGCGGTCTCGTCCCTGACGCTGGCAGACGTCTCGCGCAGGATCAGTTGTGGAGTGGCGACGGGAGCCGACTCAGTCTTCGTTGTCCGCACCGCTGATCTTTCAGATGAACTGTGTCCGTTCGCGCATCCGACGGTATCGGGACGCCAGATCGCACCGTCAGGCGCTCTTCGGAGTAGTTCGAGTATCCTCGCTCCCTATGATGCGCGGGGCAGGTTGCTGCCGGAATCGCACCTCGGCGCGCTCGGCGATTTCCTTCGGGAACCAGATCGGCAGCGCCAGCTGAAGGCGCGAACCTGTGTTGGGCGCAAGTCGTGGTATGCCTTTCACGATAGCTTCCCGCTCGAAGACATCCGCAGGCCAAAGCTGCTTTGCAAGGACATCACGGAGTCGCCGTTCTTCATCGTCGATCGAAGCGGTGACTTGGTGCCGCGGCATTCCGTGTACTACATCGTGCCGGCGAATCCAGCGGACATTGATGCTCTCGGTGAGTATGTCAACTCAACCGAGGCGCTAGAATGGTTGCGCGCACATTGCCAGCGCGCCGCGAACGGCTTCTTGAGACTTCAGAGCCACGTGTTGAAGCAGTTGCCCCTCTCCTCAAGGTTCCGGGGATCGACAGTTCCACCGGTGCGGGCAACTCAGCACGAGCTTCAGCTTGCATGAACACGCCTTTCGATGCCGCCGTTGCCGCCATCACCTGGGCCCGCTACCACAATAACCGCCTCGAGAGTCACTCGGACATCGTGTCGGATGGGATCGTCGCGGACCTCAAGGCTGCCTGCGCGCCGTTTCGAGAGGATCTCGAAAGCGGTGTCGTTCAGATCTGGCGAAATGTCAGTTCTCCTGGTGACAGGGAGCGCAAAGTCGACCTCTTTGTCGGTGAACCTAACGAGCATGGTCGGCCGGATATCGCGAAGGTGCGTATTGCCGTTG
>JBQTIW010000328.1:0-4076 GCA_052387735.1 Gemmatimonadaceae bacterium
CTCCAGGCCACCAGCGACACGATGGCGGCGACTCGAGCCGCTCGCGGTGGTCGGACATCGAGGTCCCATTCGGCTACGTCGCGGTGCGTCCGCGAGTGAAAGAACCAGATGTTGAGCGTCGCGAGAATCAGCAGCACGACCTTGATGCGAAAGAAGATGCTCCGGTAATACGTGACCGGTGTGGCGTAGAACAGCAAGACCCCCGTCAGCGCCATCAGCGCGAAGCCTGCGCGTGTCCATGGCAGCAACTTGCCGGTCACGTCCGACACACGCACGCGGGTCATCGTTAGGCCGAGTAGCCGCAGGTCGAGCATGACCGCCGTGCCGACGAAGAGTCCGAGGGAGAGGACGTGCGCGGACTCGGTGAATGGCCACACGTACTGCGACTCGTGCAGCGCCACGCTCCACGGAGTGCTGGCAAGCCATTCGAGGAACTTCAGCAGCATGCGGGAGCTACCACTATTTCGATCCCGGGCGTATGTGCTCGATCGCGTACTTCGCGTGGCACGCGGTGCAGGCCTCGTATAGCACCGCACCGGCGTCGAACACGGCGTTCCTGTCTCGCGCTTCGGCGGCGCTGATCGCCTGTCGGCTCGCCGTGATGAGCGCTCGTGACAGAACCATCCACTCGCCGTCGTCCACGGCGCGCGATGGCAGCATCAGCAGATTCCCCGACTCGGCCAGCACGACCGCGTTGTTGCGGACGGCGTCCCACTCCTCGGGCGTCCTGGGCGCCATTTCCACGGTTCCCTTGGCATCGGTCACCGAGCCAACCGCGTCCCAGTAGACGTCGGCCGCCGGCTCGAGGACCGAGTTCATGAGCTGCTTCATGCTTGCCACTGTCTCGAACCGCGGTGGTGGCGGTGGAGGTGGTGACGTGCGATTGCACGCTAGCGCGGCTGTGAGTGCCAACAGGCAGACCGCGCACAGTCGCGGCATCATCGAGGTGGAGTGGGGAGTGAGAAGATGGTGATCGTCGGCTGTCCCAGTGGCACGCGCGACCAGTATGGCGACGGACGCCCCGACGCGACCGCGATGTACTGCGTCCCGGCCACCTCGTAGGTCACGATACCGCCGCCCACTGCCCCCCCGGTCTTGAATCGATATCGTTCGGCGCCGGTGGCCGCATCGAGCGCCAGAAAGTCTCCCGTCAACTCACCGCCAAGGATGAGGCCTCCTGCCGTGGAGGTGACCGCACCAACGACGGGAGCCGCCGATCGATAGCGCCAGCGGACCGCCCCGGTCGATGCGTCGACCGCCGTGATCCATCCCTGCCAGGTGCTGTCGGCGACCACTCGCCCACCGAGGTATGTCTGGCCCGGAACGAAGCGAACATTCTCGGCAACGAAGAACCGCGAGCACCAGTCGACGGCGGGCACCACCAGCAGATTGGTGGTGCGGTGATAGGTTGGGCCATTCCACTCCACGCCGCCCAACACGCCAGGGCAGGCATGTGTGCCACTCGTCGTGACCGGTGCGCCGGCATTGCTGATCGTGGTGACCGGTGTCTCGAACAGTCGGGCCTTGGAGTCCCGGTCCACCACGCGCAGCATGCCATCCTTTCCGGCGGTGGCGATCAGGTTCCGCTCGCGCCCGCCGACGTTGGTGCGATACACCGGGCTCACCTGCGTCAGGTCCCAGTCGTGTGCATCGTTAGGCACCATCTGGTCGTACCACGCCAGCTTCCCGGTGCGGAGATGCAGCGCGATCAGCGCGTTCGTGTACAGATTGGTGCCACCGCGCAATTCCGCCGGAAAGTCAGGCGCGGGGTTCGCCGCGGCCACGAACAGGAGCTCGGAGGCCGCATCGAGGGAGAGCGGCGTCCACACAGCGCCACCCCCCAACGGCAGCTCGCTCCCTTGCTTCCACGTTTCCGACCCCGGCTCACCGGGTGCCGGCACGATGTTGAATCGCCACACGCGCTCGCCGTTGTCGAGTCGGAAGGCGGCAACCCATCCCTTGACCGCGAGCTCGCTCGCTGCCACGCCCACGAACACGAGACTGTCGTACGCGAGCGGCGCCATGGTAATGGTCTCACCGAGCGCGGCATCACCGAGGCGTCGTGCCCAGAGGAGGCGTCCGTCGTCGCGGTCGAGCGCGACGAGATATCCGTCGGTCGTTCCCCGGATCACGCGCCCATCCTTGATGGCGACGCCGCGGTTCACCATGCGGATCTCCGGCGCAGCCGGCCGCCACACGTGTCGCCACTTCTGGCGGCAGGTCGCAGCGTCCACGGCCATCGTGGCGTAGAGCGTCGTGATGTACATGATCCCGTCATGCACCACAGGCCCGGTCTGGAAGTTGCCCGGCTCGCTCACGGGGAGGACACAAGCGGGGCGCAGCTGCGCGGCGTTGGCCGACGTGATCTGCGTGAGCGGCGAGTACCGCGAGCCGGCGTAGTCTCGCGTGTGGGTCAGCCAGTCTCGGCCTAACGAGTGCGCGTCGAGCAGATCCTGGTGTCGTGGTCCGGCGGCACGCGGGACGACGCCGGAGTCGCCGCGGATGAAGTCGGGGGGAGGCGTCCGGCCGTCCGAAGCAGCGGCCGGGGGACTCGTCAGACGCACCCGCGCCAGTTGCTGCCGGTCGCTGGGGAGTGGCCGCTCACCCGCGGCATAGCCGTTTCTCTCCAGCACATAAGCCACCACCGCGAGATACTCGGCTGGCGCGAGCGTGCCGCCCGCATTCCTGGGCATGGTGGTACTCGTGATGAAGTGGAGGTCGTCCAGCGTGCGATCGGCGCTGGACCAGTTTCTGATGAATGCCGCGCCGGTCAGTGCAACCGCGACCCCGTCGTCGAGCCGAGTGCCGTGGCACGACGCGCATGCGCGAAGGTAGACCTGACGCCCCGCGTCAGCCTGTGCACGCGTGAACGGAACGGATTCCGCGGCCGACTGCGCGCCCAACGGTGCGGCGGCCAGGAGGAGTGCCCCACAGATCGTGCGGGCCGAACGATCGGCCGGGAACGACGCCATTGTTCACCTCTGCCGGTCGGCCAGGTTGCCTGCTCTCGTCGTGCATACTACGCGGGCTGGTGGGTAGGGCAAGGGAGACGGGCGACGGGTGGACGGTCGCGCGGGCGCACGGACGCACGGGCGGACTGGGCGGACGGGAAGACGCGCAAACAGACTGGCGCGTGGCGCCGCCCTAACGCGTGAGTGTAAGCCGGTGAGCGGATCGAGTTAGCTCCTTGCAGCTTAAAACTCCTTCACAGTTCACCCGTTCGCCGTCTGCGCGCCCGCCCCGTCCGCTCAGTGCGCCGGTGCGCCCGTGCGTCCAGTGCGCACGTCCGCCACGTCCGCCCCGTCCGCCCCGTCCGCCCCGTCCGCCCGTCGCCCGTCCGCCCGTTGCCCGCCTCCTCGTCCGCCGTCACGCCGCTCGCACCGACACCCAATACACCACACCGACAAACGCGACGAGCGACGTCAGGCCATAGATGACAGCGATCGCTCCTTCCTTGAGCAGTGTGCGCGCGCGCGAGCCGCCGTAGACGCGGCGGAACGCCACGGTGGCGTAAACGGGAATCGATGCGAGTGCGACCCCTCCCACGAGCCCGGTTAGCAGCGGCGAGCCGGTAAACCTGGATAGTCCGCTTACGGCGAGCGCCAGGAAGATGAATGCGTGCAAGTGAATCGCGAAGTACAGGTGTTCCGGATACTTCCTCCCGCGGTAGAAGAGCGCGGCGATGGCGGCGAAGACGGGAAGCAGGGCGAAGAGCATGCGCGGCATCGCTTCAATGAGACCGCGCTGGAACCCCCCCGGGTCTTCGATCGCACGGCGCAGGAAGGGCTGGAGGACTGCCGGCGCTTGTGCGAGATCCTCGAGTGCCGCCTCCTTCTTGGCCGCGGTCAGCGCCTGAGGATCATCGAGCGCCTCTCGTGCCGCGCCAGCAACGCGCTCGGGGCGCGACGCGGCGGCGGTCGTGTCGATGGTGGTGTCCAGATGCAGCCCGAAGAACAGCGTCTTGCCCTCGTCCAGCTTCACGTTTGGCGCGGCTGCGGAGATCACGAAATACACCAGACTGAGCATCAGGTACAACCGGAGCGGCGAGATGTAGCGAGCCCGGCGTCCTTCCAGGA
>JBQTIW010000329.1:0-17149 GCA_052387735.1 Gemmatimonadaceae bacterium
CGGTTCACTCGCTCACGCGTGTGCCCGCTTGAACCGCCTCCACCTTCTTGGCTTCCAACCTCCGGTTGAGCGCCGCCAGGTCGTTCGCGATCAGCGCGTCGAGCTTCTGGAGCTGGGCGTCGAGCTCTCCGCTCAGCTCCGTCAGCACCTGCATCACGCCAGCTGAAGGGCGCATGTCGCCCGTCTCCAGGGATCGCTGCAGCGCCGCCAGTTTGTTGTTCAGCTTCACGGGGTAATTGAGCGCGTCGCGCGGGCTGCGATTCCGCACCTGGTACAGGGCTTCCTCCACGGTGCCTAACAAACCCTTGAGCCGCTGGCCTTCGGTCGTGATCACCCGATCACCCGCTCTCGTCATGCGATCGTCGACCTGTGTCGTCAGGCGGCGAATCTGGATGACCGCGGCGTTGGCCGCGCTCACCTTGTCGCGGATCTGGAGCGCCACACGGAACTGCTCGCGCAGGTCGTCGTCGCTGTACTCCGTGAGCTTCGGGTGTTTTACGATCGTCAGGCGCTCGGTCTTTGTCTCACCGTTGGCCGTCACGCGAATCTGGTAGTCGCCCGGCGGCGCCCACGGCCCGACTTCGGGGCGCGCGCTGCGCAGGATCATCCCTGGGAACATGATGGCGCCGGGGTAGCGCAGGTCCCAGGCGAAACGGTTGAGCCCCAGCCGCCTGGTGGGAGGGCTGTTGCCGCCGCCGGGGCCCAGTGTTTCGCCCATGACCGCCGGCCGGCTAGTGGTTGCGGTGTCGCCGGGGCTCGACACAAACCGCCTGACGAGCGCTCCGTTCGGATCGAGGATCTCCACGACCGCGCTATCGGCTTGTTTTGACAAATGATAGAACACTACCGCGTCGTTCAGTCGGCGGACCGCGTTCCGCGGCCTGAATACGTGCACGTTGGCCTTCAGCACATCGGCATTCAGCTGACGCAGCGGATCGATGTCATCGAGGATCCACATCGAGCGCCCGTGCGTGGCGATCACCAGGTCGTTCTGCTCAATCTGGAGATCCGGAACCTGCACGTCGGGGAGGTTGAGCGAGAGTGGTTGCCATCTGGCACCATCGTCGAACGACACATAGACGGAATGCTCCGTTCCCGCAAAGAGAAGCCCCTTGCGTCGGGGGTCCTCGCGCACGACGTGCACGTACGCGTCGGACTTGATCCCGCTGGCGATCTTCGTCCACGTCTTGCCATAATCCGTTGTCTTCCAGATATGCGGCGCGCGGTCGCCGCTCTGATAGCGCTTCACCGACACGTAGGCTTTGCCGGAGTCGTGAGGGGACGCGTCGATGAGCGAAATGCGCGAGAGTTTGGGGAGGTCCGGAGGCGTGACGTTTTGCCAGGACTTTCCGCCATCCCGTGTGATGTGCACCAGGCCGTCGTCGGATCCGGTCCAGATCGTCTCTTTCTCGAACTTCGATGGCGCGATCGTGAAGATCGTCGCATAGAACTCGGGGCCGTTCTGATCCTTCGTGATTGGCCCCCCCGAGTCGCCGATCGTGGAATCGGCGTGCAGCGTGAGATCAGGAGAGATACGCTCCCAGCTCTGTCCTTCGTTGGTCGTGCGCCAGAGGTGTTGCGACGACGTGTAGACCGTGTTGGGGTCGATCGGCGAGAACACGATCGGAAAGGTCCACTGCCATCGCTCCGGGAGCGACCCCGCCGACTCGCCGGAAAAGAAGCGGGGATACGCCTGGACGTCGCGGAGGATGCCGGTGCTACGGTCGTAGCGTGTGAGCAAAGCCTCCTGGCTTCCGGCGTAGAAGAGGTTGGGATTCACCGGATGGGGAGCGATGTATCCGCTCTCGCCACCACCCACGTCGTACAGCCAATCGCCGAACGCGCCCTGGCCCGCGTTGAAGATGCCACCCTCGTTAGGATTGCCCGGCAGGCAGAAGGTCGAATTGTCCTGCTGTGCGCCGCACACGTGATACGGCACGTCCTTCGTGGTGACGACGCGGTACGGTTGCGCCGTGGGGTAACGCTGGTCGCTGAAACTCTGCCCGGCGTTCTCCGTCACCGCCCCGCCCCCGTCATTGGCGCTGATGAACCGGTTGTTGTTATCGGGGGCGATCCAGAGGTCATGAAAGTCCGCGTGCGTACCACGGATCGAGGTCGGGAACGTCTTGCCGCCGTCGTCGGATCGCCAGAACTCGACGTTGAGCACATACACGCGATCCTTCACCTGGGGGTCGGCATAGATGCGCGAGAAATAGAAGGCCCGCTGGCGCAGCTTGCGCTCGTCGTTGGACCGCCGCCACGTCGCCCCGGCATCGTCGGACACGAACACACCGCCCGAGTCGCTCTCCACCAGCGCATAGACGCGATTGCCGTCCACGGGAGACACGGCGACACCGATCTTGCCCATCAGCCCCTTCGGCATCCCGGGATTGCGCGTGATCTCCACCCAGCTGTCGCCCCCATCCACGGATTTGAAGAGTCCCGAGCCCGGCCCGCCTGACGAGAGCTTCCACGGCCGGCGATACGCCTGCCAGAAAGCAGCAAAGACCACTTGGGGGTTCTTCTGGTCGATCGATAGGTCCACGGCGCCTACCGAATCGCCGCGATACAGGATCAGCTGCCAGGTTTTTCCGGCGTCCATCGACCGATAGATCCCGCGGTCCTTGTTCTTTGCATACGGATGCCCGAACGCGGCCACGTACACCGCTGCACCGTTGGCCGGGTGCACGCGCACGCGGGCGATCGCCTGCGTTTCGGCGAGGCCCTGGTGTGTCCACGTTCGCCCCGCGTCGATCGAGCGATACACGCCGTCACCTTGCATGATATTGCCGCGGAGCTGCGTCTCTCCCATCCCGATGTAGACCGTATCCGGGTGAGTTGCGGCAACAGCGACCGCGCCAACGGAGGAGCTGCGAATCTGTCCGTCGGTCACGGGGCGCCAGTTGAGTCCCCCGTCCACCGTTTTCCACAGCCCACCTCCGGTGGCCCCGAAGTAGTACTCGTTAGGCCGCTGCCGGCTCCCCGCTGCCGCGATCGACCGGCCACCGCGATTGGGACCGATCGTGCGATATCCCAGTCCGCCGAACGCGCTTGGCGGAAACACCGTTGGCGCCGGGGCCGCCGGCTGCGCGGGAGGCCGCGCCTGGGCCTGCGCAAGGACGGGCGCCAGTACCAGCGCAAGGACGGGCGCCAGTACCAGCGCACAACGGGTCACGAACCCGTAGACGGAAACCAACGGCCAAGCGGGTAAACGCATAGGCGGGAAATCGGTAGGCACGGTCACTGGTGGCGCGGGTTGGCTTCCAACGTACGAACCGACGCGTCGAGCCGGAATGGGAACGGGCCGCGCAAGTCTCCCGCCACCCGTTCCCCGCCTACCCGTTCACGCGTTCACCGGTTCGCCCGCGTATCCGTTGGCCCGTTCACCCGTGTGCCCGTTCACCCGTTTGCCCCTTCATGCGTGTACCCACTATCGTCTCTGTATGACTCTCATCGAAGACCTCGACCGTCAGCTCAGCACCACGTATGCGGTGCGCACTCCCACCTCGCGTGCGATGTACGAGCGTGCCCTGCGTGTGATGCCCGGGGGCGATACCCGCACGGGGACGTTTTACCCGCCGTACCCGACCTTCATGGAACGCGGCGAAGGGAGCGAACTGGTCGACGTCGACGGGAACCGCTATGTCGACTTCCTCGGCAACTACACGTCGCTGATCCACGGTCATGCGGAACCGCGCACCATTGCGGCGATCACGGAACAGGCAAAGCTCGGCACGGCGCTCGGGTCTCCGGGTGAGCTGCAGATCCAGCTCGCTGAGCTGCTGTCATCGCGCGTGCCATCGATGGAACGGCTGCGCTTCTGCAATAGCGGCACCGAAGCCGTCATGAACGCCATTCGGTGCGCCCGCGCATTCACCGGTCGACGGATGATCGTAAAGGTGGAGGGAGGCTACAACGGCGCGTACGACGTTGCGCAGATCAGTGTCAATCCAGGCCCGCATTCGCCTCCGTATCCCTCCGGCGTTCCTGACGGACCGGGCATCTCACCCGGCATCCTCGCCGAAGTTCTGGTTGCGCCGTTCAACGATCTCGAGACGATGCGCTGGATTCTCGAACGCTACGGCCGTGACGTCGCGGCCGTGCTCATCGAACCCGTGGTGTCGATGGCGGGGATGCTGCTGCCTGACGAGGGGTATCTCGACGGCGCCGTGCAGACCGCACGTGCGGTCGGTGCGCTCTCGATCTTCGACGAGATCGTCACCTTCCGCCTGAGCACTGGTGGGGCGCAGCGAGTGTTCAACGTGACGCCGGACCTCACCACGCTTGCCAAGATCATCGGTGGCGGTTTGCCGGTGGGTGCCTTTGGCGGGCGGGCCGACGTGATGGCGGTATTCGATCCGAGGCAGCCAGGGACGATCTCGCACAGCGGGACCTACAACGGCAACAGCACCACGATGGTCGCGGGACTCGCCACGCTCGGCACCTATGACGATGCCGAGGTCGAGCAGGTGGCCATACTCGGCGACCAATTGCGGCGCGGGTTGCAGAGGGAGATGGATGCTCGTGGCGTTCTGGGCTATGCCCAGGGGATCGGGTCGCTCACGCACATTCACTATTGCGCCGGACCGGTGCGCAGCTACAAGGATGGGCTCCGTTCTCCGAAGCACTGCAGCCGCCTGACGCACCTGGGATTGCTGGCCCGCGGTCAGCTCATCGCCTCACGCGGGCTGTTGGCCGTGAACACGGCGATGACCGAGGCCGAGATCGACGGACTCTGCGCGGCGTTCGGAGAAGTGCTGGACGTGGGGCGGGACGTCTACCCCAGGATTGGCGTGGGCACGCCCGCCCTGGCCAACGCCTAACGCGGACCGACGGCGCGCGGCGCGGCGTGGGGCCCGAGAAACGCAAGCAGTGCTTTGTTGAAGGCGGTCGCGTCCTCGACGGCCGGAATGTGTCCCGTCCGCGGGAGCACCACCAGCTGGGCTCCCGGAATCAGGCCGGCGAGGTCCTGACCCTGCGACAGCGGGGTGATGGTGTCGTCCGCCCCCCAGATGACGAGCGCCGGCGTGGTCAGCTTCTCGTAATTGGCGCGAGTGGTGCTCGTCGACGGTGCGGACGACGTCACGAATGGCGCCAGCCACCGTCCCAGAGCCGCCGTGGAGCCTCTCACAGGAAACGGTTGCTGCAGCATCCGCACCTTCTCGGCGGTCGCATCGGAGGCATCCCGGATGAGGAGCGTGAGCAGCTTCCGGGTGACCATCGGGTTGGTGGCCGTCGTGGCGACCAGCGCGTCGCGAAGAGGGGGCGCCGACAGCACCGCGCGCACCATCCACGGCGCCGGCGCCGGCGGACCGGGCTGCTGCTGCAGGCCTAACGCGACATCGACAAGGACCAGCGAGCGGATCCGCTCGGGCGCCATGAAATACGCGGCCATGGTGGGCCGGCCGCCGAAGGAGTGCCCCACGAGCGTCGCCTGCGAGAGCTGCAGCTGGTCGAGGACGCCGACGATTCGTTGTCCCTGAGCAGCGTCGTCGTAGTTCGCGTCCTCGGGACGCTCGGAGAATCCGAATGGCGGCATGTCGATGGCCACGGCGCGAAAGCCGGAGTCGGCCAGGGCTTGCATGGTCTCGCGCCAGATCGCGCCCCAGGCTCCCGTCCCGTGAATCAGCACGACGGCAGGTCCGTCCGCGGGTCCCTGCTCCTGGATGAACACCTCGACATCGGCCGCCGGGACGAAGCGACCCGTCGGGGGCGCGATTTCCTCGCGACTGCGCGATTCGCGGATGGCCGCGCTCGCCCGGAAGCCCGTCAGCACGAGGATGACACACACGACCGTCGACGCGAGCACGACCACCAGGAATCGCGCGACCCGGGCAACGGGAGAGCGCCTAACGCTCATCCTTCTTTGCCGTCAGCTGCGCGAGCGCCGCCTCGAACTCCTTTCGCCGCTGGCCGTCGGTACTGATCACGTATGTGATCCGGTCGTACTGTTCCTCGGTCAGCCCCTGCTCGCGCAGCGTCCTGGCGACCTCCGTGCGCTGCCTCTCTCGCAGGAGCGTCTGCTCTTCGACCCTTTTGTTCCTGGGATTGGCCAGCTCGGCGGAGATCCGGTCACGGATCAGCGAGATGGCCAGGTAGGCCTTCGCGTAGGCCGCCATGTGTCCCGCCTCCACGCTCGTCGCTACCTGCGCCTGCGCCTGAACCGTGGTGGGCGCTACGACGCTCCCGCCGACGCCGAGGAGGACCAGTCCGAGGACCCACGGTCTGCGCAATGTTTGGCTCCAGGTGTGCGTATACGTCCAGGGTGCGAGCAAGCACGGATTTCAATGTAGAGTGCGGTCGGACCGCGTCAACTCATCTTCAACTGCGACTTGCGGATAGCCTCGCTTCAGGGGCATTATCGCAGGGAGCGATTTTCGTGGGCTCCGGTCCTCAATGAGAGGCTCAGCATGAAGACGGTCAGCGTCGTGGTGGCGACCCTCGGCATCCTGTTGGCGGTGCCCGACCCGACCGCCGCCCGAACGCCGCCGGCCACTCACGTCCGGATCCCGTCCGTCGAGCTCAACGCGGTCGTCAAGCAGTATTGCCAGCGCTGCCACAACGAGACGATGCGGAGGGGCAACCTCTCCCTCGTGTCGTTCGACGTATCCAACGCTCCGCGGAAAGCAGACATCGCGGAGAAGATGATCGCGAAGCTGCGCGCCGGAATGATGCCGCCCCCCGGTTCGTCGCGCCCCGCGCCTGACACCCTTGCCGCGCTGATCCAAACGCTCGAAAGCCAGCTCGACTCGGCCGCGGCGGCTGACCCAAACCCCGGCAGCAGGACCTTCCAGCGACTCAACCGGGCGGAGTACCGCGCCGCGATTCGTGAGCTGCTGGCGTTGGATGTTGAGGCGGGGGTGTACCTGCCGCCCGACACCAAGAGCGACAACTTCGACAACATCGCCGACGTGCAGGCGCTCTCGCCAACGCTGTTGGATGGCTATCTCCGCGCAGCGAGCGACATCAGCTGGCTCGCGCTGGGCAATCCCAAAGCGAGTACGTCCGCGGCGACCTACAGCGTGCCGCGTACGGCATCACAGGTGGACCACGTCGAAGGGGCGCCTTTTGGGACGCGCGGCGGAACGTCGGTGATTCACACGTTCCCCGCAGACGGCTCGTACGCGTTCACGGTGAACTTCTATCACGAAACGACGGGCGCGTTTGCAGGTGGTCTGGCGCGTGGAGAGCAGCTGGAGATTTCGATCGACGGCGAACGCGCGGCGCTGCTGGACATCGACCGGTTCATGCACGCGTCCGACCCGAACGGGGTCACGATGTCAACGGAGCCGATTCGCATCACAGCGGGTCCCCATCGCGTGTCGGCGGCGTTCGTGCCTCCCAGCTTCCAGGGCGTGGTCCAGGACCTCGTGTCGCCGCTCAAGTGGTCGCTCAACAGCACGTCGAATGCGACGGCCTACGGCTTTACACTGCTGCCGCACCTGCGTGATCTGGTGATCAACGGACCGATTGAACCCACCGGTGTCTCCGATACACCAATCCGTCGCAAGGTCTTCAGCTGCCGTCCCTCGACGCCGGCGGCGGCGCGGCCCTGCGCCGCCTCGATCGTCACGCGACTCGCAACCGAGGCGTATCGCCGGCCGGTCACCGAGCGCGACTTGCGTGGGCTCATGTCCCTGTACGATGCCGGGGCGAAACGCGCGCATGGCGGCTTTGAACCGGGGGTGCGCACCGCGCTGGAGGCGATTCTGGCGAGCCCTGATTTCGTGTTTCGTTTCGAGCGTGCTCCGGCGAGCGCCAGGCCTGGGGTGACCTACAAGCTCCGCGATGTGGACCTGGCCTCGCGCCTGTCGTTTTTCCTGTGGTCGGCGCCGCCTGACAAGCAGCTGCTGGCGGTAGCGTCGCGTGGGCAGCTGTCGCAGCGGGCGGTGCTGGAGCGTGAAGTTCAGCGCATGCTCGACGATCCACGGGCAGGGGCGCTTTCCACGCGGTTCGCCGCACAGTGGCTGAGGCTTCCCGATCTCGACATCGTCCAGCCCGACGTCCGGCAGTATCCGGATTTCGACGAACAGCTCCGGTCGGCGATGCGACGCGAGACAGAGCTGTTCTTTGACAATCTCGTCCGCGAAGACCGCAGCGTGCTCGAGCTGTACACGGCCGACTACACGTTCGTGAACGGGCGTCTCGCCCAGCACTATGGGATTCCCAACATCGCCGGCAGCGATTTCCGGCGCGTGAAATACACCAACGATCAGCGGCGCGGCCTGCTCGGCCACGCGAGCATTCTCACCCTGACCTCTCACGCGACCAGGACGTCTGCGGTCGATCGTGGGAAGTGGGTCATGGAAGTGCTGCTCAATAGTCCGCCACCGCCTCCGCCGCCCGGCGTGCCCGACCTCGAGGCGACACCTGGAGCGCACGAGGGACGGTTGCTGACGGTGCGCGAACGCATGGAGGAGCACCGGAAAAACCCGGCCTGCTCGTCGTGCCACAAGATGATGGATCCGATCGGACTGGCGATCGAGAACTTTGACGTGACCGGTCGTTGGCGTCTGCGCGACAATGGCATGCCGATCGATTCGCGTGGCGAGTTGTGGGACGGCACCAAGGTCCAGACGCTGCCCGAGCTCAATGCCGCGCTGCTCAACCGGCGGGAAACGCTGCTGCGGACGTTTACGAAGAACCTGCTGGCGTACGCGATCGGCCGGCGGGTCGAGGCGTACGACCTGCCGACGGTGCGCGACATCGTGAAGTCCGCCGCGGGCAGGGACCATAAGATGTCGTCGTATATCATGGGTGTTGTGACGAGCCCGGCGTTCAGGATGCAGAAGATGGAAGGCGCGGAAAAGAAGGGGATTACGGAGTAGACGGTAGGCGTTGGGGAGAGGCGAGCGATAGGCGATACGGGATCAGGGATGGTTTCGATCCCCGATTCTCCATTCTCTATTCTTTCTCCTTGAACGGACCACATCGAGCGAACACGAGAGGCGACCAGAATGCCCCATATCGGAAAGCAGCCGCTGCCGCGCCGCACCTTCCTCAAGGGTGCGGGAGCCTTGGTGGCGTTGCCGTACCTCGACGCGATGGTCCCGGTGCGATTCAGCCGGCTGGCGCCCAGGGTCGATCCGACACGGCTCATCTGCATCGAGATGGTACACGGCGCTGCCGGCTGCAGCCCGTTTGGGCTGACGCAGAACCTGTGGGCCCCCCCGGTTACCGGCTCGACCTTCGATCTGAGCGCGACGTCGCTGAGCCCGCTCGACGCATACCGGAAGTACCTCACGATCGTCAGCAACACCGACGTCCGGATGGCGGAGGCGTACAAGTCGGAAGAGATCGGGGGCGATCACTTCCGGTCGAGCGCGGTCTTCCTGACGCAATCCCACCCGACGCAGACCGAGAGCTCGGACATCTTCGTCGGCACGTCGCTCGATCAGATGTATGCCCGGCGATTCGGCCAGAACACGCCGATCCCGTCGATGCAGCTCTGCATCGAGCCGCAGGACCGGGCGGGCGGTTGCGCGTACGGCTATTCCTGCGCGTACACCGATACGATCAGCTGGGCGTCGCCTACAGATCCGTTGCCGATGATCCGTGACCCGCGGGTCGCCTTCGAGCAGCTCTTCGGCACGGGTGGCACACCGGCGGAGCGCGCCGCGCGGACCCGGAACACGAGCAGCATCCTGGATTGGATCACCGGGCGTGTGGCGGAGCTCAAGCGCGAGCTCGGCGCGGGTGACCGGCTGCGCATGGACCAGTACCTGGACAACATCCGCGAGATCGAGCGGCGCATTCAGCAGATCGAAGCTCGCAACAGCACCGGCGAAGAACGCGAACTGGCGGGGGCTCCGACGGGCGTGCCCGACTCGTTCTCGGACCATGTGAAACTGATGTTCGACCTGCAGGTGCTCGCCTTCCAGTCCGACATGACGCGGGTTTTCTCGCTCAAGCTCGGGCGCGACGCGTCGGCGCGGGTGTATCCGGAGAGCGGAATCATGACGGGATTCCATCCCGCCTCGCACCACGGCAACAACCCGACGCGTGTGAAGGAGTTCGCCGAGATCAACCGGTATCACATCGGACTGCTGCCGCACTTGCTCGATCGGCTGAAGGGCACGATGGAAGGCGACGCTGCGCTGATCGACAAAACGACGATTGTCTACGGCTCCCCGATGGCCGACAGCAACACGCACAATCACCGACGCTGCCCACTCATCCTGTTAGGCGGCGGCAACGGCCAGCTCAAGGGCAACGTTCACCTCAAGGCCCCCGACGGCACGCCGATGGCCAACGCGATGCTGAGGCTGTTGCACGGGCTCGGGTTGGATGACCTGACGAGCTTTGGTGACAGCACGGGCGAGTTCACGTTTTGACGGACGCGACCAATGAGATACGGTGAGCGGACACGGTGGTCGGTGGTGGGCGGCAGGCGATTCGGGGTCGGCCTTGTGTGCCTGCTGGTGGTGTCGGGCGCCGCGTGGGCGCCGGAAGCCCCACTGGCCGATGCGGCCATGAAGCAGGATGTAGCGCTGGTGAAGGCGTTGCTGAGGAAGGGAACGGACGTGAACGCGCCGCAGGGAGACGGGATGACCGCGTTGCACTGGGCGGCACGTCACCGAAGCATCGAGCTCACGTCGGTGCTGCTCGGTGCGAAGGCGAACGTGAAGGCCACCACCCGGATTGGCGCGTACACACCTCTGCATGTGGCCAGCCAGGTGGGAAGCGGTCCGGTGGTCGTAGCGCTGCTCACGGCGGGTGCCGACGTGAACGCGGCCACGACCGACGGCGCGACCCCGCTGCATTTCGCCGCCCTCGCGGGTGATGCGGCTGCGGTCAAGGCCCTGATCGAGCGGAATGCCGATATCAACGCACGGGAGCCGGGGCTTGGCCAGACGCCGCTGATGCTCGCCGCTGCGCGTGGGCGAACCGAAGCAGTGAAGGTGCTGCTGCAGCGTGGAGCCGACCACAGGGTCACGGGGCGGACCATGGACCCCATGGCGGCCGCCGCCCAGGATCGGCAGGCGAAGACCAAGCGCAACGAGGTGCTCGCGAAGTTGCGTGAAGCCCAGGGGGCAACGAAGAGGGTGGAGTGGCAGCCTAACGCGAGTCAGGTCCAGGAAGCGGTACGTGCCTCGCTCGCCGTCGAGGAGCAGGCAGCGACCGCAGCAGCCATCGCCACCGCAGCCGTCGCCGCCGCCGCCGAGGAGGCACGACTCGCCGCGCAGGGAGGCCGAGGCCTCGACGATGACGACCCGTCGTACACCGGGCTCCTTGGACCGCAGGGCGGCCACAGTGCGTTGCTGCTCGCGGTCCGCGAGGGTCAGGGAGAAACTGTGCGGGCGCTCCTCGACGGCGGCGCTGACATCAACCAGGTGAGCGGCGGCGATCACACGAGTCCGCTGCTCATGGCAGCGATCAATGGCCACTATGACGTGGCGATGCTCCTGGTCGAGCGCGGGGCCGATCCCAACGTGATGAGTGACGCCGGCGCGGCGCCGCTGTACGCGGTGCTGAACAAGGAGTGGGCCCCCAGTTCGCGGACGCCACAACCCACGTATCATCTCCAGCAGAAGGCCACGTATCTCGACGTGATGCAGGCGCTGCTCAAGGCCAAGGCCGATCCTAACGTGCGCCTCAAACGGAACCTCTGGTACACCACGTACAATCGTGACAACCTGCGCGTAGACTTCGCCGGTGCAACGCCCTTTTTCCGGGCCGCGTACGCGACTGACGTAGCGGCGATGAAGATGCTGCTCGCGGCCGGCGCCGAGCCGAACGTGCCGACCATCAAACCGCCAAACCGGCAGCGTCGGCCGTCGGCGGACCCGGCCTCCTCGATGCCGTCGTCCCCCGTGCAGGATCCGTCAGGATTGCCCCGAATCCCCGATGGCGGACCGGGAGTCTTCCCGATCCATGCCGCCTCAGGCGTCGGCTACGGGCAGGGGTTTGCAGCGAACGACCACCGCCATGTGCCTGACGGGTGGTTGCCGTCCGTGAAGTTCCTCGTCGAGGTCCTGGGGGCTGATGTGAACGCGCGGGACTACAGCGGCTACACGCCGCTGCATCACGCCGCCGCACGTGGCGACAACGAGATGATCAAGTACCTCGTGTTCAAGGGAGCCGATGTCACGGCCGTCGCGCGGTCCGGCCAGACAACGGCGGATATGGCAAACGGCCCGGTGCAACGCATCTCGCCGTACCTCGAGACGGTGAAGTTGCTGGAGAGCCTGGGGTCGAAGAACAACCACAAGTGCGTGTCGTGCTGAGGTCGTAAACGGGGAGCGGAAAACGGAAGGGGACGGTGACGGCTCGTAGATGGCAGGCGAAGAAGTCCGCGGCGAAGCAGCGCACCACTCGGGCGCGACGCCGCCCTCTTCCGCGTACGCCGAAATTCAAGAACGGAGAACGTGTCGGCGTCCTGCTAGGTGCCGGCGCAACCAAGGCCTGTGACGGGCCACTGACCGCGGAGATTCTCCCAGCGGCGTTCGCCGCGACGCGTGCAAAGGGACTGGAGCTCCTCGACGCGTTCCTGCAGCAGCTGTTCAGTGTGCCCGCTGCCCTGCCAGCACGGAAGCCCGGCGACTATCCGCCGCTTCCAACGCTCCTCAGCCTCATCGACACGGCGATCGCTCGCGAGCACGATCTGGGGCCCAATTGGCCGACGACCACGCTCCGCCGAGTCCGACGACAGGCAGAGTATGCGGTGTTTCGCGCAATTGCCCACTCGATGCGGCACCCGACGTCCTGGAGTAATCGATGCCACGAGAATCTCATCTCCCACATCCACAGCAGGACGGGCCGCTTTCCGGCGGTCGTATCGCTCAACTACGATCTCCGCATCGATTACGCGATGATCGAGGCCGACAACGGCGGCTTGCCTGACTACGGCTGCGACATCCGGACGCCGGGGTACCAGGAGGCGCAGAAGTTCGGACAGCTGCTCAAGATTCACGGGTCCATCCACTGGTTGTACTGCCCCACGTGTCACCGACTGGACCTGGGGATGGATGATTCTGGTCGCCTCCGGAAGGCCGGTCTGCGGCTCGCGGCGACACTGGCTGCGCCGGACTTCGGAGAGGGGTTTTCCGGGAAAGTCCTGCGATGTCCCGACTGCAAAACCACGTTCCGAACCGTGATGATCACGCCGACGAGTCTCAAGGACTACCGTAATCCGCACATCGCGTCGCTCTGGTATCAGGCGGAACGTGCGCTTCGGCAATGCCAGCGCGTGATTTTCGTTGGCTACAGTCTGCCGTGGGACGACGTCGACGTCATCTACCTGCTCAAACGTGGCCTGTCGCACCTGAGCGGCAAACACATCACCGTGGTCGAGTGGGCAGCGAAGCGCGTGCCAATCGAGCAGCACGAGGCGGGGCAGCGTTACCAGGCAGTGTTCGGTCGCGGGATCGACTGGCAGCCACTGGGCTTCGTCGAGTGGGTCCGCACGTTGCAGTGACGGTGTCGCGCTGGGATTCCTAACGAGGTGATGTCGAGCGGCGCGGACGTTCACGGCTGCACGATGGCCGCTCGACGGTGAGCGAAGGGGTCATACGACCCTGGCGGGCCGGCGAAAACGCAAGAACGGTCGCCCCGCACGGCAACGGACACGCCGGCTCGGTCTCGCTGGAGATCGACGCAATGATCCGTTGAGCAGCGCGACGCTCCTCATGACCAGGCGCAGCTCACGGCCCACGGGCAGCGGACTCGACCGTGTTTCTGATGGCCGCCGCGGCCGCGCATGGGCCGTGGTGCGTCCTTGCGGTACCGGGCGTAGTATGGACCTCGGAATCCGCTCGAGATTGCGGTTCCGGAGGTGCGAGCAGTGCCGCATCACAGTCTCTCAACTGACCAGGACGCCCCGATTTCGGGCAGCCCGCTCCGACGCCCTCGCGCAATGCGCGACAGGACACCGGCAGCGGGCTGTTTGCATTTTGCCGGCCGCCCAGGGTTCGCACCCTCGTGACTCGAGCCTCGCGAGCCGCTGCGCGCGTAGCGCTGTTCCACCGCTGTCCTTCCCATGGAGGTGCCCCATGATGCAGTCGCGACAGATGAACGGAAGCGATCGGACACCCTGGCTCGTTAGGCGTTGGCTCCTGGCGATGCTCCTCGTGATCGGTGCAAGTGTCGAGGCGCTCGCGCAGGCCACGGCAACCATTCGAGGCACCGTGGTCGAGGCACTCAGCAACCAACCCATCGACGCCGTGCAGGTCTTCGTCGTGGGTCGGAACATCGGGGCGCTGACGAACAGCAACGGCGAGTTCGTGCTGCAGCGTGTGCCACCGGGTCGGGCGACGGTGCGGACCATCCGCCTCGGTTCCGCGCCGGCCGAGCAGATCGTCGACGTGACGGCTGGCGAAACGAAGACGATTCGGTTCGCGCTGACCCGAACGGCGCTCAACCTCAGCGAGGTCGTGGTCACCGGGACCGGAGGGGCGGTGGAGAAGCGGAAGGTCGGCAACTCTCTCTCCAGCGTCAGCGCCACGGATATCGCCAGGGTGGCCCCGGTCTCCACCTTCCAGGAACTGGTGCAGGGTCGGACTGCCGGCGTGAACCTCCTGCCGTCCAGCGGCATGATCGGGTCTGGTGGAAGCATCCGCATCCGCGGCCTCACGTCCGTGACGCAGAGTGGCGATCCGCTGATCTACATCGACGGCGTGCGCCTCGATGTATCCAGCAACGGCCCCAATCTCGGTGGCCAGACGCCGTCGCGACTGACCGACCTCGTGACGTCGGACATTGAGCGTGTGGAGATCGTGAAGGGCGCCGCCGCGACCACCCTCTATGGCACACAGGCCGCGAACGGCGTGATTCAGATTTTCACCAAGCGGGGAGCCACCGGCCGGCAGCGTCGAACCATCGAGATCGAACAGGGGATCGAGCGGCTGGATGCCAGCCGGATGCCGGGCCGGCTCTGGACGCAGTACGTGGGACCGATGGGATACCGGGCCCACGATCCGCGCGAGATCATCTCGAACGGAATGCTCCAGAACTACAATGGTTCCATCGCCGGCGGCCTGGAGGCGATCACCTACTACTTCTCCGGGGGGTACAACCGGGAGGAGTCGACGATCGCTCCGGAAAACAACTGGATGAGGCGGCTGAACGGCCGCTCCAATCTGAACGTCGTGTTCTCACCCAGGGTCTCGTTAGGTGTGAACGTCGGCGTGACCGGGTCGCTGCTGCGCGTGCCGGACAACGACAACGCACTGCACGGACTCTATTCGCAGGTGGTGAGCGGCGTGCCGTGGACGGCGGATGCCTCGCGAAAATGGGGTGAACGGTGGGGGTCGTGGGACATCAACCGCACCATCCAGAACTACCAGGATGTGAAGCGCATGGTCAGCGGCCTCACGCTCGACGCTCGACCGAATCCCAATTGGGCCAACAAGCTCACGGTGGGACTCGATTGGATCGACGAGGAGAACACGCGGTATGTGCCCTATGGTTTCAAGGGATCCGGCATTCCGTTCGGCAGTCGATCGAATCAGCACCGCGGCTTCAACGACCTGACGGTCGACCTGCAGAGCGTGTACTCGCTCAAGGCGTTCGGGCGCCTTCCGACCGACATTACCGCGGGGCTGCAGGCCGACTTCCGAAACGACAACCGCACCCTCGCCGATGGACGGGATTTCCCCGCACCCGGTGTGACCACGGTGAGCTCCACGGCAATCCGCACAGCTGCCGAGACCCGGACCGAAGAGATCAACGGCGGGCTATTCCTGCAAGGCCAGATGTCGTTCGCGGACAAACTGTTCATCACCGGTGGGGCGCGCGTCGATGGCAACTCCGCGTTCGGTAAGGATTTTCCGCTCCAGACGTACCCCAAGTTGTCCGCGGCGTATCAGATCTCGCAGGAGAAGTTCTGGCCGACGCGGCTCATTCCGACGATGAAGCTGCGCCTCGCCTACGGCGTGGCCGGGAGATCGCCCGCCCAGTTCTCCGCCGACCAGACCTACATCGCCATTGCCGCGGAGAACGGCGTGCCGGCGGTCAGTCCCGGCAACGTGGGCGATCCCAACCTGGGTCCCGAGAAATCGAAGGAGATCGAGGCAGGACTGGAAGCGGGGTTCTGGAATGAGCGCATGGGCCTGGAGCTCACCTTCTTCTCGCAGCGCACCGAGGACGCGCTGGTGCAGAAGCAGTTCCCGCCATCGCTCGGTTTCATCAATCGTCAATTCGCCAACATCGGCGAGGTCCGCAACCGCGGCCTCGAGGTGGGGCTGCGGTCCCTGATCGTCCAGAAGAACAACGTCGAGTGGGACACCAACCTGCAGTTCTCCTGGATGACGAACGAAGTGACCGATCTCGGCGGCTCGCCGCCGATCTCCGGTGGTGGCGCCGTGCGCATCGTCGAGGGGCATCCCGTCGTGGGCATTTGGACCCGCGGCCTCAAAGCCTGGGATCCGGTCAAGCGCACGCACATCGGGACGGACACGCTGATCTATCGCGGATCATCCGCGCCCGCCTATCGAGGGTCGGTGTTGAGCAACGTCCGGCTTTGGAAGCGCTGGTCGATCAGCGCCATGGGCGACTACGCGCTCAACATGTTCGAGCAGAACTTCGCGAAGGGCTGGTCGATCTCCAAGCTCACCGGTGACCCGTACCTCGCACTCACGAGCGGCCCGAGAGCAACTCCGACGCCCGCCAGTGACTCGCTCCTGAACCTCATCAGCGTGCTGGGCCCCGGCTTCCTCGTGGAGCGCGCCGACTTCTTCAAGCTCCGCGAGCTCAGCGTCCTGTACCAGCTGCCGGCGCGCCTGGTCGGGTGGGCTCCCGTCAGCGACGCGTCGATCCGCTTGGCGGCACGCAACCTGTGGACCTACGCGCCTCACTACACGAATCCGGATCCGGAGGTCAACACCAACGGCAACAGTACACTGGCTCGGGGCTCCGACTTCAACACGCAGCCACCCGCCCGGCGTTTCCTGCTCGCCCTCCGTGCAACCTTCTAACCTCCTGGAGCACCTCACCGATGACAACCATCCGCATCTCCGCCTGCGTCAGGCGCTGGGTGGCGAGGTCCGCGCTCCTCGTGGCCGCAGCGTGCAGCGGGGTTCTCGACGTCGAGAACCAGCGCGACAGCTCGTCCGACGACCGCAATGCGCCCGAGGCCGTGCCAGCCCTCATGGCCGGGGTGGCGGGGGACGTTTCCGCCGGGTACATGCTGGGCGCGCGCGTGACGGGTTAC
>JBQTIW010000330.1:0-9104 GCA_052387735.1 Gemmatimonadaceae bacterium
GACGCATCTTCGTTTTTGTGCCGAGGGAAGGGGTCCCGGTCGCCATCACGCACAACATCGAGCAGGGGGCCTGGCGCCGCTGGCCGGCCGCCTGGACCCGCGAGCGGTACAGCGCGTGGGGGACGCTGGAGGCGCTGCTGCAGCAGTTGATTGGTGGCAAACGCATCGCCATGGAGTACTCGGAAGGCAACGCCGTTCCGTTCCTCGATCGGGTTCCGGCCGGGATGCTGGAGATGGTGCGCACAGCCGGTGCGACCGTGGTGTCGTCGGGCGAATTGGTCTCGCAATTCAACGCCACGTGGAATCCCGAGCAGCTCGCGTCGCACCGACGGGCGGCCGAGCACCTTGCCGCGATTGCGGTCGACGCGTTGGGGTATGCCGGGGACGAAGTGCGGCGGGGCGCATCGGTGCACGAGCACGAAGTGCAGGCGCGCATCATCGACGCGTTTGCGCGCGCCGGGCTCGAGACCTACTCCCCGCCTAACGTGTCCGCTGGGGCCAACGCCGCCGACCCGCACTACGAACCCTCGGCCGAGCGGCCCCAGAAGCTCACGGCCGGCAACGTACTGCTGATCGACCTCTGGGCGAAGGAACCCGGCGGCGTCTACGCCGACCAGACGTGGATGGCGGTGCTGGGTGCGCCATCGGCGCGGGCCATCGCGATCTGGGAAGCGGTGCGCGATGCCCGCGACGCCGCAATCACGTTCATCCGGGATCGCGTGGCGCGGGGCGACGTCGTGCGCGGCGCCGAGGCCGATGACGCGTCGCGTGCGGTGATCGCGCAGCGCGGGTACGACGAGTACTTCACCCATCGGACGGGTCACTCCATCGACCCACGCGAGGTGCATGGATCGGGGCCGAATCTCGACAACCTCGAGACCCGCGATGTGCGCACGCTGCAGAACGGCGTTGGGTTTTCGATCGAACCCGGGATCTACATCCCCGGCGACATCGGCATGCGTACCGAAGTGAACGCCTTCATCGACGGGCGCGAGCTGGTGGTCACGCCGAACCGGTATCAGACGGATCTGATCGTGTCGTGATCGGTGCGCGGTCCCTTCCTCCCGGGAGCAGGGGAGCGCACCTTAACGCATGACCCAGGACACGGCGGGTTCGACCGGCCTGCGACGGGAGCTCGGCGTGGGTTCGGCCGCGCTGCTCGTGGTCGGCGGGATCATCGGCAGCGGCATCTTCTTTACTCCCGCGGAAGTGGCGCGGGCACTGCCCAACGGCCAATGGATCCTCGGCGTGTGGGCGTTAGGCGGGTTTCTCGCGCTGGCCGGCGCGCTCACCTATGCCGAACTGGGGGCGATGCTACCGGATGCGGGCGGCCCCTACGTGTACATCCGGCATGCGTTCGGCCAGCTCGCGGCCTTTCTGTACGGATGGATGGTGCTGTTGAGCATCGCGTCAGGCGCCATTGCCGCCGTGGCGATGGGCTTCGCCGGATATCTGGCGCGATTCCTCGATCTGACACCGGTGGGAGGCCAGCTGGTGGTGGCCGGTGCGGCGATCATCGTCCTCACGGTCACCAACTATCTCGGGCTGCGTCCGGGAATGGTGCTGCAGAACATTCTCACCACGGCGAAGATCGTGGCCCTGGCGGTGCTGATCGTGGGCGGCATGGTGGCGTGGGTCGGTTTGTCTCCCGCGTCGGTGCCTGACGCCCCCGCACCTCGGGAGTCGCTGGTATCGGGCTTTGCTGCCGCCTTCGTCGCGGTGCTGTTCACCGTTGGCGGATGGCAACAGATGAACATGGTGGCTGGTGAGATTCGAGATCCGCAGCGCAACATACCACGGGCGCTCCTGCTGGGTATCGTGGTGGTGGTCGTGATCTACCTCGGCGCCAACGCCGTGTACCTGCGGGCCCTGGGTCGCGACGGCCTGGCCGCGAGCACGGCGGTTGCCGCGGATGCGATGCAGCGCATGGTGGGACGCGGTGGCGCCACGTTCATCACGGTCTCGGCGATGCTTTCGATTCTCGGGTTCCTCAACGTGGCCATTCTCTCCAACTCGCGATTGCCGTATGCCATGGCGCGCGATGGCGCGTTCATGAAGGCCGCGGGGAGGGTCCATCCCAGTTTCGGCACCCCGCACGTGGCGATCGTCTTGCTGGGTGCGTGGTCCCTGGTGCTGCTGTTCGGGAGCCGAGGCCAGATCGGCAGTCTGCTGAGTGGGGTGGTATTCGCCGACTGGATCTTCTTCGGTCTGGGCGCCGCGAGCGTGTTCGTGCTGCGCCGACGGATGCCTGACGTGGAGCGGCCCTACCGCGTACCGGGGTACCCCGTGTTGCCGGCGCTGTTCGTGGTCGCCGCTGCGGTCGGCGTGGCGAGCGCATTCATCGCCGCGCCGACGATGTCACTCCTTGGCACACTCCTGCTGCTCATCGGCGTGGTGGTCCATGTCGCGTTCCGACGCAATGCCTAACGCCGAGGACGCGGCCCGGGTGCAAGTCGGGTGGTGAGGTCAAGATTCGTGATGTGCAGGTTGACACCCGGGGCCGGCGCGGACGCTTCTCGTGGTTCTCGTGCTCTCTCTCGTGCTTCGCTCGGCTCGTCTTGGCACGGCTCGGCTCTTCCTAGCCTCCGCCCGTCAGCCAGACGCGTATTCGATGCATCTCTTCGCTCACCGGAAGCCGCGATTCGTACGCCGCTTCGATTTCCGCCAGCAGTGCGTGCGCATCGACGTCGTGTGTCTGCCCCTCGGTGTTCCAGGAGTTGGAGGTCCACTCTCGCACGCGTACGCTGCCTGCCCGAGCGCGACCGATCAGCAGCAGGCGCTCGGGAACTCCCGTCAGCCCGCCGATCCGCAAGGTGAGAAAGTCTGCTTCGTCGAAGGGGGGCATCGCGACCGTGTGCAGCGCAACTCCGTCAGACGAGTGAACGGTCGACGACCATCGCCGCGAACAGCAGGGCGAGATAGAGGAGCGAGTACTTGTACACCCACCAGGCCGGCTGCGCCCAGTTGGTCGCTCGTCGCACTCGCAGCACGCCCAGCAACAGCGTGCCACCGAGCACGACAGCTGTCATCAGGTAGGTGAGCCCGAATGCGCCGTATGAAACAGGCAGGACCGAGAGGCCGATCAGGATGAAGGTGTACCAGAGCATCTGATCCATCGTCTGCCGCTCGCCCCAGACCAGCGGCGCCATTGGCACTCCCGCGCGTCCGTAGTCCTTCTGCTTGAGCAACGCCAGCGCCCAGAAGTGCGGTGGCGTCCAGAAGAAGACGATGAGGAAGAGGTAGATGGCGGTGAGGTCGAGTCGCCCGGTGACGGCGGCCCAGCCAACCAGGGGAGGAAAGGCGCCTGCGGCCCCTCCGATCACGATGTTCTGCGGCGTGGTTCGCTTGAGCCAGCGGGTATAGACGAGGACATAGAAATAGAAGCCGCCTAACGCCAGTGCCGCGGAGAGCGGATTGATGAAATGGCCAAGCAGCCACGTCGCGGCAGCCGCGAGGGCGATACCGAAAGCAAGAACGGAGCGTGCGCCGAGTCGCCCACTGGGTATGGGCCGCAGCCGCGTGCGGGCCATCACGTCGTCGATGTCGCGGTCGACGTACATGTTCACCGCGTTCGCGCCCCCGGCCATCAGGTAACCGCCGACGCTTACGATCAGCACCTGGAGCCAGGTGGGGTCGCCGGCGACGAACATCGGGATCACGGTGGTGACCAGGAGCAGCGAGATGATCCGCGGCTTGGTGAGTGACACGAAGTCGCGCAGCGCCCGCGCCGCCCCGGAGCCCTGTTCCACAAGGGGATGAGCCATCTCAGCCGCCCGCCGGGGTTGTTGACGAGGCACTGCTTCGCGTCGCCGGCGCTGTGCGCTCGGGAAGCGGCGGAAAGTCCCGCCGCGGCAGTGCACGCCATGTCGCGAGCACGACGAGGGCGAGGGCGAGCGCAGGGATCGCGATCCAAAGAAACTCACGGGCGCGGCCGGCGGTGCTCGTTGACGCGGCCGGAGTCCGTCCGGCAATGGCGTCACGCAGCACCATGATCTGGCCGGCGAGCGCCAGTGCCGCCGCGGCGGAGAAGACGAGGAGCGCGGACGGCGGTGAAAGGAGAGTAGTCAGCACCTGCGACGGGCGATTCAGAGGAAACACGAAAGCTCGCCGCCGCCGACGATGGATTCAACTGCGCGAGAGACAAAAACGGCCGAAACGCGGGCCCCCCGCGCTCAATCTGCAGAGCTTTCTCAATGTCGCCTAACCAAAACCTCCCACACCCCATCCAAACGCTGCATCCCGTCCACCTGACGCTCCGTGCACACACGCGCTAGCATTGCCCTCGATTCCGTCGCCCGACCGGGTCCCCGTTTACCCGTATACCCGTTCACCGCTCGTCACTCCTCGCTCGCCCTTTCGCATGCCGATCCCCGCCAGCACGCCGTCAGGACTCCCCCGTCGCATTGGGCTCTGGAGCGCAGTCGCTGTCGTCGTGGGCTCGGCAATTGGGTCCGGGATCTTCCGCTCCCCCGCCGGAATCGCTGACCGAGTCCCGGGGCCGCTCCCATTGATCGCCTTGTGGGTGATCGGCGGACTCATTTCTCTCTGCGGCGCACTCACCCTCGCCGAGGTGGCGAGCGAGGTGCCCAAAACCGGGGGGATCTACGCCTTTCTCAAGGAGGGCTGGGGCCGGCTCCCCGCCTTCCTCTTCGGCTGGGCGCAACTCACCGTGGTACGCGCCGCCGCGTTAGGCGCGATCTCGATTACGTTCGCCGAATACTTCTGGCGCGTCTTCGGATACGATCCGACGGTCGCGCCGTACGACCAATGGGCCCGCTACACCGCTGCGGCCGCCATCGTGCTGACCGCGACGTTCAACATCGTGGGCGTGCGTGTGGGATCGGCGGTGGTCAACGTCACCACCATTGCCAAGACCAGCGGCCTGGGGCTGATCATCATCCTGGCGCTCACGTTAGGCTTGCGTCAGACCGGCGGGAACTTCACGCCGGCCATGCCGCAGGAAGTCGTCCCCGCGACCGCCTATGGCGCGGCGCTCGTGTCGTTGCTGTGGGCCTACGATGGCTGGATGGACCTTTCCTATGTCGCCGGCGAAGTGAAGGACCCGCAGCGGAACATGCCCCGCGCGCTCATTTTCGGCACGCTGGCGATCATCGCCGTGTTTGTCCTGGCCAATGTCGCATACCTCGCGGTACTCCCCATCGGAGAAATGCGGCAGTCCAAGCTGGTAGCCGCCGACGTGGCACAGCAGCTGATGGGCCAGGGCGGCGTAACGTTCGTGGCGGTCACGGTCATGGCGTCGACGTTCGGCACGCTCAACGCGGTCCTGCTGACCAGTCCGCGGATCCTTTTCGCCGCCGCCGCGGACGGCATGCTGCCCAAGGCGATCGCCAAGGTGCACGCGAAGTACGAGACACCATACGTCGCCATCTCGCTCGTCGCGGTGCTGGGCACGATCTTCGTGCTGTTCCTGCGGTTCGAGGAGCTCGCGGACGCCTTCGTCTTTGCGATGCTGCCGTTCTACGCGGGTGGTGTCGCCGCGGTGTATCGCTTGCGTGCGCGCCCCGGCTACGCACCAGGGTTCAAGACGCCGGGTTATCCGCTGGTGCCCGCGATCTTCCTGCTGGCCGTCGTCTATCTGCTCGTCAACGGTTTGCTCGATTCCGGGACGCGCAGCTGGACGCTGGGTATTTTCGGCGTACTCCTGCTGGGTATTCCGGTGTTCAAGCTGTTTGTCGAGCGTAGGTCGTAGCCGGTGGCGTGGGACGCCAGGTGCGCCGAGGTCCGGGCTGCCCCTGCTGTTCGCCGTGACCAGCAGGTTACACCGTGCACGGTGCGGATGGTGTCCAGGGCAACTACCTTTGCCGTCGCGTTCGTGACCGGCGTTACACTGCTTGACCCCTCCGTCACGAAACGGCACCTTTCCGCGAGCCCTCTCCGGCCCAACGCCGCCCCCGCCGTGAAGGGCATTCTCATTTTCACAGGGCCTCCTCAATGATCAAACTTCGTCGATTGATGGCGCTCGTCGCAGCTCTGGCTGCAGTGACGGGCGTCAGTGTTCCGCGCGCGCAGGCGCAGGGCATCACGACGGGTGCGCTTCGTGGCACGGTCACGGACTCCGTCGGCAACGTGGTCGAAGGCGTGCAGATCCGCGTCACAAACAAAGCAACCGGCTACTCCGGCGGCACAGCGACCCGCGCGAATGGCGCATACTTCATCCAGGGACTCGAGGTCGGCGTTTATCAGGTGGTCGCGCGCCGGATCGGCTTTGAACCCCGTACGCAGGACAACGTGCCCGTTGCCCTGAGCCAGACCGCCGTTGCCGACTTTCGGCTTACGCAATCGGTCGCGCAGCTCCAGGGTGTTCGCGTCACGGCAACGGCTACCGCCGCAGAGACCTTCGCCCCATCGAATACTGGCACGAAGGCGGTCGTGTCGGACACGGCGATTCAGCGACTGCCCACCCTGAGCCGCAATCTTACGGACTTCATTCGGCTCACGCCGCAGGTCTCGGCGTCCGGCCCGGGGTTCTCGGCCGGCGGTTTGTCCAACCGGATGAACAACGTGCAGATCGACGGCGCGACCGAGCGCGACGTATTCGGGCTTGGTGCCACCGGGCAGCCTGGTGCGCAGGTGAACGCCAAGTCGGTGTCGCTCGAAGCGGTGAAAGAGTTCCAGGTGATTCTCGCGCCCTTTGACGTTCGACAGGGCAACTTCGGCGGCCTCCTGCTCAACGCCGTGACCAAGAGCGGCACCAACCAGCTGACCGGCTCGGCGTTCTACGTGTACCGCGACCAGGACTTCAGCTTCGACACGACCATCACGCGGTCCACGCCATTCGACCGGACGCAGTACGGGTTTTCGTTAGGCGGGCCGCTCATCAAGGACAAGCTGCACTTCTTCATCACGCCGGAGTTTCAGAAGGAGAACTCCCCGCAGTCCGGGCCGTACTTCGGCCAGCCGTCGGATCTGACCCCGGTCTTCCCGATCAGCGACGCCAACAGGCAACGATTCGAGCAGATCATGGCGACACTCGGCGAGACGTCGCTTGGGACGGCGGGCTTTGCCAACATCGCCAATCCGCTGAGCAACTTCTTCGGTCGGCTCGACTATCGGGTGAGCGACACACATCGCGCGGTGCTCCGGCTCAACTATTCGGACGCCGAGAGCCCGCGCTCGCAGCAGGGGCGGAATGCGACGACGGTGGTGTACACCGGTCAGTTCCACGATTTCTCCTCGCAGAAGATCGCGCCGGTGTTCCAGCTGTACTCCAACTTCGGCAACGGCACCTTCAACGAGCTCTTCGTGGGCTACAACCGCGTACGGGACCGTCGTGTCCCTCGGACGACGTTCCCGCAGATCCGCATCCAGGGACCGCTGCTCGTGACGGGCGGTACGGCGAACATCTGGGCGGGCGCCGACCAGTTCTCGCAAGGGAACGAAGTCGACATGGACACCTACGAGCTCACGAACAACTTCTCGATACCTCGCGGGAACCACACGTTCACGATCGGCACGCGAAACGAGCTGGTGAAGGCCCGCAACCTGTTCACGCAGTCACGCTACGGCGTGTGGCAGTTCGACAACCTCGACTCGCTGGCTGCCGGCAACGCCGACAGCTTCCGCAAGTCGATCATCCTGAGTCAGGGCGGCAACGTCTACTTCGATCAGTTGCAGAGCGCGGTCTACGCCCAGGATCAATGGCAGGTGAACTCGCGGTTTGCGCTGACCTACGGATTGCGTGCCGACGTCGTCAACTTCCCGAAGGAGATCCAGTCCAATCAGCAGATTCTGGCTGCATACGGTCGGAACACCGCAGACATTCCAAAGACGCGCGTGCAGTTCTCGCCGCGCGTCGGCTTCAACTGGGACCTGACCGGTGACCAGGTCAACCAGCTGCGCGGTGGCGCTGGCCTGTTCGTTGGACCGCCGGCTGGCGTGTGGCTGGCCAACGCGTACGCCAACAACGGCAACATCATCACGTTCCTCAACTGCGGAGCGGCCTTCGGCAATGCGGCGCAAGGCGCCCCGTCGTTCGTGAGGGATCCGTCCGGGATCACGGCGTGTCGCACGGGCTCTGCTCTACGACCGATCGGCGACGTGAACCTGATCAACAAGGACCTCAAGTTCCCGCAACCGTTCCGGTCGACGCTCGCTTACGATCGCCAGCTGCCGTTCGACCTCGTTGGCACCATCGAAGGCCTGTACTCGCGCACGTTCAACCAGCTGTTCTTCACGAACATCAACGTCGCCCAGTCGCGCGCTCAGGACAGATTCGGCCGCGTGCTGTTCGCGGACACCATCCGCACGACCGGCGTTGCCGTCCCGAACATCCCGGCGGGCGTGCGGGCCAATGGCGGCACAGGGGTGTTCTCCACCGCCATCGACCTGGGCAACCAGAACAAGGACTACGCGTGGAACCTCACCGCGCAGCTCCGCAAGCGCTACTCGTACAACTGGGAAGGCCTGGTGGCGTACACGTACGGTCGCTCCATGGACGTGGCATCGTTCACCTCGAGCACACACATCTCCAACTGGCAGTTCGGCCGCACACTCGCCACCGACCAGTTCCGCCCCGATCTCGGCATTTCGCTGTTTGACCAGCGGCACAAGTTTCTCGCGAATGCCACCTACACGCTCAACTGGCTCAAGAAGGCGTCTACCGACGTCACGCTGTTCTACCAGGGCAGCAGCGGTGCGCCTCACGACTACATCTACGGCGGCGCCGCAGGGGACCTGAATGGCGACGGACGCAATGGAAACGACCTGATCTACGTCCCCACGCGGGCGAGTGATGCGACCCAGATCCAGTTCCGTGACATCACGCAGGGAACGGGTGCCAGTCAGACGGTTCGCATTTCAGCCGCTCGGCAGGCGGCCAACTTCGACGATTTCATCGACGAGTCGGAGTGTCTCCGACAGTACCGCGGCCAGATCCTGCCGCGCAACGTGTGCCGGCTGCCGTTCTTGCACCGTGTCGACCTCGCCGTCCGGCAGAACATCAACTACTTCGGGTCGCAGCGGGCATCGATCCAGTTCGACGTGTTCAACTTCGGCAACATGCTGAACAAGAAGTGGGGCAAGGAGCAGGTGTCGCCTCGCGGGAGCAACAGCAACGTGCCGTTGCTCACGCACGTGGCACAGAC
>JBQTIW010000331.1:0-10108 GCA_052387735.1 Gemmatimonadaceae bacterium
ACCCCCCCGATCGACCCTTCGCATGTACCGGGACGTCCGGGTTTCCAAAGACACGTCCCCCCACAAGACGCACGTCGCCTGCTGGGTCACGGCGATCGACGCGGGGCACGGAGTCGGCACCGAGACGCACGGCGCGGGAGCGGGCTTCTATTTCCACTTCGAGCCAGGGGCGTCGCTGGTCGCGGGAGGGATCTGGATGCCACCACGTCCATCACTCAGCCGCATCCGTGAAGCCATCGCCGGAGATCCCCGCGGCTTCGCCACCACGTTAGGCGCTCCCGCCTTTCGCCGCCGCTATGGCGCGCTCACCGAAGAACGGGTGCTCACCCGCGTACCCAAGCCCTGGGATGCGACCCACCCGGCGGCGGCGTGGCTCCGGCATCAGTCGTTCACCGTTTCTGCGCCGCTCACCGATGCGACGGTGACGGGCAACGCGCTGCTGCGTGCACTGGAGAAGGACATGCAGCTGATACTGCCGATGGTGCGGTGGCTGAACACGGCGCTGGGGTATCGGCCAAAGAGCAAGCGGTGAGCATAGAGGGGGGAGCAGAGGGCGGGGAGCAGAAGCGAAGAGCGGAGAGCGATAGTGAAAGTCGCTCACGGGTTCTAGGCTCCCCGCTCCCCGCGCTCCGCTCGCTGCTTGCCTCTCACAATTCCCTCCACGCGCTGGGCCGGATCGTAGTACCTCCTCGCCAGTTCCAGAATGTCCATCGCGGTAATCGCGCGGATCCGGGTCTCGAAGTCCGACAACTCCTCGAGGCCGCCGCCATACATCCACGCATCCATCATCTCGCCGAGCGCGTGTCCGGCGTTCTGCTGGGCAATCGCATGCGAGCCTAACGCATAGGTCTGCGCACGCTGCAGCTCCTCGGATGTCACCGGCTCCTCGCGCAAGCGGCCGAACTCGCGCAGCAGGCCATCGCGGGCGGCCTCCTCCTTCTCCGGGGCCGTGGCGATGTACGCCGACATCATCCCGCTCGCCACCCGGGCGGTCGGGGAGACATGCACCGTATAGGCCAGCGATTGCCGCTCCCTCAGCTCGTCGAAGAAGCGGCCGCCCAGTCCGCTGGCGATGATCGCCAGAAGATGGGCGGCGTGACGCGCCACATCGCCGCGCGCCGGACCGGGATACGCGAGGGTCAGGGCGGTTTGTGCCTTGTCGCGCAGCTCGACACGCTGCGTGGCCTTTCCCTTCCACACCGGGAACGTGAGCGCGGGACCGGGTCGGTGGCGCAAGGCCGCAAAGGCGGCCGCCATCTCGCGCGCAGCTTCCGCCGGGTCCACGTCCGCGACCACCGCCAGCACAACGTCGGCCGCGAGGACCTGCTGTTCGTGCCAGGCGCGCAGGTCGCCTGGCGTCAGTCCCGCGAGTCCTTCGTCGGTCCCCATCGGACTCCGTGCGTACGGATGTCCTTCGTAGGCCGCCTCGGTGGCCAGGCGCGTGGGATAGCGATACATGTCGTCCCGGAACTGCGCCAGCTGGGCGCGCGCGATCACGCGCTCGGTGTCGACGATGTCGTCGCCTAACGCCGGGTGAAGCGTCACGTCGGCGAGGAGGTCCACCGCCTCCGCAAAGGCGCGCGTGGGTACCGAGAACCCCCAGCCGAGACCGTCGCTGGAGGTGGACGCCGAGATCCCACCGCCCAGCAATTCGCTCTCCAGGGCGATGGTGGCAGCGTCGCGGCTGGCCGTGCCCTTGAGTGCCGCGCGTGTCAGCAGCGTACCCAGCCCTTCCGATCCCGCGGGCTCACGCGCCGCACCACCGGCGGCATACACCGCGAAATGCGCGATCGGAGCCGCCCGCCGCTGCCTGACGAGAATCGGAACGCCACCGCCCGTGCGAAAGACGTGGACGTCGTTGACGATCCGCTCCGGCGTCATCCCGCTGAGGACCGCAGGTGCGCTGTTCCGCGCCGTCGCTCCGGGGTCGTGGAGCATGGTCCGCGCGGAGTCCCCACCTTCCAGGACGGCGAACGCTGCGGTGGCGTCGGCCCCCAGGGCGGGGCGCCCCCGCGGCTGGTAGAGGAGGAGCGCGACCTGGCTCAGGTCGAGGTGCCGCGCGACGGCCCCCGCCACGTCGGCGGGCGTCGCCTCCAGGATCGTGCGCGCGTGCGCCTCGCCCATCTGCCAGTCGCCTAACGCTTCCCAGTCGGCCAGGTGGTTCGCCTGGCCCTCCATCGTCTCGAGCCGGCGCAGCATCCGCGACTCGAACAGCCGCTGCGCGCGCGTGAGCTCGGTCGCCGAGACACCATCACCGAGGCGCGCCAGCTGTCGCCACGTCTCGGACAGCGCATCGACCGTGCGCTCGGGCTCCCCTTCCAGCTGCACCACGAACACGCCGAGCTCGTGCGGTGTGTAGTTCCAGGCGGCGATACTGGTCACGAACCGCTGTTCGCGGACCGCGCGGTAGAGCCTCGAGGCGCGGCCCGACGACAGGATCGTCGCGGCCAGGTCCAGGTACGCCGTGTCGCGATCGGCGGCTCCGGGCGTCCGCCACCCGAACGCCGCATGCACGTGTGTGACGTCGCCCTCGAGCTCCCGATACCGGCGCCCGGACGGTGCGGTCTCCGTCGGCCCAGGCGTTCGATCCGGCGCCACGTCAGGCATCCCGCCGTACAGCTCTTCCGCCCGTCGCAGCGCAAGGTCTGGATCCACGGCTCCAACGATGGTGAGGATCGTGCTCGCGGGCCGATAGAAGTTGCGGTAAAACCCCACCAGCTGATCGCGGGTGAGCGCCCGCAATCCGGCCTCGCGGCCGATGCGCCATCGCCGGATGCGATGCCGGTCGTGCAGGAGCTCGAACAGGGTCTCCGTCGTCACGGCTTCCGGAGAGTCCGCTTTGCGATTCGCCTCCTGGATGATCACTTCGAGCTCGCGCCGCAACTCGTCGGGGTCGATCAGCGAATTCGCGTATGCATCGGCCTGGATGGCGAGTCCTGCGTCGAAGCCTGACGCGGGAAGGACGACGTAGTAGCGCGTGTGATCATAGATCGTGGCGGCGTTCAGATATCCACCGCTCGCTTTTGTCTGTTTGGCGATCTCGCCGACCCCACGCGTTGGCGTCCCCTTGAAGAACATGTGCTCGAGGACGTGGGCAATGCCGACCACGTCGTCGGTTTCGTCGAAATAACCCGCCTTCACGTAGGTGACGACCGCGGCCACCGGGGCCGAGAAATCCGGGCGCACCAGCACCGTCATGCCGTTGGAGAGGACGTGCCTGACGACGTCGGACGATGGAATGGTCAGTGTGGATGAGCGCACAGGTCCGTGGGTGCGCAGCGCTCAGCCGCGCGCGGCGGCGGTAGTCATTGCGGCGGCGGCGTCGGGGGCATCACCTGTGGCGGCACGAGCTGAGCGCAGCCATCCCAGGGGCCGGGGCCCGCTCGAGACACAAACCGCTGTGCGACGTCGGGACGACCCAGCTGGGCCATCGTGCACCCCATGTAGCCGAGCGACGTGCGGTCACCGGGGTTGAGGCGGATCGCGCGCTCGTAGAACGCGCGGGCGAGATCGGGGCGGCGACTTGCGAGCAGGAACGCGGCGAGCTCGCGGTGGGCAAGGAAGTTTGACGGTTCGAGCGCCACGGCGCGACGCAGGGCTTCGTTGGCCGTCGGCAGGTCACCGGCTTCCCGCGCCAGTCGCCCGAGGTAGACGTGCGGCTCGGCGAGGGTCGGGTGCTGCGCCGCGACCGCGGTGAAGGCGGTGCGCGCCGTCAGGCGATCTCCGGCGGCATAGGCCGCCCGGCCCTTTCGCAGGTCGCCCGGCTCGCGTCGCCAGACAAACGCGGCGTAGCCAGCGCCACCCAGGACCGCCACCACCGCCACGATCACGAGGATGCGACCCAGCAGATTGGCGCGCGGCGGATGGGCGATCTCCAGTGGGGGCGGCGCGTTCGATGCCGCTGGGGCAGAGGACGGCGCGGCTGCCCGCGATGCCGCCGGGCCGCCGCGCTCCACCACTCGCGCGAGCTCTTCGACCGCGGCACGCGCGGCATCGTGATCGCGGGGGCTCGGCGTGTAGTTGTGGGCGCGCGCCCGCTCGGCCAGGGCACCGAAGTCGATCAGCGCATGCGCCTCGCTCAGGGTCAGAAGGTCGCGCTGACGCAGTTCGCGCAATAGGTGCTGTCCCGACAGCGCATGGGTGCCGGCCATGGCCTTGAGACCCAGCTCCACGCTCTCCCACGCCTCGATGAGCGTCGCGGCGGTGTCTTCCGGATTTCGCGAGTGGCCGAGTTGATCGACGGCGGCGCGCGCTGAATCCAGGGCGGACCGCGCTGCCCGCTGCCCGGTGCCGTTCATACGTTCACCTAACTACGTGACGATGCGCAACAAGCCGGCGTCAGCGCTGCCCTTGATGAAACTCTCGGCGTTTCCCGTGGGAATCACTACACCGGTGAGGGAGAACCCCCGTCGGGCTTCGTTGGCCATGTAGTCCTGCATGGTGCGCGCGGCAAACGTGCGACTCCCTTCCTTCATCTGTCGCACGATCTCCTCCCAGGTCCCGATGAATGCCCGCCCGTCCCGGCCGACCACGCGGTGCTCGAGCGAATCCCGCCGCTGTTCCTGCAGCTCTACCAGCATCGAGCCGAAAAGTTCCAGTTGCGTCCGGGCCGACTTCTCCTCCTGTTCCAGCACTCTCGCCTCGATCTCCGAGAGCATTTCATCGATGTCATCGACCTCCCCCGCAAGATCGCCAAGCCGGTTTTCCCACTGCAGCAAATCGGGGTCGGCGTCGGCGATCTTGTGGATCGACCGCTTGAGCTCCATCAGTCGCCAGATTCCCAGTTCGTCCCAGTGGTCCTCCGGCGACGTGCGATCGAGATGGTACAGTGCCGCCTCGTGCTCGCCGCGATCATAGAGGACGTTGCCAAGGTAGATCCGTGCCTCGGCGTGGTCGGGATCGAGCTGTACGGCGCGGCGCAGCGTGGCGATCGCGCGCTCGTCGTCGTTGAGCCGGTGCTGCGCGTATCCGACCAGCGCCACGGCTTCGGCGCTGTCCGGCGCATTCTGTGCCGCAATCTCGAAGTAGGGCTTGGCCTCCTCGGCCAACCCTTCGCGAAACAGGGCGCGGCCGATCTGCAGCATGAGCTCGATGTCATCGTGATAGCCGAGCTCCAGCGTTCGCGCGAACATGCGGCGCGCGGCGTCGAGCTGACCGAGCTTGATCAGCACTTCTCCCAAACCAGCCATAGCATCTTCGTGGTCGGCGTCGAGCACGAGCGCTTCCTCGAAGCTGCGGCGCGCCCAGGCCACTTCCTCTCGCGCCAGGCGCGCATAGCCAACGCCCACGTGCAGGCCAACCGAGTGCGGATAGATCCCGAGCCCCTCACCAAGGACCGCCAGCGCCTCCTCATACTTTCCTTCGTTGTACAGATGGTGCGCGCGTTCGTCGTATTCTTCGGAGCTCAGGAATGGCGTGGACATCTCGCGGACAGCCTCCAGCGTGGGCGACCCCCGCGTATTGTACAACGCGTGTGTCGCCGGTTTCAATAGGCGATTCGCCCGAGGAATTCGCCTGCCTAGCGAGAACTCGCGACGGTACTTTTCCACACGACGGACAGGCGCCGACCGCCTTACGCGACCAACGCGGCGGCGATGCGCGCGGCAAGATCGGCGTTGGCTTCCAGCAGGGCCAGGTTGGTCGCCAGCGTGCGGCCGCCGGTGGCGCGTTCGACGGCGGCAAGCAGAAACGGCGTCGTCGCAGGCCCCCGGATCCCGGCGACCCGGGCATCGTGCAACGCGCGCTGCACCGCGTCTTCGATCAGCTCGCGAGGCAACGCACTGTCGGCCGGTGGTGGCTGGACGACGAGGACGGCCTCGGGCCGACCCATCGCGCGATGCGCGCCCACGATATCCCTCAGCTGCTCCACCGAATCCACACACGCGGGCAGCGGCAGGCCACTCGACGCGCAGAAGAACGCGGGAAACTCGCTGGTGCCGAAGCCGACGACCGGCACGCCCAGCGTCTCGAGCCGTTCCAACGTCGCCGGGAGGTCGAGGATGGACTTGGCGCCGGCACACACGACGACAGCGGGCCTCCGGGCAAGCTCGACCAGGTCCGCCGATTCGTCGAATGGGCTGTCGCGATGCACGCCACCAATCCCGCCAGTGGCGAACACGCCAATCTCAGTTCCAGCCATGATGGCCAGAGTAGCGGCAACGGTCGTTGCGCCGTTTCCACCTCGCGCCATCACGACGCCCAGATCGCGCGCCGTCACCTTGGCAACGCCGTGCCCGGCGAGAAATCGCTCCAGCTCCTCACAGGCGAGGCCGAGCGTTGGCACGCCGTCGACCACGGCCGCCAGCGCGGGCACCGCGCCATGGCGGGTGATGGCGCTCGTCATCCGTGTGGCGGCTTCGCGGTTGTGGGGTGCGGGGAGACCCTGCGCCAGCACCGAGGTTTCGAGCGCGACCACCGGACGATGGGCCGCAACGGCGGCCCAGACGTCCGGCGTTAGGCGAATCGCACCTGGGCGTGTCACACGGCCTCGTCCTCGAACTGCTCGGCACGCCAGGTATCGACCTTCTCACGGTCTCCCGACGTCGGATCCCAGACGGCGAGGATCTTGATGCGCTCCCCTTCCCAGGCGTCGAACGACTTGCGGCTGCCCTTCGGCACCTGGATCTCGTGACCGTCCTCGAAGCGGAGGACGATGTGCGGAAATTCCGAGTTCGCGTACTGCTTTCTCAGCTTTGAGGGGGTGTTGGCCATGTGCTGGTACTCTCGATTCGGGTCAAGGGGCGACGGGCCCAGCTCTGCTATGACAGACGGTATGGCACGTGCTCCCTCGTTCACGATGCGACGGCCGCGCCTGACGAAAACCGCTGCCATGCGCCGGTTTCCAGGGCCTCGTCGATCGCCCCGACCGCCACCTCCAGTTCCTCGTCCTTCGTGTAGAAGTGCGGGGCCACGCGGATCCCGGCTTTGGGTCGGTAGTCGATGGCGATGTCCCGCGAGAGCAGAAACTGCGACACTTCATAGGCATGGGGAACCGCGAACGCGACCGTTCCCCCCCGCCTGGACGCATCGCGCGGGGCGTACACCGCGTATCCGCGGGCGTCGGCCAGCTCGATCAGGCGCGCTGTCTGCCGCATGCTCTTCGCGCGGATGTCGGCGATTCCCGCTCGGCGCACGATCCGCGGTCCCTCGATCGCTGCATACAGCGCCGGAACGACGGGAGTGCCGCCTAACCAGCGGTACACGTTGGGGGCGTAGTCCATCGTCGGTTCGAAGGCGAACGGCCGCGCGTGCGACATCCAGCCGGTGAGCGCAGGCTCCAGCCGCTCCCGCACCTGGGCCGATGCATACAGGAAGCACCCACCCGGCCCCCCGCACAGCCACTTCAATACTCCACCCGTGAGGAAGTCCACACCGCTCCGCTGCACGTCGACCGGGATGACGCCCACGGCATGAAACGCATCAGCCGACACGAGCGCGCCCATGCGGTGGGCGTGCGAACAGATCGCGTCCATGTCCATGATGAACGCCGATCGGAAGAGCACGTGCGACACGGCCACGAGCGCAGTTCGCTCGTCGATCTCCGACAGAAGGCGCTCCTGATCGATGCCGATGCCATCCTCGCTCGGCACCACGACGATCTCGGCACCAAGCCGTGTGGCGAGCTGATCGTAGACGTACCGAACCGACGGGAAATCCAGCTCCGTCATCACGATGCGGTTGCGCGGCCGGGTGTACGGCAGGGAGGAGAGCACCGTCGCCTGGGCGAGGGTGACGTTAGGGACCATCACCATCTCGCCAGGGGCAGCGCCAATGAGTGGCGCGATCTCGTCGGCCACCGCGCCCGGCATCTGGAACCACCCCTCCATCCACGCACTGACCCCGCGTTCGGCCCAGATGTCCACGTATTCCGCCAGGCGATCGGGCACGCCCCGCGGCATCGCCCCTAACGAGTTAGACACCAGGTACGTGGAACGTTCGAGAATCGGGAACTCGGGGCGAAATGACAGGAGTGAGTCCATGACGACGAGACGGGAGACGAGAGACGGGAGAACGCTGAATCGTACATGAAGGGCCGTGGCTATGCGTGCTGTCGCGCTCGTCGACCTGTAGCTGCAAAGTACAACAGGCAGGCGGCCGCGAGTGCTCCCAGAATCGCCAGCCATTCGCTGAGATTGATGCTGGAGAACATCCAGACAATGATGAGACAGCCGAGCCAGGGGAGCCATGTGGCGAACGGGATTCTGAACGGGATACCACCCTGCTGCACACCACGTCTCCGCAGCTGCCAGGAGGCAACGCAACAGGCGCCATAGAGCAGCAGCACCGAGATGTTCGCCAGGATGGCCAGCCGCTCGAACGTGCTGGTCGCCGCCAGCAGGATGGCGATCACGGCCTGCAGCACAATCGCCACGTGTGGCGTGCGAAAGGTGGGATGAACGGCGGCCAGCTGTCCTGGAAGGAAGCCGTCGCGGCCGAAGGCGAAGAGGATGCGCGACACGGCGAGCATCATGCCACCAGCATGACCGAACATGGACACACTCGCCCCCAGTAGCAGCAGCGTGCGCGCCCAATCCCCCATCGCGACGCCGGCAGCCGCGGCCAGGGGCGTCGTGGTGTCCGACAGCGCTTCACCGAGCACGCCTCTCGTCACGAGTTGCAACAGCAGGTACAGCAGGGTAACGCCACCCATGGCGAGTATGACAGCGCGTGGTACGGTGCGGGCGGGGTCCTTCACCTCTCCGCTGGGCACGAGTGCCGCCTCGATGCCGGCAAACGCGAATGTGAGGATGATCGCCATGCGCGCCAGCCCGCCGGCCGGAGGCCAGCTCGTCACCACGAGATTCTCCGTACGAACGGCGATCCATCCCCCAACTGCCAGCAGCACGAGGGGAAGAAGCTTGGCGACGGTTGCGATCGTGTTGAGTCGCGCTCCGTGACGCACGCCTCGGACGTTGACCGCTGCGAAGAACCCAAACAGGAGGATGTAGAACGCGGTGTGTCCCGTTCGTGATCCGAACCACGGGGCGAGCGCGCCGAGGTTGTCGGCGAACACCGTCGACACCGCGGACATGGCGAAGGTGCTCAACAGCCACAGCAGCACGCCGGCAAGGAACCCGACAAACGGGCCAAAGGCAGTCTCGATGTAGGCGTACGGCCCGCCGGTGAGCGAGACCCGACTCCCCGCATCGGCGATGCAGAGCACGATGATCCCCATCGCGACGGCGCAGACGAGATAGGCCAGCGGGCCAGCGGCACCGAGCGACCGCGATACCTCGGCGGGCAAACGAAAAATGCCGCCGCCGATGGTGATGTTGACGATGCCAGCAGCGAGCCCGACCACCCCCAGGGCTCGGACCAGGCCGCGATCACTGGCGGCTGTCGTAGTGCCGAGGTCGTTGGAGGCGGGCATTGGCCGGTAAGGTACCCCCTCATAGCTTGCGGGACCACCGCCCTTTCTCAGAGGAATCTCACGATGAAACGTCTCGTGCTGTTCCCCGTGATCGCTTGCATCCTGGCCGCCCCCGTCGAGCGCGCGGGCGCGCAGTCTGCATCCCGCAACCTCGGGGACGTTGTTCGGGTGCCAGGGCCGAGCCGCGGCGCCGCGATCGCGGGTATTCGCAGACTGTCCACGAAGGCAACTCACGAAGTCGGAGCAGTCGTGCAGCGTTCGCGAGGCCGAGCCAAGCCGACCACGCTCATGATCGTGGGCGGGGCCACATTTCTGGGTGGCCTGCTGATCGGCGACGACGTCGGGACCGCGATTGCCGTCGTCGGCTTGGGGGTTGGGGTGTATGGACTGTACCTCTATTACCAGTAGACGTTAGGCGCACGATGCCGGCACTCGACAGGTACCGCGAATGGGAAGCGCCGAGCGCGCTCGTGCACGCGGTCGAGTGCCTGTGGACGCGCGACGATGGCGGGGAAGTGGGCTCCCGTCTGGTCGTGCCCGACAATTGTGCGGACGTGATCCTCGAGATCGCCCCGACTCGCGAGATCGTGAACGCTTACGTCGTGGGCACGATGACGCGGCCGCTCGAGCTTGCACCCGCGCCCCTGGCGTACCTCGGCGTTCGTTTTTCAGCCCGGGTGGCTGGCGCCGACACGGGGGGTGTGTGGCGGCGCCCTCCGTGACCGGCGCCTCGACCTC
>JBQTIW010000332.1:0-37996 GCA_052387735.1 Gemmatimonadaceae bacterium
AAATGCTCGAGCGCGGTCGAGCGCTTGCCGCTCGCGGCTTCGATGTCGCCCAGGCGCTTGTGAATCAACCCCATGCCACGCACGAGCTGGCTGTTCCGGGGGTCCGCCTGGTAGAGCCGTTCGCGAATCGCGAAGGAGTTCCCGCAAGAGGTGCGTGCCTCGGCGTTGCGTCCATCCTCCAGATGCAGCGCACAAATCAGAAAATGCGTGATGGCGACGTCGCGCTGCGCCTCCACGCTTGTCGGACGCTCGAGGGCCAGGGCCTGCCGGAGCGTAAGGGAAGTCTCGAGCATCTGCACGGCCGCCGGATCCCTGCCGTCTCGTGCGATCCGTCCCATGCGTTCGGAGAGAAGCGCGCGGTAGCGCCGATTGCGGAAGCCATCCGTTGCCGTGTCGGTCGCGGCCACCTCGAATAGTGCCTGCGCCGCGCGATACTCGGCCATTGCTGCTGCGGTATCACCCAGGTTCCGAAACGCCGGGTGGCCGAGCAGATCGCCCAGCTTGAGCCTGGACACTGCCAGCGCGTGCGCGGCCCCGGCGCTCGGCCATTCGCGGGAGATCCGTTCGTACATCGTGAGGGCGCGACGCTGATAGGCCACCGCCTCGCGCACGTCGCCGTTAGGCGCAGTCACGTCGGCAAGGCGTTCGCTGACGAGCGCAAGCGCGCGGAGCGACGGTTCCTCCGGCGGACCGTCCGCCACCAACCGCTCGGCGATCTCGCGGCCCTTGCGGTATGACTCCCGGGCGCCGTCGATGTCGCCCAGGTTGGCGTTGGTCGGGTTTCCCTGCACGTCGCCGATCCGCTGATACGCAAAGATGAGTTCGCGATCGAGCCCCCGGTCGTTCCCGACGTCACGGGAAGCACGGTCGAGGTAGTCCAGCGCGGGCCGGATCAGACGGGCACGCACGGCAGTGGCGCCCGGCAGATCGGCGATCGCGTCGTGGACGTCGGCGATCAGCGCGTTCGCGAGGCGCCGGCCATCGCGGTACCGCTCTTCTGCGCGTCTGGCTTGCCGGGCCGTCGTGATCGCTCCACCAATCAGCGAAAGCAGCAGGAGAACCGCGGCCCCGGTCTGCCAGCGGTGACGCGTGATGAACTTGCGCATGCGGTAGCGCAGCCGATCGGGCCCTGCGGTGACCGGCCGGCCGTCGAGGAAGCGCCGCAGGTCCTGCGAGAGTCGGTCGGCCGAGCCGTACCGTCGATCTGTTTCCTTGCGCAGCGCCATCAGGATCACGGCATCCAGATCCCCGCTCAACTCGCGCTGCAGCCCACGCAACGACCCGGCGCTTCTCGCGGCTACGGCATCGGCGGCCACGGCTTCGCTCGGGCGCACGGCCGGCGTCTCGCAGATCGTGCGGGTGATGTCGACCAGGGCGCGATTCTGCGCGTCGAATGGCCGCTGCCCCACCAGCAGTTCGTACAGGACCACGCCTAACGAGTACACGTCGGTCGCCGTGGACACCGCCGCACCTTTCAACTGCTCGGGACTGGCGTACTCCAGCGTCATCGCCCGCTCGTGTCCCTGCGTCACAGGAGAGTCGTCCGATTGCGGCCCCAGGAGCTTGGCGATGCCGAAGTCCAACAGCTTCACGGTGCCATCGGTGGTAACAAAGATGTTGCCGGGCTTGAGGTCGCGGTGGATGACCAGTCGTTCGTGTGCGTGCTGGACGGCGCGGCAGACCTGTCGCATCAGGAGGATCCGCTCGCGGAGGGAGAGGCGCTGCTCGTCTGCGTACTGCGTGATCGGAGCGCCCTCGACGAACTCCATGACGAAGTACGGGTGCCCGCCGGGTAGCACGCCCCCGTCGAGGAGGGCTGCGATATTGCGATGCTCGAGCGACGCCAGGATCGACCGTTCATGACGGAACCGCTGGACCGTGAGCTCGTTGTTCGCGCCGCGCCGTACGAACTTGACCGCCACGCGCTTCTCGAAGTCGTCATCCGCGCGGCGGCCTTCGTAGACGGCTCCCATGCCGCCTTGTGCGATCAGTCGGACCAGCTTGTAGGGTCCGACGGTCTCCCCCACCCGGGCGCCCGCGTCGACTGCGAGCTGGTGCGAGGCGTCGGGGTCCCCAGCAGCGGCGATGTTGACGCCCAGGATCGGGCTGTCCCACTGGTTCCCGGACCGCTCGAGAGCGGCGAGCAGGCTCTCGACCTCGCGACGGAGTTCGGCGTCGTCCCCGCAGGACTCGGCGAGGTATGCGGGCCTGGTGTCCGGCGTGCACTCCAACGCGCCGCTGAAGACGACGTTGATGCGCTCGAATCTGGTGGGGGAGACTTCGGGGGATGACATCCTGTCGCGGGCGAACGGGGCGGGGCCGGCTCAACAGTGCTGCCAACCGTGGCCATCGGCAACCGCGAAGGTCCGTCTGCGCCGCTTGCCATTCGGGATTCCGTCGTCATCGCCGCCGTTGCTCGGCGTTCGCGCGGGCCATACCATCACGGCGTCCCTTCAGCTGGACGGCGAAGCACCACGTCCGGTTCATGCGGCTGGCCTCCGACGCGACGTGACGGAATCGTCGCGTGGGTCGACGCCCGCGGCGATGAACTTCCTGAGACTCTGGCTAACCTGGCGCGGTACCCCATGCGAAAGGCTCTCATCATCGGATCCGCGGGAGCCGGGAAATCCACACTGGCAGCTCAACTGAGTGAACAACTCGGGCTGCCGATCATCCATCTCGATGCGCTGTTCTGGCAGCCGGGCTGGAGAGAGACACCGCGCGACGTGTGGAAAGCGCGCGTCGCGGAGTTGCTCGAGCGCGAGTCCTGGATCATGGATGGCAACTACGGGGGTACACTGGAGGAGCGCGTACGAGCCGCCGACACCGTCATCCTGCTCGATCTGTCACGGGTGCAATGCCTGTATCGTGTGATCCGGCGATCCATCCGACATCGGGGGCGAGCGCGGGCCGATCTGAACCCGGAGTGCCCTGAGCAGTTACCGGACTGGGAGTTTGTCCGCTGGATATGGAACTATCCGAAGAAGAGTCTACCCAGAGTGCTCGAGCTGTTAGGCGGGTGCGACCAGGAGCAGCGCGTCATCATCCTCCGTTCTCCCACCGAGGTGCGTGACTTCCTGGTCAGCCATGCAGGCAGCCGCGACGGTCGATGACCGGCACGACGAAGGACCCAGCCGTACCGACGTCGCCCTGGAACCGGGATCGCCTGCTGTTCATCGCGCTGGCTCTTGGATCAATCGCCCTGGGACTGCTCGTCCAGCGTCGCGGTGCGATCCTGTCCCCCACCGCGCGCGACGTGCTCGGCGACGGGATCTGGGCGCTGATGATGACCTGGTGGATGGGAGCGATGATGCCACGCGCGGCGGCGTGGCGCCGTGGACTCGCGGCGCTCGCCGTCTGTGGAGGAGTCGAATTCAGTCAGCTGTATCATGCCTCAGCCCTGGATGCCGCGCGGCGGACCGCCCCAGGTCATCTCGTGTTGGGCAGCGACTTCGATCCGCGGGACCTTGGCGCGTACGCGTCGGGTGTGCTCGCCGCGGTGCTGCTCGAAGCGGCGTTCCGACGCCGACGGCAAGCGGGCGCGCGCATGGAGGCAAACCGTTAGGCATGCCGGGGCGCGCGTTTGAACGAGGCCGCCAATGGCACGCCGCGAGCGGACCCAGTCGTCGGTGGCAGGCGCGCTCGCCGCTCAGCGACTCCGGCAAGAAGCAAAGGCATGACGAGCTGCCTGCCAGTCGGAAGTCGCGGACGCCGGTACCCAGGCAGCGGCAATTCGGGCCGCAGCAGTGATCGTACTGCGCTTCATTAATCGTAGACGTTCTGATGAAGGCAGCCTCAGGCCAAGGCGCCGATCCCGGCCCGCATCGTACCAACGTTCTAGTCCCTGCGTCCCGGCGTCCCGACGTCCACCCCTCGGGGTTGCCGGATGGCCGACCACTTCCCAGTTTCGGTCACCATGCAGAGCAACCGACTCGGACGAACGCTTGCCCTTGGTGTGATCGCGGTCGCCGTGTTCAGCACCCTGGCCGCCCTTTCACTCCCCGTCCAAGAACGGCGTCCGGAGGTTTCGATCACCGCCGTGGTCGCCGTGCTCTTGCTGTGCCAAGCGGTGTTCTACTGGTGGGGTGACCGTGTCCGTGGTCGCGTCGGTATGGTCGGCTAGGAATGACCTGGACTCCAAAACGATGACGCTGCGACAACTCCTTGGTCTGCAACTCCCGATCATTCAAGCACCAATGGCAGGTGTGCAGGGCAGCGCGCTTGCGGTGGAAGTGTGCAACGCTGGCGGCCTTGGGTCACTGCCGTGTGCCCTGCTCACGCTCGACGCCATGCGCGCTGAACTGGCGGCGATCAGGACGCATACGGACAGGCCGTTCAATGTGAACTTCTTCTGCCACACGCCGCCCACGCCCGACGACGAGCGCGAAGCGGCCTGGCGAGCGATGCTGTCGCCGTATTACCGAGAGCATGGGATTGATGCAGACGCGATTCCCGGCGGGCCGGGCCGCGCCCCCTTCAGTTCCGACGCTGCAGACGTGCTGGAAGCCCTCGAGCCTGCGGTCGTCAGCTTTCACTTCGGCTTGCCGTCGGCCGACCTCGTCGCGCGAGTGAAGGCCTGGGGCTCGAAGGTCATTTCTTCGGCCACGACCGTTGAAGAGGCGCGTTGGCTCGAAGCACGCGGGGTCGATGCCATCATTGCGCAGGGTCTCGAGGCGGGCGGGCACCGTGGCATCTTCCTGACGGACGACCTCACGACCCAGGTCGGTACGTTCGCGCTGTTGCCGCAGGTCGTGCAGGCGGTGCGCCTTCCGGTCATTGCCGCCGGCGGAATCGCCGATGCGAGAGGTGTGGCGGCGGCAATGGCGCTCGGCGCAGCGGGCGTGCAGGTCGGGACATCGTATCTCCTATGTCCTGAGGCCACTACAAGCGCCGTGCATCGCGCTGCGCTGAAGAGTCAGGCCGCCCGCCACACGGCGCTCACCAACCTCTTCACCGGCCGACCCGCCCGCTCGATCGTGAACCACATCATGAAAGAGCTGGGCCCAATCAATGCCGCGACGCCCCCGTTCCCCTTGGCTGCCGCTGCCATCGCTCCCCTGCGCGCCAGGGCTGAACAGCGAGGCTCTGGTGATTTCTCACCGCTGTGGTCTGGCCAGAATGCGAGCGGATGCAAGGAAGTGTCTGCCGCCCAGCTCACGAGTGAATTGGCCGCCGATCTGTAGCGCTTGCTGTTGTAGCGAGCGAAGTCAGGGACGCCACACCCATGCCGCGGTCGATGCGCCCTGACCGTCGTAGCCGCCCGACGCGAACACACCGCCGCCAGGCAACCCAACGGCAGCAGGAGGAAGCCGCTCCGGGGGAGAAAGAGCATTCATGATGGCGATCAAGGCCATCTGCTGTTTGTCCTCGATACGCATCCCGGGCCACCTGAGGGTCAAACGAGAGAGGCGGTGAACGCCTGGTGCGCCCACCGCCTCCAAATACTGCTGTCCTTCACTTGCCTGGCACCGCCCGGCCGCCGGGCGTGCCGTGCGGATCGCTACTGGATGAACCCCATGTACAACAGCCGGTTGGGTGAGCCCACGCCGGCATTGATGACTGCGCCGAGCGTTGCCTGCGCGACCAGGGTGTTGCGCACACCAAAGGCGTTCAGCAACGGAAACTTATCACGCAGCAGCGCCGCAGCACCGGCCACGTGCGGCGAGGCCATCGACGTGCCGCTCAGGAACGCAGTGGCCACCGGCGACGTCCACCAGGCCGCGCGGATATTGCGACCCGGCGCGAAGATATCGAGACACGGGCCAAAGTTCGAGAACGAGGATCGCATGTCGCGGAACAGCGGCGGCAACCCGGCACCCTCTCCCGTCGACCCGACCGTGATGGCGTTTGCCGCGCTCGCTGGCGAGGTACCGCATGCGTTCAGGTTGCTGTTCCCTGCTGCGACCGAGACCGAGTTGCCAGACAGGACGAGGTTGTTGACCGCGAGATTGGTCGCGGCGCTGAATCCGCCGCCGAGACTCATGTTCGTCACGGCCGGGCCAATGTCATTCAGCTGGACCCAGTTCACGGCATTGATGATGCGCGAGAACGGCGCGCCACCGGTGCAGCCGAACACCCGGACCGGGTGGATGATGACACCCTTTGCTACGCCGTGGACGTTCCCACCAAGGGTACTCGACACGTGTGTCCCATGGCCGTTGCAATCGACGACACTCGGCGACAAGGGAACGAAGGAAACGCCTGCCCCCAGACTGCCGATGAAATCGGTATGCCCCGGGTTGATCCCGCTGTCGATGATGTAGGCGTGGATGACGACGCCTGGGGGGCCTCCCGTGCGGAAGTACTGGTACAGTCCGTTCAGGGGCAGGGGCCGCTGGTCAATGCGGTCCAGACCCCAGTTGAGCGGAACCGCCTGCACGGCCTGCGGAGTCACGTCCTGGTCAGGATAGGCCATCGCGTCTTTCTCGACGAATGCCACGGCGGGATCGTTGCGCAAACGCTCGAGCGCGGCCGGTGGGACGTCGGCAAGGAATCCCTTGAGCGCCTGATCCCACGTGACCTTCACGGTGGCACCAGCCAGGCTCGCGAGGCGCGCGGATGCGGCGCCTACGTTGCCCTCGGTGTCCTTGAGCACGACGATGTAGTCGTTTGGCCCTACCTGATCGCTGCCGGCCTCACTCGTGGTGAGCGACGGTTCCACTGCGCGCGGTCCCGTGGTCTGCGGGGTGTCAACGCAGGCGATCGCCGCAAAGGCTACGGTCGACGACAGAAGCTTCAGTTCCTTTCGCATCTTCCCTCCTCCTCTCCCAAATAGATCACGCGCAGCCCCATACCGCGCGCGCTGGTACTCTCATGCAGGCACATGCTAGCGAGTCGGGCGCAATCCTCCGTCAAACGCGTGTCAACTCGCGATGCTCATACGCGTTAGTCAGGAACACCATCTCTCACTGGACCCTGGGGCAACCCCGTGCTTTTCCTCGCATCGTGGCTGGACCCTCGGGCAACCCCGTGCGCCTGAACGCCCGCGCCGCGCATGCCTAACGCCGAGCGGTGTGCCGCTAGCCGATGTAGCCCATGTAGAGGAGCCTGCCCGGCAATCCCGGAACCAACGTGCCGTTCAACACGAGGCTGTTGCGCACGGCGAGCGCGCTCAGCAACGGGAACTTGTCACGCAGCAGGGCGGCCGCACCTGCGGCGTGCGCCGACGCTCCCGCCGTGCCGCTCCAGATGGTCGTCGCGACCGGGGATGTCCAGAACGCGCCGCGTATGTTGAAGCCCGGTGCATACAGGTCCACACACGGCCCGGTGGCACTGAACGGCGATAGCGCATCAGGGAACGTTGGTGGTATCCCGCCGCCGGTACCGGTGGCGGCAACGGTGATGGCGTGTACTGCACTTGCGGGCGAAAAGTTGCACGCGTTTCCGCCGGAGCTGCCCGCGTTCACCGTGACCGAATTGCCGGAAAGAACGAGGGTGTTGACCGCCGCGTTGACGGCTCCATTGAACGGCCCACCGAAGGGCATCAGGGTGACCGCTGGACCAATGTCATGTAGTTGCACCCAGTTCACGGCGGTGATGATGCGAGAGAATGGCGCCGTCCCGGAGCAACCGAACACCCTGACCGGGTGGATGATCACTCCCTTGGCAACCCCGTTCACCGTTCCGCCCAGGACGCTCGACATGAACGTCCCGTGACCATTGCAGTCGATGAGTGAAGGCACGCCGGGGACGAACGAGATGCCCGCGCCCAGGCTGCCGATGAATTCCGTGTGGGCCGGGTTGATCCCGCTGTCCATCACGTACGCGTGAATCACCACTCCCGGCGGACCACCCGTGCGGAGGTATCGGTAGGTTCCGTTCAACGGAAGCAGGCGCTGGTCGATGCGGTCCAGGCCCCAGTTGTTGGGCACCGGCTGCACTACCTGTGCGCCGACATCTGAGTCGAGGGTCGCGATGGCATCTCGCTCGACGAACGCCACGGCCGGATCGCTGCGTAGCCGCTCCAACGCTCCCGGAGAGACGTCGGCGAGGAATCCCTTGAGCGCGTGCTCCCACGTGACCTTCACGGTCGTCCCCGCCAACGTCGCCAGCCGCGACGACGTGGCGCCCACGTCTCGTTCGGTGTCCTTCAGCACGACGATGTAGTCGTTGGGCCCTACCTGCTCGCTGCCTGCCTCGACCGTCGCACGTGACGGCTCTCCAGACGGCAGGCCGGTGGACGGCGCCTCCACGCAGGCGCCGAGAATCATGCCGATGGTCGACGCCAGGGCTTTGAGTTCGGCTCGCATATTGCCTCCTCCCCTCTCATGTGAATCGCGCGACCCCGTTGCCGCGCGCTGTTGCACCCACTCACCCGAAATGCTACCCACCACGGCGCAACGCTCCGTCAACCGGATGGCAAATCGCGATGGCGACTGACGTTAGGCCGCACTCCGCCATCACACTCTGGACCCTGGGGCAACCCCGAGTTTGTGGTGACTCGGCAGTACGCCTGTGTGGTCGGCGCAAGGCGCTCGTGCTGGTGGCCTACCTGGCTCGGCAGTCTCCGCGTGCCATCCCCCGCGAGCGCCTGTCGCGCCTGCTGTGGGGTGATCGCGACGACTCGCGCGCGAGACAGTCCCTGCGTCAGGCCCTTCTCGAGTTGCGTCGCGCCATTGGCGACGGGCTCGAAGTCCAGGCCGATCGTGTGACGCTCCACGCAAATGCGGTTGAGCTCGACGCGACCACCTTCGAGTGCGAAACCGCCGCCGGACAGTTCGAAGCGGCTGTGGCGCGATGGCATGGTGACTTCCTCGAGACCATGGACGACGTGGGCGCCGAGCCGTTCCGCATCTGGCTCGAATCCGAACGCGAGCGTCTGCGCCGCCAACTCGTGGTCGCACTCACGCGACTCACCGCGGACGCTCTCAAGCGTGGCGACTGGCGGGCGGTGGAGCGGTGGGCATCGCGCTGGGGGCAGGGGTTCCCGCTCGACGAACGGGGGCACCTCCCGTGGATGCATGCGCTGCGGATGACGGGGCGGATCACCGAAGCGGTATCGCTGCACGCCGCGTTCGTCGCGCGGTGGCGCGCGGAACTGAACGAAGAGCCGTCGGCCGCCCTGGAGCAACTGGGTCGCCAACTCGAAGACGACGCGGCGCACCGACCGCGTGGGCGGGGTCCGGGTGCCGTGGCGGTCTTCGCGCCGGACCTGGTGGAACGCGACGCGGCGCTCGCCGAGCTGCACGCCGCGTGGGACGACGTTCGTGAGGGTCACCCCGCGATCGTGCTCATCGAAGGAGATCGGGGGATTGGCAAGACGCGGCTCTGTCAGGAGTTCCTCCGCGCCGCGACGTCGCGCGGCGATCGGATGGTGGTGCTTCGAGCGCGGAGTGGCGGCGAGACTGACCCGGCGATGACGCTGGAGCCGTTCGGCATCGCCCGCGAGCTGCTTCAGGACTTGCGAGAGGCGCGAGGCCTCGCCGGCGCGGCGCCGCGCGCCTTGGCCGAGCTCGCGCGTGTGGCGCCCTGGGTGCGGCACGATTTCTCCAATCTGCCTGACGCTCGCGGAACTGATCGCGCCCTCGTCGACGGAGTCAGTGACGCGCTCGCCGCCGTGGCCGAGGAGCGTCCGATCGTCGTCGTGCTCGATGACGTGTCCGACGCCGACGCAGCCACCCAGGCGCTGCTGGCCGGTCTGGCGCACGTCGTCCCGCGCCGTGTCATGCTCCTCCTCATCACCCGCTGTGATGAGCCTCGGCATCGACCGCTGGCGCAGGGCCTGGCCGCTGCGCGCGTGCAACGACTCAAACTGCAGCCGCTCTCGTTAGGAGGCGTCGATGCGATGCTCGCCTCGATGCTCGGGATGCGCGACCACGAACGGCACGCACTCGCCGTGCGCTTGCTCTCGGATACAGGCGGCAACCCGTTCTACGTCGCGGAGCTGGTGTCGACGTTGGCAGACCAGGGCTGGTTGATGCCCACTGGCATGGGAGACTGGAAGGCCGGCGACGTCCATCCCGATTGGGAGCTCCCCATTCCCTCGGGCGTTCGCGCCGCGATTCTGGGTCGGCTAGCCAAACTCGACGCAGCGACGCGCCGGATCGTCGACATCGCGTCGATGGTGGATTCGCCCTTCACTCCGGGTCGCCTGCTCGAAATCTCCGAGCTCTCGCCCGCGGCGCTCACCAGGAGTCTCGATGACCTGATTGACCGCCGCCTGTTTCGGCACGCGCCCACGCGGCCCGGCGGTCTCGAGTTCGCGCAACCGCTGCTCCGGCGCGCCGCCGCCCAGTCGCTCGATCCGGGCGACGACGGTCACCCGTCGTGCGTGTGCTCGGGCCCGGGATACGTCCCGTCTCGAACGTCGGCACCGAACTTCCCGATCGCCTCTTTCGTCGCTTTCCCAAGCTCGGCGTAGCGTTTCAGGAACCTGGGAGAAAAACCCTCGTTCAATCCGAGCATGTCGTGAAGCACCAGGCACGCCTCGTCGCGCGTGACATTCTCTACGCGCCCGACTATGTGGTGAACGGCGCCGGGGCAGTGTCGCTCGCCATGGTCGACGAGGGAGCCTCATTCCCCAAGATTGAGGCGGAGATCCAACGCATGGATGCGCGGCTCACGGAGATCTTCTGTGAGGCAGCCGAGCACGGCAAATCACCGGTCGAGGCGGCCCGCCGTCGCGTGGAGCGCAGACTCGGGCGACGTTAGGGGATGCCTCTCGCGGTGAAATGCCGGGCTCACATCCGCGTGATGCGGAAACCGGTGACCTGCACGTCGATGTTGTGGTTGACCCGGACGCCGGCGAACCCGATGGTCCCGGCGTGGTCCGGGCCAGACTCCAGCGTCGCGCGTGGGATACTGTGCACCTGCGTCCCGTTGACCGCGAACGTCACGCTATCCGCGCCGAAGGTCATGGTGAGCGCGTTCGTGGCCTGACCGGCGCTGTCCTGGACTGCGACGGCAGGATTGGCCTTCCAGTCCACGATCGTGTGGACCGTCGCCGTATCGGCGCGATGCTTGACCATGAACTTTCCGTCGCCGCGGGCGAGGAAATACAGGTAGCTCAGCTTGGGGCCGGTCATGTCAGTGCCCGCCGCGAAGATGCCGTAGGCTTCCGGGTGCGTGGGCGTCTTCATCTGCTTGAAGGTCGCCTGTACGGTGTAGTTGCCGCTCACGGTATCGGCCCCGTCGTACATGATCAGGGCGGGGCCCGTGACGACGTGCACGCCGCCATCGATCGGCGTCGACCGCACCTGCCCAGGGTTCGCGGCCAGGTCGTCGAATCGCATCCGCACGTCCGGCGCTGGAGCCGGTGGCGGCGCGGCGGCAGCGGCCGAATCGTTAGGTGCGCCGCGTTCGGACGAGCAGGCCAGGGCGAGCGTGCACAGCGCAACGATCGCGGAAGAGTGAAGGCGAGTGGAGATGGTCATGCGGTATTATACACCGCGCGCGCAGCTCGCTCACCCTGGCGTCGCGTCCGGAGGTCGCGGGACTCGAGACCATCGCCCGGTACCGATCGCTGACGTGCGTGCCCGGACTTTCCCCAGTGTCTCGATCAGGGGATCGGTTCTACACTACTCCCAGAAGGCATTGGAGTGGCGGCGCGGGGAACGGACGGGATACATGATGCGCACATCGGCACAGCGCAACACCAGCGCTCGACGGGCCCGTGGGGGCGCGTTCGGGCGCCTTCTCGCCGCCGTGGCGCTGCTCGTGACCGGCGCATGCGCCGGCCTGGACGTCACCGGCGCTCCGCGCGTGTCGCAGCTCCCACCGATGCCCGTCGAGTGGGGAGAGGACGCTGAGACAGGCGGCACCGAGGTCGCTCCGGAACTCGCACGCGTCGAGCTCGAGGGAGCGGGCCGCATCTCATTCGTCGACCTCGGCGATGGCCACGTAGGCATTGCCGAGTTGGGGCGCGCGGGATCGCGCGTCGTCTCCCTCGAAATGGTGAAGCGCCGCGACGCCACGCCGCTCGAGATCCTGCTGGCCCTCGGGCGGCGTGACCGACCGGTGCCCGAACAGCTGTACCGCGATCACGCACTCCGCACCGACGGACGCGCGAAGCCGCGACAACTCTCGTTGCTCCGGCCGTCGACCGGCAGCATCAACGATCCGGGATCCGGGTTCAATGTCTGCAACGGCTCAAGAGTCTGGATCAGCGACTGGAAGGACGCTTTCGTCGGCATCACGAAGCATCGCGCCGCGGCGCATCTCCAGAATCAGGCCGGCTCGTACACCTTCTATCCGGGTGCGGACGTCTACTACGACACCGGCACCAACTCGCGGACGTACCTCGGTGCATGTAATGGTGATGAGCACAACGAGCTGAAAATGGAAGTCCACCGTCGTGTCAACGGCAGCTGGACCAGAATCCTCGACGTCACGATCGACGCGAAGCAGCAGTTCACGTTCTACAGCGGTATGCACGCGTCATACCGCGGTCGCACGCGACCGGTGGGCGCCATCGTAAGACTCTACGGCGTAGGCGCGGCCTGGACGATTTCGCCTCCGTGGACTTCGTGACTCGCCGTCAACAGCGAAGCCAGATCTCGCCGTACCGCCCATCGCGTGTCACCCATCACCTCACTCCGACCAGCCCCTTCACCGACGCGATCAGCTTCGCCGAGTCGAAGCCGAGTCCGCCCTTGAACACGGTGACGACGTTGCGGATGGCGGCCGGATCACTCGGCAATTCCCCACGGATCAACACCAGGTCGGCGATCTTCCCCGCCGTCACCGTGCCGAGGTCCTTGTCGGCGCCTAACACCCTGGCGGCATTGGCCGACATGATCTGCACCGTCTGCGCCGGTGTAAACCCTGCCTCGATCAGCAGCTCGTAGTTGCGTTGGTCACCGTAGCCGGGAAGGGCACCACCGTTGCCCGTCGGGTCGACACCGGCGGCGAGCAAGCCTCCGGCCTTGACGAACGCCATCTCGTACTCCATCGCTTTCTTGAGCATCGTGTGGGCGGTGCTCGTCGCCGCATTCGCCGCGATGCGCTCCCGTGTCGCCGTGTACTCCCGCTGCACCTCCGGACTCATCGCCTCCATCACGCGGGGATCCAGGGGCGGTCGATTTGGCACCGAGATCTCATAGACCGCCAGTGTCGACGTCATCGCCACCCCTCTGGCGATCATGGCCTTGAACGTGCCCTGCACGTTGGCGCTGTTGACGTCGAGCGTCAGGTAGGTGTCACGATCGAGCGCCGGACAGGCATCGGGGCGTTTGCCAGGAACATACTCGAGGTTGGCCATGAGGCCGTGCTCGAGCGCGTCGATGCCCGCTTCCACCGCTTCCTTGTAGCCCACCGAGCAGAGGTGCCCCGTCACCTTCACGCCGCGGCGATGCGCCGCATCGGTGATGGCGCGCAGATTCTCCCGGCTGATCTCCGTGTAGACCTTGAACCACGTCGCCCCTTCGTCGGCCCAGTAGTTCACCACGCGACGCGCCTGCTCCGGCGTGGTGATGTGCATTCGCTCCACCACATCGTCCGGTCCGGTCAGGTACGGTCCGCTGATGTGCATCCGCGGTCCCGGCACCTTGCCCTTCTCGATCTGGTCCTTCAGGCTGATCTCGGCGTACGGCGAGATGCTCCCCGTCGTGCGAATGCTCGTCACCCCCGATGCCAGGTACAAACGCGGCGCGCTCGTATTCAGCTGTGCTCGGCGACCTGCTGCGGTTGTGTAGAATGTGTGGTCGTGCATCCCGATCATCCCCGGGATGACCGTGTGCCCGGAGCCGTCGATCACGGTGGCGCCTTGTGGTGTCGCGACGCTGCCTGATGGTCCCACGGTCCGGATCCGCCCATTGGCGATGATCACCGTCTGATCGGCCTTCGGCGCGGCGCCAGTGCCATCGATCACCGTGACATGCGTCAGCGCGACGACCGCTGCGTCGACGGAAACGAAGCCGCGTGTGGTCTCGGAAAGGGGAGTCTGAGCCTGTGCAGACCGATAAGCGAGTGCGAGGATGAACGCACAGACGAATCGCCGAGCAAGACCTTGACACATAACGATTTCTCCTGAGTGACGACGCGTAGCACCGCCTATCGGCTATTCACTACCCACTCCCTCCTGCACTTCAAACACCCCCATCATCCCGCTCTGCAGATGCTCGGCGATGTGGCAGTGCATCATCCACTTGCCGGGATTCGACATCTCCACGAGCACGTCCACTGTATTTCCCACGGGCAGCAGTACGGTGTCCTTCCACACAAGATTGGTGCTCGGCACGCCATTGTGCGAGAGGACGAGGAAGCGCTGTCCATGCAGGTGGATCGGGTGCGGCATCGGGTGTAGCGATGTGCGGTCGTTGGCCAGGCGGATCTTGACCACGTCGCCGACCCGGAAAGACCACCGGATGTCCATGTTCTCGTGGCCGGTCGCCGGGTCGCGTAGCACCCACTCCGCGTCTCGCGTCGTCGCCAGCCAGTCCATCATTGGCATCGTGCCGCTCAGTTCGACCGGATGCGCATATGCGGCGTCCTTGCGGAGCATCTGCATGACACCAAACGGGAGTGTGCCAAGGCGGAGCGTGAGAACGAGGTGTTTGTCCGGTGCCTTGTCGAACCAGGGACGGTACCGGTCGATATCGGTGACCACGTCGCGGTTCAGCCGTAAGCGAGCAAAGGCGCGGCGGTGGTCCGGGCGGGCCGCCGCGCCAGAGGTCACCACCAAGCCTAACGTGTCGACTTCTGGGAAGAAGTTGCCCACGACGTGGTCGATGGCTTGCACCTGATTCACCAGTGCGTACCGGCCCGCGGTGGGGAAGCGCACGTCGACGATGTAGCGTTGCGCCGGCGCGATCGTCACGGCCCGCACCCAGCCCTCCTGCTCGTACCGGCCGATGTCGGCGCCGACGAGCTTCATCTGCGCGCCTGGAAACCCGAGGTTGAAGGTCCGCGTGTTCGACACGTTGGTGAGGTAGAACCGCACGACGTCTCCGGGACGTGCGTCGAACCGATAGCGCGTGGCGCCGTTGACCAGCAACACGTTGCCGAACCGTCCCATCAGCGCGTGCGTCGCATGGTCCGCGCCGAACGGCACGAGCCCCTGCTCGCCGAGCAAGAGGTCGTCGAGCATCAGTGTCTCTTCACGGTTCGCGGGACCGAAAGCGTCCGGTCGTTTGGGCCTCACGAGAATGTTCCCGTACAGCCCCAGGTCCTGCTGGATGTCCTCGCGGAGGTGCGGGTGGTACCAGTAGATCCCCGCGTCGCGGAAGCGCACGACATAGCGGAAGCTCCCGCCGACCTCGACCTCATCCTGGGTCACGCCGACGGCCCCGTCGCTCGCGTTCTCCAGGCGCACGCCGTGCCAGTGCACCGCGCTCGGAAGGTCGATGGCATTGTGGAAACGCACGACGATCGTCGCGCCTTCGTCGACCTGCAGAAGCGGGCCGGGGTATTGTCCGTTGTAGGCGTACATCACGAGCTGGCGGGCCTGAATCGTGCGTCTGACGAGTGAGGCTGTGAGGTCGAGGGTGTCCCCGTCCCCGAGCTGAAGGAGCCGTCGCGGCGTTGCCTCCGGGAGTGCGCGGACGTTCGAGACACCTGGGAGAAACGGCGTCACCGATGGGACCAGCTCATCCACACCTGGCATCGGTAGCATCCGCTGCTTGGGGCGATGGGGTGGCATGAACCATCGTGGCGCGCCCGGAGCGGTGCCTGTGGCCGTGTCATGCCCCTCGTGTCCCCGCGCCGGATTCGAGCTGGGCATCTCCATGGAGTGCTGCTGCATTCGAATACTGGGCGACAGCCCACGCAGCACGACCTTCCCCTTCTGCTCCGTGACATTCGCCGTGCGTTCGGCCGTCACGAAGACCAGGAACTTGTCGAACGTGATCTCGCCTACTGGCGTCCGCCCGTTGCGAACGACTCCGAGCTTCACCATCGGCGTGAGCGATGGCTGGGAGATCCACGCGACGTAGGCCGAGTAGGGGCCTAACGACTGTGGGGGAGGAAGTTCTCGAAGCTCGAGCGTGGCGTCGTAGCGCAGCGAGCCTTCCATGGTCAGCGCGACGTCGAATGGCGAAAGGGCACGCCCGAGCTCCACCATCCCAGTTGCCGCGCCAGCCTCGGGACGCGGGACCAGTTCCATACAATAGAGGTCCGCGCTTGGGTGTAGCACTGTCGTGTCGCGCACTGTGCAGAGTGACGTGGTCGACGATCGGGCGACGGCAACCGAGAAGCCGCCGAGCAGGATCGCGCCAAGGCACAGGGACAGTCGCATGCGGTGCCGCATGGAGAATAGAGAATAGAGACTCGAGAATGCGCCCGCTGCCTCGAGTATCGCGCCTCCCGCAGGCGCGGTCGAGTGGGTCACGGTTGACACCGCGCGGAAGCCCTCCAAGGTCCCCAATCCCCAATCCCCAATCCCCATTCTCCACTCTCTATTCTCCATTCTCTACCCTATTCTCCACTCTCTATTCCCCATTTCTCCATTCTCCAACTCCACGCCCCGCCATGCCCTCCAACGCTCCGCGTATCCGGGACGTCGCGTCCCTGGTGCAGTCGCTGTCATCGATTGTTGGTGACCGACTCACGCGCGCCGAGTCGGAGCTGGCGCAGCATGGGCGGGGAGAGACACATCTGGCCCCCTATCCGCCTGACGTCGTCGTGTATCCCGAGACCACCGACGAGGTGAGCGCCATCGTGAGGGTGTGTGCGACACACGATGCACCGGTGATTCCCTACGGCGCCGGAAGCTCGCTCGAAGGGCACGTCGCCGCGGTCCACGGTGGCGTATCGCTCGACTTGACGCGCATGAACCGCATCGAGCGCACCAGCGTGGACGACATGGATGTCACCGTGCAAGCGGGGGTGACGCGGCTGCAGCTCACCCGCGCGCTCGGCGGCACGGGCGCCGCTTTCTTCGTCGATCCCGGCGCCGACGCAACGCTGGGCGGTATGGTGGCAACGGGAGCCTCCGGCACCACGTCGGTGCGGTATGGTACCATGCGGGAGAGTGTGCTGGGCCTAACGGTAGTCCTTGCCGACGGACGCGTGATCCGCACCGGGGGGCGGGCGCGAAAATCGGCCGCGGGGTACGATCTCACACGACTGTTCATCGGCTCCGAGGGCACGTTAGGCGTGATCACCGAGGTCACGCTGCGTTTGCACCCCGTGCCCGACGCGATTGCGGCCGCGGTGTGCGCGTTCCCCAGCATCACGGCCGCGGTGGACGCGGTCGTTGCGCTCCTGCAGTCGGGCGTGTCACTGGCCCGCATCGAGCTCCTGGACGATCTCACCGTGCACGCCGTCAACGCGTTCAGCGGCCTGGGCTACCCCGAGCTTCCGACGCTCTTTCTCGAGCTGCACGCCTACAGCAAGCCGGCGATCGCCGAACAGCTCGACGCGGTCCGTGAACTGGTCGCCGCCCATGAGGGGCATGTACACGCCTCGGCGACGACAGAAGACGAACGGCATCGCCTGTGGGAGGCGCGCCACGCGGTGTATTTTGCCGGCCTTGCCATGCGCCCGGGGGCGCGTTCGTGGACGACCGACGTCTGCGTCCCCATCTCGCAGCTGGCAGCCTGTATCCGCGAGACGCGCGAGGACCTCCAGGCGAGCGGTGTCTACGCACCGCTGGTCGGCCACGTGGGCGACGGCAACTTCCACCTGCTGCTCCTGATCGATCCCCACGACGCCGCGGCACTCGCCCGCGCGACACAGGTGAACGACCGGCTGATCGACCGCGCCATTGCCTGCGGTGGCACCTGCACGGGCGAACACGGTGTTGGGCTCGGGAAGATGGGATCGCTAACGAAAGAACACGGGGATCTGCTGCCCGTCATGCAGGCGATCAAGACAGCGCTCGACCCACGGAACATCATGAACCCCGGAAAGATCTTCGCCCGTGGCGTACCGCCATTCATCTGAGCGCCTGATCGGACCTTACGGTCGTCGCTTGCTGTGCAATCCGTCGGCGACGCCACGAGCGATCGTGTGCTCCGGCCGGCAGTCGGCGGCGATGCCGCCCCAGGGGCGCTCGATGAGCCTGGCGAAGTCCTCCGCATTGACAGCGTACCGGAGGCGACGGTAAACTAGGCATAGGTCAACTATGCCTCGAGACGACGGCCTGCCCCCTGGTACCCTGGCGATGCTGGTCCTGCGCGTCCTCGCCAGCCGGCCGCTGCACGGCTATGCGATCGCGCGCCGGATCTCGCAGTTGTCCAACGAGCAGCTGAGCGTCGAAGAAGGGTCGCTGTACCCCGCACTGCAGAAGCTGCTGCTGAAAGGCTGGCTCAAGGCCGCTCCCGCCGTGTCGGATACTGGCCGAACGGTGCGCGAATACCGGCTGACACCGGCTGGTCGCAAGCAGCTGGCGATCGAACGCGCCAACTATCGGCAGGTCTCGACTGCGATCGCGCTGGTGCTCGACAATGCGTGAGGACAGGTGATGAGCGTCGTCGGCGACTGGGTGCGCCGCGTCGCATACCTCCTCCGGAGACGCCACCACGAAGAGGCGCTGCGGCAGGAGATGGAAGCGCACCGTGACCAGATGGACGATGCGCGTCGCTTCGGGAACACCCTGCGCCTGCGGGAGGAGGCCCGCGACACGTGGGGATGGGCGTGGCTCGACCACATGGTGCGCGACGTTCGCCTCGCCGGACGCGCGCTATGGCGCACCCGCGGCTTCACGCTGACCGCCGTCCTGTCGCTCGCGTTAGGCTTCGGCCTCGCCGCGGCCGCGATGGCTGTCACCAACGCCTATCTCCTCCGCTCACTGCCGTACCCGGAGTCCGAGCGCCTGTACCACGTCCGCTATGCGCCGCCAGGGCCATGGGAGCCCGCCGGTATGTCATCACTGGACTGGGCGTCGGTCAGCGATGTGGTCGAGTATCCGATCGCGTCGTCGAGTGAGACGTACTACCTCACCAACGGCGGTTACGCGCAACCCGCCCGTGGCCTCCGCGTCGATCCGGGCTTCCTGGCGGGACTTGGGGTCCGCGCCGTGCTCGGCCGGTCGCTGGCCGAACAGGACTACGCGCCGGCGTCGGATCAGGTCGCACTGATCGGTCACTCGCTGTGGGCGAACCGTTTCGGCCGAGACTCAGCCATCGTTGGCCAGCTGCTGAGGGTCGAGCTGGAGAGTGAGGCGGGAGAATCGCTGTCGCTGCGCATTGTTGGGGTCCTGCCGCCGGACTTCTATTACGGACGCGACAGTCGTGCCACCGTCGATCTGCTGCTCCCGCTGCAATCGCGCGTGCGGACCTACATGGTCCGACTGCGCGAAGGCGTTCCGGTTGGCCTCGCCGAGCACCGGATCACGGAGGCGGCACGGGCCGTGGGCACGTCGATCCCGGCGGACTGGACCGGTGTACAGCTCGAGTCCGCTCATGGCCGCTATGTGAACGAGCTCCGACCCTTCCTGATCGCCGTCACCGTTGCCGCGGCACTGGCGCTCATGATCGTCTGCGCCAACGTCGCGGTCCTTGTGCTGCTGCGGAGCGCGCGGCGACTCAAGGAGGTCGCCGTGCGTGTGGCGCTTGGTGCGGGTCGGAGTCACATCGTCCGAATGCTTGCGATCGAGAGCGCAATCATCTGCGGCGCAGCCGTTGCCGTCGGGCTGGCGCTGACGGCCGCGGCGCTGCGCGCCCTGGGGCCATCGATCGAAGAGCGCCTCGGTAAGCCAGCGCCCGGTGGCACGGCGGCGATCTCGCTCGACCCCACGGTACTGCTGATCATCGGTGTTGCGGGTCTGATCATCGCTTTCTCGCTCGCGTGCGTTCCGTTGCTGACGCCCTGGCAGCGGCGGCTCGCGGAGACGCTGCGCAGGGACGGGCGTGGCGGCACCGACGGCGGATCGATGCGACGGGTGCGAGCATTGCTGATTGCCTTCGAGATCGGCGGTTCGCTGGCGCTGCTCGTCGGTTGCGGTCTGATGATCCGCAGCGCGGTCAACCTCGTGCGTGTCGATCGCGGCTTTGAGTCCGACCGGGTCGTGCGATCACGCATCGCTTTCCCTGGACGGGCCTTCCCCGATGCCCAGTCGGTCCTCGGCTTCCTCGACCGGATGACGGAACGCATTTCGGCGCGCTCGCAATCGCCCGTCGCGTTCACCAGCTGGCCGCCATTTGTCGAAACGCCAAAGCACCTGGTGCAAACCGAAGGCATGGAGAGTGGCGGGACCAGCGCCGGGATGGTCGCCGTGAGCGCCGGTTACTTCGCGACGCTCGGCATCACGCTTCGGCAGGGCCGCGACTTCACGGTGACCGATCGCGTCGGGACGGAGCGTGTGGTGGTGGTCAGCGAAACCCTGGCGCTGCGCTTGTGGCCGGCGCAAGGCGCGATCGGCCGGCGGCTGCGCACCGTGAACCCGTTGATTCCGAACGCACGTCCGTCCGAGTGGCGCACCGTGGTCGGCGTGGTAGGCGACGTCAGGCAGCGCTTCGCTGACGAGGAACGTGGCGAGGTGTACACCGCATACCTGCAGGAGCCGCCTGACAGATTCGCCAGCTTCTATTTCCGGTCGGATCGCCCGGCGCTATCGTGGTCCGAACCACTGCATACGCTGATCGCGGAACTCGACTCGCGCGTCATGGTCAGCGAACCGCTTGCGCTGGCGAGCGACGATCGCGAACTGGCGGAGACACGGTTCCTCACGTCGTTGCTCACCGGTTTCGCGATCTTCGCCGGCTTTCTTGCCACGGTCGGCATCTACGGCGTGACCGCTTATGCAGCGCGGCAGCGGGAGCGCGAGGTGGCCATTCGCATCGCACTCGGCGCGACGCGACGCGAAGTGGTCGGGATGTTCCTGAGAGAAGGCAGCGTCGTGCTCATGATCGGCGTCATCATCGGCGTACTCGCGGGAGCGGCGCTGGCGCGGGTCCTGTCCAATCAGATTCACGGAGTGGGGCCGTTTGATCTCACGACGGTGCTTGTGTCGTCTGCGGCAATGGCCCTCGCGTCGGCTCTAGCGACGTGGTGGCCAGCGCGACGTGCAGCGACGGCCAACCCGTTAGGCGCGCTGAACGAGGCATGAGGGGCGGGAAGAGAGAAAGCGAATAGAGGATAGAGGGGCTTCCAGTTTATGCGGGGCCCGCCTCCCGTCTTCCTTCTCCCGAGGTCTTGATCAGTCCCGCTCGCTCCAGGGCGGCACGACGCCGATCATCCGCGCATAGGCGATGACCTGACCGGTGTGCTCTCCGGTATGCCGCGCCATGAAATACAGGACGCCGCGGTACGTGTTGGTCGCGCCAAACCATGGCACCGTCTTCTCGGCATCGGCGTCAGTCAGTGTCTCGATTCCCTGACGCATGAACGCAAACGACGCCTTGAGCGCCGCGACGATGGTGGGCTTGTCGGTGGTCGACTTGTCGTAGTCAGCTCCCACCATCCCTTCGCGCGGCGCGACGCCGAGGACGCGTGGCATGTTGAAGTGCGACCCGGCGACATGCAGCAGCACCTCGCTGATGGATCGCGCGCCCTGGGCGGGCCGCCAGGAGTATTTCGTGGCCGGAATCGCCTCGGCCAATCGGACGAGGTGATCCTCTGCCACGCGCAACTCGGCCACGTACTCTGCTCTGAATCCCGGCCCTGTCGGCGCGATCTGCGCCCCGCCACGGCTCGCGCTGGCGAGCATGACGGTCGCCACGAGCCCGGCACGGGCCACTGGTTGCCGACGCGTCGCTCGGGCGCGAGGCGGTCGCACCCGGTTCACGACCGCGCGGGCGAACGAAGTATGCGCCAGGCCCAAAGACACAAAGCCGCGGTGGCGACGGTGATCAGCACGTACCACGGATCCCTCGCCAGGTGGAGCCCCTCAACGGCAACGCGCCATATGTGGGCCAGAGTGAGCAGGCCAAACACGGCGCCAGTCGTCATGACATAGGCCTTCATGGATCGCTTCCCGGTGAGAGAGTGCCTCTGGTCCGTGGCTCGCCGCCTAACGCCTGCCTGTCGGCTCGGCAGCGCGAAGTGCCCTCCATCGCATTCTAGCCTCGCGTCGAAGGGTCCGATACGCCCGCTCCGATCCGCAGCGCGCCGGGGGGTGTTTCGAAGACGGCGAGGGTCGGAAGGGGTCGCAAATCCGCTGGTTGGAGACGCACGACAGACAGGTCATGAGCTGCGCCATAAGTCCTTGCGACACAGACGGTTGCAGACAGCCGCCAGACTGGTCTTTCGGCGTCGATTCGGGTATATTGCCGGGTCTGTACGACCGTACCCGAATCACCCCCCGCCCAGGGTCCATGACCGCTCCCAACCAGCGCGAGCGCATTCTCCCGCGCCTGATCGACGAAGAGATCAAAGAGTCGTTCATCAACTATTCGATGAGCGTCATCGTGTCCCGTGCGTTACCCGACGTGCGCGACGGTCTCAAGCCGGTGCACCGGCGCATTCTCTTCGCCATGAACGACCTTGGCCTCGTCCCGGGACGGGCCTACAAGAAATGTGCAACGGTGGTCGGCGAAGTGTTAGGCAAGTATCACCCGCACGGGGACACCGCCGTCTACGACGCGCTGGTGCGCATGGTGCAGGAGTTCTCGCTCCGCTACCCGCTGGTGGATGGCCAGGGAAACTTTGGCTCGGTCGAGGGCGATTCGGCGGCGGCCTACCGGTACACCGAGTCCAAGTTGACCACGATGGCGGTGGAGTTGCTGGCCGACATCGACAAGAACACAGTCGACACGGCCCCCAACTTCGACGACCGGCTCACCGAGCCCAAGGTCCTGCCAGCGGCCTTCCCGAATCTGCTGGTCAACGGCTCGTCAGGCATCGCGGTGGGCATGGCGACCAACATCCCGCCGCACAACCTGCGTGAGGTGGTGGCCGCCACGATCGCATTGATCGACAACCCGGACCTGCAGACCGCGGACCTGCGGCAGTACGTGAAAGGTCCCGACTTTCCCACCGGCGGCTACATCTACGGTCGCAGCGGGATTGCCGACTACCAGGAGACGGGGCGCGGCAAGATCGTCATGCGGGCGCGTGCGATCATTGAGGAAAAGGAGTCCACCAGCAAGGCGCAGATCGTCATCACCGAAGTCCCCTACCAGGTCAACCCGACGAACATCATCAAGGAGATCGTCGACCTGGTGAAGGAAAAGAAGATCGAAGGCATCAGCGACCTGCGGAACGAGTCCGACCGCGATGGCATGCGCATCGTGATCGAGCTCAGGCGCGACGCCATCCCACGGGTGGTGCTCAACCAGTTGTACAAGCACACCCAGATGCAATCGTCATTTGGTGTGATCATGCTGGCGCTCGTCCCCGATTCGCACACGCGACAGCTGGTGCCGAGGGTGATGGGGCTCAAGGAAGCCCTGGTGCACTACATCAATCACCGGCACGAGGTGGTCGTCCGGCGCACGCAATTCGACCTCGACAAGGCGCTCGAGCGGGAACACATCCTCGAAGGCCTCAAGATCGCCGTCGACAACATCGACGCCGTCATCAAGCTCATTCGTGCCGCCGAGGATACCGAGACGGCAAGCGCGCAGCTGCAGTCGCGCTTCAAGCTCTCCGAACGCCAGGCCGAGGCTATCCTCAACATGCGCCTGGCGAAACTCACCGGCCTGGAGATCGAGAAGCTCGAGGACGAGCTCAAGGACGGTCGCGGCACCCTCAAGGATCTGCGGGGACTGCTCGACTCGAAGCCCAAGCGCCTCAAGCTCATGAAAGACGAGCTGCAACAGATCACGGAAACCTACGGCGACGATCGCCGCACCGAGATCACAGGCGACCAGGGCGAGTTCTCGATCGAGGACCTGATCGCCGAGGAAGACATGGTGGTCACCGTGTCGCACTCGGGCTACATCAAGCGCACGTCGATCTCCACCTACCGCAAACAACGGCGCGGCGGCAAGGGCCTCACGGGGGCCGAGCTCCGCGACGAGGACTTCATCGAGTCGCTCTACGTGGGGTCGACGCACGACTACATCCTCGTCTTCACCGACGACGGACGCTGCTACTGGCTCAAGGTCTACGAGATCCCGCAGGCCGGACGCGCGACCAAGGGCAAGCCGATCGTCAACCTGATCAACGTCTCGGCCGACACCAAGATCCAGTCGATGGTGTTCGTGCGCGATTTTCCGGCCGATCAGTACCTGCTGTTCTGCACGCGCAAGGGCACGGTCAAGAAGACCGCGCTGTCCGGGTACTCGAATCCGCGGTCGACCGGCATCAAGGCGATCAAGATCGAGGACGGCGATGAGCTCATTGACGTGCAGATCACCTTCGGCACTAACGACATCGTGCTCGCTACCTGGCACGGCATGTCGGTGCGGTTCCACGAGAGTGACGTGCGCGAGATGGGGCGTGATACCACCGGCGTCAAAGGCATCGAGCTGGCGCCGGACGACCGCGTCGTGGGCATGGTGGTCGTGAAGCGGGATGCCACGCTCCTCGTGGTGACGGAGAAGGGACTCGGCAAGTGCACCAACATCGGCGACTACCGCGTACAGAAGCGCGGCGGCAAGGGCATCATCACGCTCAACCGCACGGAGAAGACGGGCAATGTGGTGACCCTGATGGAGGTGCTGGCAGAAGACGAGATCATGGTCATCACCAAATCGGGGATGATCATCCGATCGCCGGTGTCTCAGGTGCGCATCGCCGGGCGCAACACCCAGGGCGTGCGACTGGTGAACCTCGACAACGGCGACGTGGTGACGGCCGTGGCCCGCGTGGTGCCGGACGACGAGAAGGACGAGGGCGGCGAAGGTGGCGAGGGAGACGAGAGCACAGCGCCGTCGGCAGAGGGGGCGGACGAGGAGTAGGGGCGAGGGGGCCCAGGCGATAGGCGATAGGCGATAGGCGATAGGCGATAGAGGTGGAGCGTGATGGATCGAGCGATTCATTCGATCGTAGCCCCTATCCCCCGTCGCCTATCGCCTTTCTTGAGCCGTCCCCGCTCGCGCTCCCCTCGTCCCACCGTCTTGCGAGCCGTCGTATCAGGCGGTAGCGTCTCCCGACAGCTGTCAATTGTATACAAATTGGCCACGCTGATCGCATCGGCCGGCTCGACGGCCCGTTCGCTCGCGCGAATCCGGTCGGTCCACCTTCTTCCAGGGACGCGTTATGCAGTCACCAGTTGTCCGCGTAATACGCCGGGCGCTGCTGCACGCGCTGTTCACCGCGCCAGCTCTCCCCGCACAAACCACCGCCGCGCGCGTTGCCGGCCGCATCACGGAACGCGATGGCGGCGCTCCGATCGAGGGGGCGCAGGTGCGCATCGACGGTACCAACATCGGCGCGATCACGGGAAACGACGGGCGCTACTCGATCCAGCGCGTGCCGGCCGGTACGTATCAGCTGCGCGTCATCCGCATCGGGTACCTGTCGGCGACCCAGGCGTTCACCGCGCGCGCGAATGAGGCGGGGACGGCGGATTTTACCCTGACGCGCGCACCCTACCAACTCGAAGCGGTGGTGACCACCGCCACCGGGCAGCAGCTCACGCGCGAGCTGGGGAATGCGATCGCCAAGATCGACGCGTCCCGGATGGTGCAGGAGCAGCCGATCACCGCGATGCAGGACGTGCTGAATGGGCGCACGGCCGGCGTGACGATGATTGCATCGAATGGAACCGTGGGTGGTGGAGCACGCGTGCGCATCCGCGGCCTGAGCTCAGCGTCCCTGTCGAACGATCCGCTGATCCTCGTGGACGGGGTCCGCATGGAGCAGAGCTCGCCCGCGTTAGTCGGCACCCTGTCCATCGGGGGCGGCCGGCCGAACTTCATGAACAACCTGAACCCCGAGGAGATCGAGAGCATCGAGGTGGTCAAGGGCCCATCGGCAGCCACGCTGTACGGGACGCAGGCGGCCAATGGGGTCGTCGTCATCACCACCAAGAAGGGACGCGCCGGGCCGGCGAAGTGGAGCCTGTTCGGCGAGCGCGGTCTCAGCTTCGATCCGGCGGAGTACCCCGCCATCTACTATACCGACGGGCGCTCGCCAACCGGCGCGGCGCGTGGGTGCCTGCAGTGGCAGGCGGTCGCGGGTCAGTGTACGATCACCAAGACCTACTCGCGGAACCTCCTCGAGGACAGGGAGACGTCGCCGATCGATCGCGGAGAACGCCAACAGTACGGAGCGCAGGTCAGTGGTGGCACCGAGGCCTCGCGCTACTTCGTCAGTGCCGACTGGGAGCAGGAGTACGGACTGCTGCGGATGCCGGACGCGGAGATCGATACGCTGATCCTTCAACGCGGCATCAAGACGGTGCCGAAGGACCAGCGGATCCCCAACCAGCTGACGAAAGCCAATCTGCGGGCCAACCTCGGCGCGCAGCTGTCGCCACAGGCCGAGCTCGCGGTGAATACGGGGTACGTCAACAGCTGGAACCTGCTCCCCCAAACAGGGGATAACCTGCAGGGCGTGATCGGCTCCGGCATCTTCGGCAATCCCAACCCTGCGCTGTCCAATGCGTGGGGATTCGCTCCGCCGTCACAGGGGTTCGGCAAGCGGGTGTCGCGGTACACAAACCAGTTCCTCAATTCGGCGACGCTGACGTATCGTCCGACCAAGTTCCTGGCCACGCGCGCGACCGTGGGCGTGGATTGGCTGGCGTTCAACAACGAAGCCAACATCGCCAACGGCCAGGGGTGCACGACCTGCGGCATCGAGCGGCAAGGCGTGCGGACCATCGACAAGTGGAACAGCAACCGCTGGACCGTGGACCTGAACGCGACCGCGAACTTCACGCTCACACCGGCGATCACGTCGAAGACGGCGGTCGGCGTGCAGTGGAATCGCGACCGGTTGGCGGGCTCGCTGAGCACGGCGAACATCCTGCCTCCGGGCGGAGCGACGATCGATGCCGGTGCGCAGAAGGTGTCCGGTGAGCAGACCGTGGAAACCGCATCGCTTGGTCTCTACGTGGAGGAGACGGTCGGCTGGAAGGATCGGCTGTTCGTGACGGGCGCGTTGCGGCAGGACAAGAACTCGGCATTCGGCGGCGACTTCGGATCGATCCTCTATCCCAAGGCGACCGTGAGCTGGGTGGCCATGGAGAATCCCGACGCCAGGTGGATCAATCAACTGCGCCCCCGCGTCGCGTTCGGCGAGTCGGGACAGCAGCCCACGGCGACGGCTGCCGTCACGTTCCTCACCCCGACCACGACGACGGTGTTCGGACAGGGCGATCGGCCGTCGGTGACGTTCGGGGCGTTAGGCAATACGAGCATCAAGCCCGAACGTTCGCGGGAGTACGAGGCCGGCTTCGACCTGACCACGTTGCGCAACCGCGTATCCCTGCAGGCGACGTACTACGACAAGAAGACGACCGACGCCCTGGTGAATCGCCCGCTGCCCGGATCGCTGGGCGCCGGCGCCGCGCGCATCGAGAATGTGGGCGTGGTGACCAATCGTGGGATCGAGGTTTCGATCAACGCCCGCGTGGTGGACCGCGACAATCTGCGGTGGGACTTCGGCGTCGAGGCATCGGGGAACAAGAACAGGCTGGTCTCGCTGGCGCCGGGCATCCCGCCCCTCACCGGCTTCGGGTTTCAGAACCGGCCGGGTTATCCCCTGTTTGGCCTGTGGTGGCCGAGGCTGACCAGATTCGGCGACGCCAACGGCAACCAGACGATCGAGCCGAGCGAGATCACGGTGACGGACACGGCGGTGTTCAACGGGAGTACGGTCCCGGTGCGCACGTTTGCCATCAACAACTCCTTCGGGCTGTTCAGGGACCGGCTTCGCGTCTCCGGCTTGCTGGACTACCGCGCCGGATTCGTGTCCCACAACGTCAACGGCCTGTTCCAGTGTGCGTTCCGGCAGAACTGCGCCGCGCTGCACGTGAAGGGATACGACCTCGAAGAACAGGCGAAGGCGGTCGCGGGGCCGAGGGCGTTCGGGGCCTACGGCGAGAAGGCGGACTTCGTGCGTCTGCGCGAGCTGTCGGTGGTGTACACACTGCCTGGGCGGTTCGCATCGTTTGTGCGCGCCGGCAACGCAAGTCTTCAGGCGGTCGGCCGCAACCTGGCCATCTGGACCGACTTCGGCTCGTGGGATCCCGAGAACACCACGCAGGGGACCGACGCAGCGAACTACAACTTCGTGCAGCTGGCGCAGCCGCGCCTGTTCTCCCTTCGCGTCAATCTCAACTACGAGGAGGCGGACTGTGCAGACAAGATCAACGTTAGGGTATGCGGTCTGTCACCCGCTTACCCGTTCACGCGCTTACCCGTTCACCCGTTCACGCGGTTATCCGTTCGCAGCAGCTCTGCTGCTCCTGACTGCGTGCTCGACGGACAGGATTCTGAGAGCTGACCGGCCTGACCAGATCGACCCGGGGCAACTCAGCGGTAACCTGCAGGGTGCTGGTGCCCTGTATTCCGGCGCCATCGGTGACTTCACCGTGGCCCTCGACGGTGGGAGCGGTGGCGGTGCGGGGCTGGGTCAGGTGATGGCGACCGGTTTCCTCAGTGATGAGTTCCGGTTTGGCGGCACGCCGCCGGAACTGCGCGAGATGGATCTGCGCGCGGTCCGCGAGTCCAATGGCGCATGGCTGCAGACGTACATCGACCTGCATCGCGCGCGTGAAGCTACGGAGCGCGCGGCGATTGCGCTCAAGGCGGTGGCTGCCACCGACGTGCGCATCGGCGAGATGTACGCGCTGCAAGCCGCCCTGATGGTTCTGCTGGGAGAGAACTACTGCTCCGGTGCGCCTATAAGTACGACGATCCCCGAGCTCACCTATGGCGACGCGCTGACGACCCAGCAGATCATGACGCAGGCCGCCACCAGGGCCGACGCCGCGACCGCAGCCGCAGGAAGCAACGCCAACATCCGTAACCTTGCCGCGACGCTCAAGGGACGGGCACAGCTCAACCTAGGCCAATTTGCCACCGCCGCCACGACAGTGGCTGGGGTGCCGACCGCGTTCGAGTACAAGGTCTCGCACGGCACGGCGACGGGGCGCCAGCAGAGCTTCACGTGGTCCTACATGTACAACACGCAGGCCTTCCTCGTGTCGGATCGCGAGGGAGTGAATGGGCTCAACTTCGCGACAGCGAACGATCCGCGAGTGCCTATCGAGGGTGACGGCCGGCCTTCGAGCTTCGATCTCGTGACGCCACGCTACTTCTTCAGGAAGTACAACACGCAGGGTCACCAGGTGGTGGTGGCGAGCGGCATCGAGGCCCGGCTGATCGAGGCCGAAGCGGCGCTGCAGGCTGGGAACACCGCCCTGTGGCTGCAGAAACTCACGGACGCACGGCAACCGTCCGGCATGTCCGCGCCGGCGGATCCCGGGACGGCTGCCTCACGCGTGGACCTGATGTTCCGCGAGCGCGCCTTCGCCCTGTTTGCCACCGCGCACCGGGTCGGCGATCTGCGGCGCCTCGTCAGGCAGTATTCCCGCGGAGCCGAAACGGTGTGGCCGACGGGGGCGTACCACAAGGACAACCTGACCCGCGGGTCCGACCTGAACATCGTCGTGCCGATCTCGGAGAAGAACAACCCGAAGTTCACAGGGTGTGTGAATCGAGGGGCGTGATCGGACCGACGGGCAGACGGGCAGACGGGGACACGCCTGGACGAGTGGACGAGTAGTTAAGCTGTTCTCACTCGTCCACTCGTCCGCCTGGCCCAACCGTCAGAATGTCCGACTTGTAGCGCGCCTCTGCACGCCCCGAGGCAACGCTGCTGCGATTCTGGGGGCCAGAGCGCCGCGCAACGCGCAGAAGCGGCTGCTTTTTCCGGCTTGGTCAGTGGTAAGGGATTTGCCAGGAGGTGACGCGGGTCACTCTCCCACCGATCACTTCCGACATCGCCATGCACCGCCGATCCCTCATTCTCGCCTTCGCAGCCGCGGCGTTCGTGGCGCCGACAGGAGCACACGCGCAGTCGTGCGTCGTCACCGGGCGCTGTAACATCGCGTCATCGACGGCGGACGCGACGCTCCTGGCCGGCGGGACGAGCGGCTACAAGACGAAGGTGTGGCTCTCGGTCCTGAGCGGATCGGCCGGCTACGGCCACCAGCTCTACTACTTCCTGAATCCGTTCAGCCCCGTCAACGGCGCCTTTTCGCCGAGTAACCCGATCGCCATCGGGCCGGCCAAGCCTGCGTATACGAACCCGTGGACGGCACCGGCGAACAACACCTACATCGGCCTGTTCGACCCGGGTCAGGAACTGGTGCTCGGCCTCCTTGTGAACAGGGACAAGTGGTTCTATTCGGGTGTGGGTTCGCGGAATACCGGCGGCTTCACGATGCTTCACCACTTTGGTGCCAACGCGGTCTACAGGGACGATCGAGTGAATCCGCTCGCCGGCACGACCTCAGGCGCGGATGTCTATGGGTGGGAGGATATCCGTGGACCATACGGAAAGTCGGACCGCGACTTCAATGACCTCGTGTTCTCGGTTTCCCAAGCAACCGTGACACCGGAGCCGGCGACGATGCTGTTGCTGGGCACAGGGCTGGCGGGGATCGGCGCGGCAGTGAGGCGGCGGAGGCGTGGTCGGGACGAGTAGACGAGCGGAGACGGACGCCATACCGGGTGGATAGGTCGACGACCTCGACTTGCCCACCGCTGCTGACCGACGAAGGTCTGCCATCCGTCCATCCGTCCGATGACCGGTCCACGAATTGCATCAGGTGATGTAGATCACCTTGTCGTGATACCGTCGCCGGGAGCATCGTGCCGCGTAAGTTGCACCGATTCATCGCTTTAGCTTTCGTCGCTGTCCTGTTGCCCCAGTCCGCAGTCCAGAGTCAATCGTGTGTTTCTGGATTTTCGTGCTACAGTGGCGCAAGGACGCCGAGCGCTCTCTCGATGAGCGGCGGGGATCTGGGGATCGGTCCCTGGCTCTCGATACTCAACGGACAGTCGGGCTACGGGCACCAACTCTACTACTTCGTCAATCCGTTCAGCCCGATCGATGGGCTGTTTTCGCCGCAGACCCCGAGCGTCCTCGGGGCAACGAGTTTATCCAAGCCGCACCTTCCCGAGGACGTCACGTTCGTCGGGCTGTTCGATCCCGACATCCAGATCGTGCTCGGGCTTTTGGTGGACGGTCAGCAGTGGTACTCCGGCGCGGCCTGGAGAAACGCCGGCGGCTGGACGACGCTGAAGCGGTTCTACACGAACCCACTGGGATTCCCGGCGGAACCTCCGGACGATCCCGTGGACCCGGAAGTTCCTGGCGACGACCTGCCGGACCCGCTCCCTCCGGCAACCGTTACACCGGAGCCGGCGACGCTACTGCTCATCGGCACCGGGCTGGCGGGGATTGGTGCAGCGGTACGGCGGCGGCGACGCAGGACGAATGGACCGACAGACGCGTAGACGGATGGCAGTGGATCGAGCGTCCCGTCATCTCGTCCACCCGTCCACCCGTCCTCAGGGCACTACGACGCGTCGCAACGCCCCTTCCATCCCTGCCGCCCGCCGTTCAAGCTCCGCGAAGTCGCCGGTCAGAAGTGCATTGAGGCTCGTGAGATCCTCCCGCAGCTTGACCGTCAGCTGATCGATGGTGCGTTGTTGCGCGACGGTGGGGCCAGTGGACGAGGCTTGGAGCGCGCCGTCGAGGTCGAGAAAGCTGAACTTGGGGCCACCGAAGCCGGGCCGGAAGCGGGCGCCTAACGAATCGAGTCGCTGCGTCACGGCCTTCATCGTCGTGGCCAGAGAGTCCCGCTGCGCCGGGTGGTCCTTGACCCCGTCCTCGATCCGCTTGCGCTCAGTGCTCATCTTCTGCCACAACTGAACTCCTTCGTTGAATGACGTTTCGAGGGCGGCAAGGCGCGTGACGGCGGTGTGTCGATCGGTCAAGGCGCTGGCCGCGACGTCGAGCCGCGTATCGGCTCGGACCTCTACGACCTGCGAGACCTTCTTCCCCCGGGCCTCGAGCGTGACCGTGTAGCGGCCCGGGAGCACCCAGCCGCCCCTGGGGCGGCCGAACCATCCTTCATCGTCGTTCGTCACGCCGGCGGCGCGGTCGTAGCGCAGGTCCCACCCGGTCCGATGGATGCCGCGCGTTGCCGGCGCGGTGAAACTGCGCACCGCCTTCCCATCGGCGCCGGTCACGGTGAAGCGCGCCAGTGTGTCCGAGGCCGAGCCGTCGCCTAACACGTACGTGATGATCGCTCCCTCGGGCGGGTTGGGAGCCTGGAAGGCGCGGGCGCCCGGCGTGGGGAGCACTCGCGTCACATAGCGCTGCAGGGCAGGCCGTATCGGATACAGGACCGCATCCCCGGACGCGACGTTCGGAGCGCCTCGGTCGAAGAGGCTCACGTCGTCGAGGACGATGATGCTGCGACCATGCGTGCCGAGGATCAGGTCGCGATGCCGCGGGTGAACGGCGATGTCGTCGATGCGCACGCGCGGCACGGAGCCACCCACGTGATGCCAGGTCCGGCCACCATTGAACGTCGTGTACAGCCCGAACTCGGTGCCGGCGAAGAGCACATCGGCGTTGGTCGGATGCTCCTCGATGGTCTTGACCGAGTTGCGCGCGGGGAGATCGCCACTGACCGACGTCCAGGTCGCTCCCGCGTCGGTGGAGCGAAACACGTAGGGCGCCATGTCGTCATCCTGGTGTCCGTCGAACACGACATACGCCACGCGCGCATCGTGCCCCGACCAGACCACCCGACTCACCCACCGCGGCGCGGGAAGCCGCAGGCGCGCGGTGATGTTGGTCCACGTGCGGCCCGCGTCAGTGGTCAGTTGCACGTTGCCGTCGTCGGTGCCGACGAGGATCGCCCCCGCGGTTCTTGGCGATTCGGCGATCGACGTGATGCTGCCGAAATCGGCGATGCCGTCATCGCGGGACAGCGTCGTCGAATCGCGTACGAACCCCGGGATGGGGAGCTTCTTCCAGTCGAGGTTGCGGGAGAGGTCGGGGCTGATCTCGTCCCAGGATTGTCCGGCGTCACGAGTGCGGAAGAGCTTCTGCGCGCCGTAGTAGACGGTCTTCGCGTCATGCGGGGAGCGGTGCATCGGGGTGCTCCAGTTGAAGCGATAGGACTCCTTCACCTCGTCAGGTACGGGACGAATGCCGCGCTCCTCGCGCGTGCCGAGGTGGACTCGATAGGCACGTCCATTCTGCGAATTGGCATAGATGTAGCGCGGGTCGGCGGGATCGGTGACCGTATAGAAGCCGTCACCGTAGGCGATGTTGATCACGTCGGCGTTCGTGATCCCGACGCCGTTGTACGTCCGCACGGGCACGCCCCATGTGCCGTTGTCCTGCGTACCGCCGTACACGTAGTACGGATCGCGATCGTCGACGTCGATGTCGTAGAACTGGCCGATGGGGAGATTGTCGAGGAAATCCCAGTTCTTCGCGCCATCGTAGGTGATGTAGAGGCCCCCGTCGTTGCCGATGATCATGTGGTCGCCGTCGGCCGGATTGATCCAGAGACCGTGGTGGTCCACGTGGATGCGATCGCCGGTACCGCTCGTGGTGAACGTCTTCCCGCCATCGGTGGAGAGGTGCAGGCTGCTGGCGACGATCCACACCTTGTCCGGATGCCTGGCATCGACGCGCACCTGCGAGTAGTACATCGGACGCGGGTTGAGCGACGCGGTCTTCCGCCAGGTGGTGCCGCGGTCATCAGAGCGAAAGAGTCCGCCCTGTCGGCTCTCGATGATTGCGTAGACGGTGGCGGGCTGGCTGGGGGCGATGGCGATCCCGATGCGTCCAATCGTCCCCGTGGGGAGTCCACTCGTCAGGCGCTCCCAGGTGTCGCCTCCGTCGAGCGATCGAAAGAGCCCGCTCCCGGGACCTCCGCCCACAAAGCCGAAGGCCTTGCGTTGTCGCTGATACATCGCCGCGTAGAGCGTGCGACCGTCGGGATCCATCGCCACGTCCACCGCGCCGGTGACGTCGTTGCCGGCGAGGACCTTCTGCCAGGTCTTGCCAGCGTCGCGGCTGCGATACAGTCCACGCTCTGCGTTAGGCCCCCAGAGATGCCCTAACGCGGCCACGAAGACAATGCCGGGGTCGCGCGGATGGACGACGACGCGGCCAATGTGGTGTGTGTCCTGGAGGCCCATGTGTGTCCACGTCGTGCCGCCGTCGAGGGATCGGTACACACCGTCGCCCCACGTAGAGCTCTGCCGGTTGTTCGGCTCCCCCGTGCCCACCCAGATGATGTTCGGATCACTCGGCGCAATGGCGATGTCGCCGATCGAGGTCGAGCGGCCGTCGCGGTCGAAGACCGCGTCCCAGGTGGTGCCGTTGTTGATCGATCGAAACACGCCACCGCCAGCAGTTCCGACGAAGATCGTGGCTGGTCGACCGGGGACGGCTTCGACGTCGTCGATGCGGCCGCCGAAGGAGGAAGGGCCGATGTGGCGCCAGGGGAGCGCGGAGAGATCCTGACTGTGCGCGAGGGGCGCGACGAGGGCCACCAAGGCGACGAGGGCTGGGAGGGCTTTGCGCATCGGAGAAGGGCGAGGGCAGGGGGAATGTGGGGTTGGTAGATTCGGGGCGATAGGCGCATAGGCGAGAGGTGGCACCTCCATCTCGGTTCTCGAGTTCCCGAATTCAGATTCCCGTGACGTCACCTCAGACGAGACACACAATGCACTTCACCCTGGGATCAGCGATCACACTCGAGCAGCTGTCCGTGGATCCCTATCCCCTCTTCCACCGTCTGCGAGAGCGCGAGCCCGTTACCTTTGCGCCGGCGTTAGGCCAGTGGCTCATCACGAGCCGGGACCTCGCGATGGACGTGCTGCGCGATCACGCGCGGTTTCGCACAGACGCGAGCCGGTCACCGATTCGTGACACGTTCGGCGAACAGATGCTCAGCAGCGAGGGCGAGACGCAACGACGGTTCAAGAGTGCTTGCGCCCCGCCGTTCAACGCGCGCGCCGTCGAAGAGACACGCCCGCTCGTGGCGTCGATCGCCGAGCGGCACGTCACAACGCTGGCGGCACAGCGTGCCGGCGTCCCTGGCTCCCCTCGGGTGTTCGACCTGCGCGCGTCGTACGCGGCTCCCATCGCGCTGGAAACCGTCGCTCGTGTCATCGGCCTCCTGCCGGACCTCGATCCGCTTCTTCGCGAGTGGTATGACACCTTCGCTCAGGCGCTCATGAACTACGAGCGCGAAGGAGACACGCGGGTGCGCGCTCACCAGGCGGTTCGGGCGTTTCGCGAAGCGATTTCCCCACGCCTCGCCGCTCGTGACGAAGGGGGACGCACCCTGCTCGGCGCGCTGGCGAATGGGGCGCCCCGCCAGCTCAACGACGAGGAGATCGGCTCCAACGCACTCATCGTGCTCTTCGGTGGGATCGAGACCACGGAGGCCTCGATATCCAATGCGATCTGGGCGCTGCTGAATCATCCCTCGGCGATGGAGCGCGCCCGCGCGGATGAAGACGACCTGGCGCTCTGCATCGAGGAATCCCTGCGCTGGGAACCGGCGGTGCAGACGTGTACGAGGTATGCAGCCGTCGAATGCGAAGTGGGTGGCGTGCGCGTTCCGGAAGGAGCGTTGGTGCAATGCATGATTGGTGCAATGAACCGCGATCCGGCGCACTATCGCGACCCCGACACATACGATCCCTGGCGTGCGGATTCCACGCCGCATGCCGCCTTTGGCTTTGGCCGCCACTACTGCCTGGGCGCCGCGCTGGCCCGGCTGGAAGCGTGCGAGGGGATCGGTCAGCTGTTGGCGCGGTTTCCGTCGATCACGCTCGATCGCGAGCGTACGCTGGCGCCGAGAGGGCATGAGTTCCGCAAGCCGGCGGTGCTATCCGTTCTGGCTTGTTAGGCGCCCGCCTCGCATCCACCGGAACGGCCCTGTCAGACATGATCAGCCGACGGCACTGTCTTCCGCTGGATGAGATCCCACTTGTTCCGATACAGATCCTCGAACACCGCGACGGTGCCGTATACCTCGGTACGAGGCGTTTCCAGAAAATGCACGCCTCGCGCACGCAGCTCCTCATAGTCGCGCCAGAAGTCGTCGGTGTGGAGAAACAGGAAGACTCGACCTCCCGTCTGATTGCCGATCCTGCCCTCCTGCTCGGGGGTGTCCGCCCTGGCGAGGAGGAGACTGGTGGTCCCGTCGCCCCTCGGCCGGACCAGCACCCATCGTCGGCCCTGACCGATCGCGACATCCTGCTCCACCTCGAAGCCAAGCGTCCCGGCGAAGAATGCGATGGCCTCGTCGTAGTCTCGGACGACCATGGAGACGTGGCAGAGCGACTGGGACATAGGGTACGTTGCTTGCCGCTCGACAATCCACGCCAGACCTGAATTCCGGGAACACACAGTCCGTTGTCGAAATCGGCCGCTCCCGTTCGACTACTGCCCGAACCCCTGTCACACCACTTTGCGGAGGAACACCATGAAGTACCTGTGCCTGATCTACGAGAGCGAGGCCGAAGCAATGAAGCTGTCGAAGGAAGAAGGTGAGAAAGTCTTCGGCGAGTACTTCACGTTCACCGAGGACATCGGCAAGAGCGGCCACCTCCTCGGCGGTGAAGCACTGGAGCCCACCAGCACCGCGACGACCGTACGCGTGCGCGGCGGCAAGGTGCAGACGACCGACGGACCCTTTGCCGAGACCAAAGAACAACTCGGCGGCTACTACCTGATCGAAGCCAAGGACCTCAACGACGCGATCCAGGTGTCGGCGCGGATTCCTGTTGCGCGATCGGGGTGCGTAGAGGTGCGTCCGGTGATGGTTCTCTCGATGTAACCAGGCGCCAATGGAGAGGCCTGCTCCTGCCCAAGGGCCGGCGATCGGGGAGCAGGCCGGCGATCGCCAGGCCCAGGTGCGCCAGCGCATCGACGCGGTGTATCGGGTCGAATCACGACGCGTCCTGGCTACCCTGATCCGCCTCCTCGGCGACTTCGATCTGGCCGAGGAGGCGCTGCACGATGCCTTCGTGGCGGCGGTCGAGCGATGGCCAAACGAAGGAGAGCCGGCGAATCCGCGCACCTGGCTGATCTCAGTGGGGCGGTTCAAGGCTATTGATCACCTGCGACGCCGTGCCGTCTTCAATGAGAAGCTGGTACTCCTCGCCCGCGAGCTCTCCGAGGCCGGCGATCGCACGCCGGAGCTGGAGACCCAGGTCGAGGATGATCGCTTGCGGCTCATCTTCACCTGCTGCCACCCCGCACTCGCACCAGAGGCGCAGGTGGCCCTGACGCTCCGTACCATCTGTGGGCTGACGACCGAGGAAATCGCCCGAGCGTACCTCATCGGTGCACCCACGCTGGCGCAGAGGATCGTGCGGGCCAAGAGCAAGATCCGCGACGCGCGGATTCCTTACGCCGTTCCCGACCGCGAGGAGCTGTCCCAGCGTCTCGATGCGGTCCTCCACGTGATCTACCTCGTCTTCAACGAGGGCTATTCTGCGTCGTTCGGGACGACGGTCACGCGATCGGATCTGGCCGGGGAAGCGATCCGCTTGGGACGGCTCCTGCTGGAACTGCTGGACGATGGCGAGGTGCGCGGACTTCTGGCGCTGATGCTCCTTCATGATGCGCGCCGCGCGGCCCGCACGGCGCCGGACGGAGAGCTGGTGCTGCTCGAAGACCAGGATCGGTCGCTGTGGAACCGGGAGCAGATCGTCGAAGGCATTGCCCAGGTACAACGTGCGTTAGGCGCTGGGCGGGTGGGACCCTATGGCCTGCAGGCGGCGATAGCTGCGATTCACGCCGAGTCGAACGACGCACGCTCCACGGACTGGGGCCAGATCGTGGCGCTGTACGATGTGCTCCTGCGCGTCATGCCGACGCCGGTGGTTGAGCTCAATCGGGCCGTCGCCAGGGCGATGGCGTTCGGCCCGCACCGCGGACTCGCCCTGATCGACGCCCTCCTGGCCCGGGGAGAGTTGAGCGAGTACCTCCACGCGCATTCGGCACGTGCGGACCTGCTGCGTCGCCTGGGTCGGGCGGAGGAGGCGCGGGCGGCGTACGCGCGGGCGCTGAGCCTCGCGACGCAGGAACCGGAACGGCGGTTTCTCCAGCGGCGACTGAGCGCGCTAGGATAGGGCGATGGGCAGACGGCAGGCCGGCGGACGGCGCACAGGCAGTCGGGCAAAGGCTAGAACGAGCCAAGGCGAAGCGCAGCTTGCCGCGGGAATCTGCGGCTTTTTGCCGTCGTGATCTGCGCCATTGCTGTGCGACGCTCCCGTCG
>JBQTIW010000333.1:0-23962 GCA_052387735.1 Gemmatimonadaceae bacterium
CGCGCCTCCTGCCCTACCACGTCACACCTTCGGCTATGTCAGACCGTCGCTCTTTTGTTACGCGGCTCAGCGCCGGAATCGCTGCGCTCGGTACCGCCGTCGCCAGCTCGCCGGCCCGCGCGAAGGCCACGGCGCCTCCCCAAGGGGCGTGGAGCCCCGAACGCCACCGACAAGACGACTGGTTCGACCAGCTGCCCGGAAAGCACCGGTTCTTTTACGACTCCGCCACGCCTAACGGTGCTGGCGATGCGATTACCTTCGCCACGAACTTCTACCTGGCCAGCAAGAGTGGCTATGACCTGGGTGACCAGGACCTGGCTGTGGTCATCTGCCTGCGCCATTGGTCCACGCCGTTCGCCTGGACCGATCCGATGTGGGCCAAGTTCGGCGCCCCGATTTCAGATCGCATCAAGTTCGTCGATCCCAAGAGCCAACTGCCCCCGACGATCAATGTCTATCAGTCGACCGGGTATGGGATGCAGCTGCCAAATCGCGGAACGACACTTGACGTACTCATCAAGCGTGGGGTGCACTTCGCCGTATGTGACATGGCGACGCGCGCCTATGCCGGAATCATCGCCGGCAGGATGGGAAGCAAGGTCGACGAGGTGTACAGCGACCTGAGGCAGAACTCGATCCCCAACTGTCACTACATGGCGGCAGGGATCGTCGCGGTCAACCGCGCGCAGGAGCGAAGGTATTCGCTGGTGCAGATGGGCTGACCAGTGGTGACGAGCGTCATCACCACCATCATCGAGAACGCAAGGGAGTGATGCCCCCGTACCCGTCTGTCCGGCGGACCTACTCGTGCGCCGGCAGCGGCTCCATGGTCTTGGGATCCACCGGCACTTGCACCTCATCGCGGTACGGTGAGGTCATCAGCACCACTCGCATCCGCGGAAATGCGTCCATGAACTGCAAGTAACAAAACGCGAAGAGACCAAGGAAGCCAACCGTTGTGCCGAGCTCCCAGATCCCGATTGGAACCGACGTGGCCTCGAGATGTGCATTGGGATAGATCTCGAGGTACCGCTGCATCCAGATCCCGATCAGCGAGGACGCCGCGAACAGCGTCATGGTTGGCGTGTAGAGCTTGGGGAACTTGCCCATCAGGCCGAGGAATGGCAGCAGGAACACCATCAGCCCCACCGCCACGGTCATCTGCATCCACGGCGCGATCAGCCTGAGTCGCAGGAAATGCGTCTCTTCGCCCATGTTGCCGTACCAGATGACCAGCAACTGCGAGAAGGTCAGGTAGCCCCAGAACGCCGAGAACGCGAAACACAGCTTCCCGATGTCATGCAGGTGCGTATCGGTGATGACTTCGTGGGCACGCATGTAGTCCCGCCACCAGCGGACGACCAACGCGAAGATCATCAGGCTATTGACCCAACCACCAATGAACACCTGCCACCCATACATCGTCGACTGGAAGTGATAGTCCATCGACATCGACAGGTCCCACGCCAACATCGTCCAGCCGAAACCGAAGATCAGGGCCAGCACAACGGCCAGCTTTCCCTGCATCGAGTGGGTGCTGTGAATCTCTCGCCGTTCCTCCCCGAATCCACGCCGCATGCGATCACGCAGTCCCTTCGCCCAGGTGGCGCCCCACTCCGGGAGCAACGCGACGTCGAGCCGCACGCTGCTGTAGATGTACCACACGCTCAGCGCGGTGATGATGCCGTACACCACGATCGCACGCACGGACCAGAACACAGGGTTCAACCACAACGCCTTCTCGGGGACCGCGATATGCTCATGGGTCCACGGAAAGATGTGACCCTTCCCGAAGAACACCGTCACCAGCAACAGCACGAGGGCCACGGGCAGCCACGCCACGAAGCCTTCCAGGAGACGGATGACCGCGCGTGACCACCGAGCCGTCGTTATGCGCTGCGCCGCCGTAAACATCACCGCCGCCGACGCCGGGATGGTGAAGAACAGCCAGTTCACGTGGAACGCCTGCCACGCGCGCTCCTGGCCCAGTGCCGCTCCGACGATGAAGACGAGAAAACCCAACACGGCGAGCGCAATGCTGATCGTCTTCAGGCGCCTGGGCAGTGGCTTGGTGAGGAGGGGCCAGAGCTCCTCTCGCGTCGGGCCGTGGCCCAGGTCATGTCCACCGCTCATCAGCGGCCTCCAAGCGGCCGAGCCGCTGTCGTATCCGGCGCCGCCGAGTCGGCCGCAACCGGCCCGGCGGCACGTACCGCTGGCACCCAACGGTTGGGTCCGAGACGAGTCGGGCCGGGAAGCTTGTCGCCGGTCACGCCCGGGGGCGCCAGCGGGCCGGTCTGGAAGGTCACTCCCGTCACGACGCCCTGCAGCGCGCGCACGTAATTGACAACGTCCCACCGGTCCATTTCCTCGATCCGGTTGTACGATGGCATCGCCCCGCGCCCGTTCCGGATGATGCCGAACAGGTAGCCGTCAGTGCGGGCTTTCGTCGCATCGCTGATGATCGGCATCGGGATCATCCCGAACCGCACAGCCGTCCCATCGCCCTTGCCCTCGTTTCCGTGGCAAACCGCGCAGTTCATCTGATAATACTTGCGGCCGTTCAACAGCGACTGCTCCGACGGCGGCGTGGGATTGGTGACCAGCGCGCTGATGGAATCGAGCGTCGCCGGCATGGCGAGATACGACACCTGCATCGCGGCCACGGCGGTTCCCGTTGTGGGTACGGACCACTGCGGCGCGCCGCGAACCTTGAGAAGGCTATCGCTCTCCCACGTGGCGACCATCGGCGTGCGTTTGAAATCCGTGAACCAGTCGAGGCAACCGGCCGCCGGAAGGGCAAGCAGCGCAACGACCACGAGGCGGATCACGTGCCGCCCCCGACTCCCGTCACCTGTCTCCCGTCCGTAGCTAGGCTTCACCGCGCACCTCCTCGGCCCCATGCTGCCGCAGCACGCTTTCGGCTTCCTTCAACCGTTCCGGAGCCGCTTCGACAAAGATGCCGTAGTGCCCATGCGTGAAGCGGGTATCGGCACCGACGGTCATTGTGATCTTGGGGATCCGCGAATTGATGAACATGCCCGCCACCGTCGCCAGCGATCCCACCAGCACCATCAGCTCGAACGAGAAGATGGTATAGGGAATCCAGCTCGCGATCGCCTTGCCGCCTACGACCAGCGGCCAGTACTCCGAGGTCCAGATCGCGATCCAGTACCCGAAGGTCGCACCGAGGAAGCCGCCGATCAGCGTGAACCGCCGCACCGGGCTGGTGGGCGGCTGCAGCGCGTGCTCGATCTCGTGCCGCGGCGCCGGGGTGTAGACCGTGATCTGGAATTTTGCCTTCTTCAGCGCTTCGATCGCGTCGCAGGTGGCGTCCAGCTCGCGAAACGCTGCCACAAGTCCGCGTCGCATCAGTCGAATTCTCCCGGTGTCTCGGTTCCGTACGGCTCATGGTGACCGGAGGTATCGATCCCATGTCCCGGTGCATGTGAGCGCAGGCGGGGTGGCACGATTTCCTTCACTTCCGCGATCGCCACCACCGGCAATTGCTTGATGAACAGCAGGAACCACATGAAGAACCAGCCGAACGACCCCGCCAGGATCGACATATCGACCCAGCTCGGGAGGTAACCGGACCACTGCCAGGGTTCGAACTCATGCGAGAGCGACGGCACGATGATGACGAACCGTTCGAACCACATCCCCAGATTGATGAACAGCGACAGGATGAAGAGCCAGGCCGGATTGCGGCGCAGCTTCTGACTGAAGAGAGAAAGCGGGAAGATCATGTTGCAGGTCAGCATGATCCACGCTGCCCACCACCACTGGCCGAACACCCGGTTCCAGAAATAGTCCTGCTCGAAGGCATTGCCGCTGTACCACGCCACCCAGAACTCGATGATGTAGGCGCAGCCGACCACCAGCGACGTCGTCAGGCACAGCTTGGCCGCGGCGTCGAGGTGATTGATGGTGACGTAGTGTTCCAGCTTGAAGAACTTGCGGATCGGGATGATGATCGTGAACACCATGCCCAGGCCGGAGAAGATCGCGCCGGCCACGAAGTACGGCGGGAAGATGGTCGTGTGCCATCCCGGGGTGAGCGCCATCGCGAAGTCGAACGACACGATGGAGTGCACCGAGAGCACCAGTGGCGTGGAGAACGCGGCGAGGAACAGGTACATCCTGGCGAAGTGTCGCCACTCGACCTCGGAGTTCCGCCAGCCGAGCGACAGCACTGCGAGGATCCGCTTGCGAACCGGATTCGTCTCCCGATCGCGCAGGACCGCGATGTCGGGAATCAGCCCGACATACAGGAACGTGGCCGACACCGTGAGGTAGGTGGAGATCGCGAACACGTCCCAGACCAGCGGGCTCTTGAAGTTCGGCCAGAGCAGCCGCCAGTTGGGATACGGGATCAGCCAGAAGAACTTCCACGGCCGTCCGATGTGGATGATCGGAAACAACGCGGCCGTCATGACCGCGAACACCGTCATCGCTTCCGCGCATCGGTAAATGGTCGTGCGGAAGCCGGCTCGGAACAGATAGAGAATCGCCGAGATCAGCGTGCCGGCGTGCCCGATACCGATCCAGAACACGAAGGTGATGATGTACACCCCCCACATCACCGGCGGGTTGTAACCGGCGTTGCCCAGACCCCAATAGATCTGGTAGGTCCAGGTCCCGGCGCCCCACAGGAACATCGCCGTGGCGATGCCTAACGCGGCGAACCACCCCTTGGTCGGCGTGAGAGTCCCCGCAATCTCGCGATCGACCTGCTCGTAATCCTTGACAGCGGGCAGCTGGACGTCCGCCGACGCCACGTTCGGGCGCCTCGGCTCGACATAGGAGGCCATCAGTGCGACCCTCCCGGCGGTGGAGCCACGCCCGGCGTGACGGCGGGCGCCAGGGGCGTCGTGGTCGTCCCGCCACCCGCCGGATGGTTGACCTTCTTCAAGTACACCACCGCGGTGTAGGTGTTGAGCTCGTTGAATACGTGATAGCCCCGCACGTTCTCGACCTGCTTCGCGACGGTCCAGCGCGCATCGGCCGCATCGCCGAAGACGATCGCGCGCGACGGACAGGCCTGCGCGCAGGCAACGGTGAACTCGTCAGGCACCAGCTCGCGGTTCTCCAGCTTGGCGAGATTCTCGGCCTCACGAATGCGCTGCACGCAGAACGTGCACTTCTCCATGACGCCCTTGCCGCGGACCGTCACGTCCGGATTCAGCTGCAGGTGCAGCGGCTCCGGGAACGCGTACTGGCGGCGCTCCTTCTCCCCGTAGCCGTGCCAGTTGTAGTAACGCACCTTGTAGGGGCAGCCGTTGGAACAGTAGCGCGTCCCGACGCAGCGGTTGTACACCTGCACGTTGAGTCCGTCCGGCGCGTGGTAGGTGGCATAGACCGGGCACACCGGCTCGCATGGCGCGTTGCCGCAATGCTGGCACATCATCGGCAGAAAGCGCGCTTCGAAGTCGGTCGACCCATCCTCGCCACCCTCGAAGTAGCGCTCGATGCGCAGCCACGCCATCTCGCGGCCCTTGAGGATGTTCGCGCCCGGACGCGTGTCCCACCCCGAACCATCCGACGTGTGGAACGGACGCAGGGACCGGCCCTGCCAGCGGGCCCCGACGGTCGGAATGTTGTTCTCGGCGTAACAGGCCGTGACGCACGCGGAGCACCCCGTACATCGCGCCAGGTCGACGGTCATGGCCCATCGGCGTTTGGCCATCCCGCTCCAGTGGTCCGGGTGGTACATGCCCTTGTCCTTCGACGTGGGGCTGCCCAGATCGCCCTGTGCATCGTTCGCCACGGGCGAGCGCAGCCCGGGAAGGAATTCGTGCGGCGCGTCGCCAGGCAGCGCATGCACGTCCGCCTGCTCGCCCGACAGCAGTTGCGCCACGGTGAGCGCCTGCGCGATACCGCGCCCGTGTTGGCGGGCGGACCCTTCGAGCGACACCAGCGGCGAATGATCGCCGGCCTTTGCGACCCGTGCCCGTGCCTGTGTGAGCGCGAGCGCGCCGGCGCCGTTCCAGGTGGCGCCTAACACATCGAGTCCGTTCACGCCGAGGTTCTCGGCATACCGACCGTACTTCGTGTGCCCCTGGCCGAGGGCGATCGCCACGGTGTCCGTGCGGATCCCCAGGTACAGATACGCCGGCGCCGTGATGCTCCCCGACGCGGTCGTCACGGTCACATGATCGCCGGCGGCGATGCCCAGCCGCGCGGCCGTCGCTGGATGAATCTCCACCCACGACTGCCACACGATCTTGGAAACCGGATCGGGGAGCTCCTGCAACCACGGCTTGTTGGCGCCCTCCCCCATGCCTAACACGGCGTGAGGATACGTCACGAGATAGAAGTCGCCGTCGCCGGTAAGACTGCCGGCCGCCGGCTGCGTCGCGCTCGCCGTCGCCGCGCGCGGCGCGATGGCGCCGCTGGTGATCCCCTTGGGGAGCGCCGCGGTCAGTGCCGCACCGCCGTACCGCCCCATCAACACCTCGCGGTAGCTCCGTTGCGGGTACCTCGAGGCCAGCGCCGTGTCGGCCCGGGCCACCTGCATCAACACATCGGCGGTCGCCCGGGTGTCGAAAATCCGATCCATGACCGGCTGCTGCAGCCCGATGACTCCGGGCACGGCCTGCGCGTCCCCCCACGACTCCAGGAAATGATCGTCCGGCAACACCAGGTCGCAGAGCGCGGACGTTTCGTCAGGATAGCAGGAAAACGACACTTTGAACGGCACCCGCGCCATCGCCGCCGCGAACTGCATCGACCTGGGCGTGTCGTAGGCCGGGTTCGCCCCACGTACGAACAGCAGCCGCACTGTTCCCGCGTTCGCCCGTTCCACCAGCGCCTGCATGGCGCCCACGCCCACGCTGCCGCCAAATCCGGTCAGAGCTTCGCCCGGTTTTACTGTGACCCCAACGTTGCCGGCCGCACGATTGATCTGGACGGCGAGCCCCGCCACCACACCCGCGTTAGGAGTGGATACGCCGGAGAGCACGAGGCTCGGCCGTGTTGCCCGCAGTTCGTCGGCCAGGCGCTGCAACGTTGCTTCGCTGACGCCACTGGCCTGCGCCGCAGCCGCGATCGTGCCTCCCGTGCCGCCGACGGCAGCGAGCAGTGCGCTGGCGATGGCTTCCTCACTCCCCGGCGTGCACGCGATCCACTCGTCGGCGTTCAATCCCGTCAGCGACCGGCGCGCGCCGATGTACACGACGCGCGGCGCATCCTGGAGCTTGGCTCGCGCATCGGCGAACGACATTTGCTGCGGAACGCTCGCGCCCCAGCCATCGAGGAAGTCGGCGCCGATCGAGACGACCAGGCGTGCGGCCGCGAAGTCGAGGCGCGGCATCGGCGTCCCATAGCCCTGTTGGTTCGCCGCCTCGACGGCGAGGTCCGATGAGGGATCGTATTGCCAGTGGCCCTGGAACCCGTACGCGCCTAACCAGCTGTCGAGGAACGACGCGAACGTTCCGCTTTCCGGGCCGTTGATGAACACCGCGTTGCCCGCCGCGCCCCGTGCTTCGGCCAGGCGCTGGACGAGCGCGGTGATCGCCGCGTCCCATGTCGTCGGCACGAGCCGATCGCCTTCACGACGCATCGGTGTGCGATAGCGATCCGGATTGTACAACCCCTGGAGCGACGCCTGACCCTTGGCACAGAGCGCGCCGGCGTTCACGGGATGGTCGGGATTGCCCTCGAGCTTGATCGCGCGACCGTCACGCACTTCGGCAATCACACCGCATCCGGCGGCGCATTCACGACAGGTGGTCGTGTAATAGGTCGACACACCGGGGACAGTTTGGTCCGGCGAGGCGAGGTACGGAATCAGCTGCTCAACCTGCTCGTTGGAACAGCCGATGGCGGTGGTCGCCGCTCCGGCCGCACCGAGCACTTTGAGGAACTGCCGGCGCTTTACGCCGGTTGGTTCCGTGGGTTGGCTCATGCAGTGCGTCCTCGGTACACGAGAAACCCGGCGCACGCGGCCAGCATCATCGACCACGCATCGTCAGGCATAGATGGCTCAGTAGTGACAGACGGCGCAGTCGTAACGCGCTTTCTTCGGTTCAACTGACGCCGCTGCGCTGGCCCCCGTCGTGTCGCCCGCAGCTTGCAACCCCTGGCTCAGTTGATAGCCGTCGACGTGACAGCGCAGGCACCAGCCCATGTTGAGCGAGGACGCCTGATACACCTGGGCCATGTCCTGAACCGGGCCGTGGCAGGACTGACAGGTTACCCCGGCGTTCACGTGGCGCATGTGCGGGAAGCGCACGTATTCCGGCAGCTTGTGAATACGGATCCAGGGGATCTCCTTCCACTTGTCTGGCTGCCCGATCGGCGCGTACTCGTGGAGCTTCTTGATCTCAGCGCTCTGGCGCGCGGGTTGTCCATCCACGGGGGGTCGATTAGGACCGATCATCGTGTGACAGCCCATGCAGGTGCCAACGGCGGGGAGACCGGGATCCGGCGACTTGTTCGCGCTGTAGTGGCAGTAGAGACAGTTCATCCCGAGCGCCTGCACGTGCACCGGATGCGGGAACTTGATCGGTTGCTCGGGGGACACGCCCTGCGACGATGACGCGCCGCTGTACGCCGAGAGCATGGTGGCGGCAATCGCGATCGCGAAGAACGCCGGCACCAATGCCCACTTACTCCTGCTCGTCATCCGGACCGGGGGTGAGGGTATCCCGAGTGAACGATTCGGCTTGTGAAGAATTTCACAAGAGCGATTTCCGCCGTGCAAAATGGGTAGGGTTGTGAGTGCGCGCAAGAGAAGGCCGCTACATGAGTTGCGTTTCAGCCTACCTGACGGGAAAACCTCCGATCGTTGGGTGTGATGTTCACCATTTGGTGGGGTCAGCGACCGCGTCTCCGCCCACGTCCGGTTCCAGCAAGGCGAGGTTCGCCCTGGGGGTCTGAATCAGCCGAAGTGGCCACATCGATCCGAAGACGAATCGGGAGGCGCCGATTGTCCTGAAGAGATGCGAGAGCTCGTCGACAGGTGGTCCCCAAAGCCACGAGATGTCCCAGAACAGGAGCTCTCGCTCTGAAGGTGTGAGGCCCCAATGCGCCTCCTCGATCACGTCGCGGCCCGCTGCGGTCACCACGATGCGCGCCGCCGTTCCGGCACGGGCGAGCTCCCGGATGTGCGCGCCGGTCAGATCGCCGGCAACATCTAGCGAGTGTCGTTGGCGCAGGTCTTCAAAACGAACCGTGAGGATGAGGGGCCTGGCAGCGTCTGCGCACGCCGACGCGAGCGCGCGCAGCCTCGCGTCGCCCGGCGCAAAGCCCCACACCTGCGGGTAGGCCCGGATCGCCACTGCGCCCCTCTCCACCGCGATTCGCATGGAGCGCTCCCAGTCAGGCCAGTCCGGCCGGATGCACGGCGTGGCGAATAGCCGATTTGGATCCACCCTTACAGCGGCGAACAGCTCCTCATTTCCGTGCGACGGATCGCGGTGAAATGCACTGGGAAGGTGCCCGACCCACGCCCCAGAGAGCCCCTCACGCGCCAGCACGCGGAGCAGAACCTCCGGCTCGGGATGGGGGATATGCCGGAATGGATACGGGCCGACAAAGGTGTTGAGGTCGAGCACAATAGGGGATAGGCGATAGGGGCGATAGCGTTAAGCGCGAAGGGAGTGGCGTTGGCCCGCGCACATGTCTGTGCCTGCCACTATCGCCTATCGGCTATCGCCTCGAGTCCTCGAAACGTTCCATCAGGAAACAGCCGCACCGCGTTCCTCCACCGCACGTCCGCCAACTCATCGCGCGTGAGACCAATGACCTCCAGCGCCCACAGCTTGGCGAGGCCGGTGCATAACGTGAGATCGGCGCCCCACAACAAGCGCTGTGGTCCCACGGCGACCAGCGCGTCGTCGAGCATGCCGCGGTCGACGCCGCTCCCCGAAAGATCGAGGTAGACGTTCGGGACGTCCCGCACAGCGGCGAAGGTATGCTGGTAATCGCCACCCCCTCCGATGTGCGCGAGGATGAACGAGACACCGGGATTCCGACTGGCGAGGGCCCCGAGGTCGGCCCCATCGGAGATGTCCTGACCGGGCCAGTGTCGGCGACGGTGCTGCCAGATGTGGTGCAGCACGGGGAATCCGTAGACGGCCGCGCGTTCGACCACCGGCTGCACGACGGGATCGTCGCATCGCCGGGCCGCGGCGAGCTTGAGCCCTACCGCGCCCGCCGCCGCGCAGCGTTCGATCTCGTCGAGCGCGAGCTCCGTATCGTTCGGGTTGACCGCCACGTACGAGCGGACTCTCGGGTCGGCGCGCTGCAGGGCCAGCATCGCGTCGTTGCCGCTCCGGGTATCCTCCGGCGACTGGAAATAGATGGGGGAGCGCGTGCCCCACGTTCCCAGGATCGAGGCCACGTGATACCGGATGCCGATGGCGTCGCCGGCCGCGAGACGCCGGTCGTTGAGCCGGCGCCAGTCGGCGCGTGCGGTCCCCGACTGGTAGAAGTGCGCATGCACATCGATCAGCGGTTCGATTCCGCCGAGGGGATCGCTCACGCGCCGCCCTCGAGCACCTCGACGAGGGCGGTCGACGCCACGCGCTCGATCTCCAGGAGGATCTCCTCCTCGTCGTGCGCCAGGGCGGGATAGTTGTACGCGCCCCGCTTGAACAACACGCCTAACGCCGCGGCCCGTTCGAGAAAACGGTTCTCGAGCGCGGCATCGTCGAACCGCATGAGCCACATCGGGTCCAGGCCCGCGACCGACACCCCGGCGACGCCGCTGGCAACGATGGCCTGCGTGACCGATTGCCGCATCTGCGACCCGAGCCGGGCGAGCGTCGCGCACACATCGTCGTCCTCCGCGTAGCGATCCAGCACCGCCCCCACCGCGGCGAGGGCGCCGCTCTCGCCCGCACTGGTCGACGAAATCCACGTCCGCGCCGCGGCCTCCATCACGTCGGCCTTGCCGACCACCGCGGCCACGGGGAATCCGTTGGCCATCGCTTTCCCGAACACGGCCAGATCCGGAGTGACCGACGCGTATTCCTGGTAGCCGCCGACGGCCAGGCGAAAGCCGGTCTTCATCTCATCGAACACGAGCACCGCTCCGATGGCATCGCATAACGAGCGGGCCCGGGCAATCCATGCCTCGTCAGGCAGCGATTCCACCACCGGCTCCAGGACGATCGCCGCCAGCTCGCCGCCGGCATCGTGCGCCGCGAGCTCCAGCGCCGCGACATCATTGAACGGCACCCGGGTCACGAGCGCGTTGACGCTGGCCGGAATGCCGAGGCCGGCGTTCGCCCAGTCATGCCAGCCGAAGTACCCGCAGGCCACGATCCTTCCCCGCCCCGTGGACGCCCGGGCGATGCGCACCGCCGCGCTCACCGCCTCGGCCCCGGTCTTGAGAAAGCGCACGCGCTCGGCGCAGGGAATCACCTCGCACAGGCGTTCGGCGATCTCGACTTCGGCCAGGTGGGCGAGGCCCGACACGTTCCCGTTCGCGAAGGCGACCATGACCGCGCGGGTCACTGCCTCGTCGCCATAGCCAAGGCTCACCGAGCCTAACGCCATCGTGCAATCGAGCAGCGTCCGCTCCGACGCGGTCACCACCTGGCATCCGGACGCGCGGACGTAGTGCGCGGGACCGGCCTGACTGTGCTCTCCATAGAGCGCTGCCGGCCGTTTGCTCCCGGTGGACGAGCCGCCGGGAATCACCGCCTCGGCACGGTGGCGATATTGCTGATCAACGCTGTCCTCCTCGGCCACGGCCTCCGGCACGCCCTCGGCGTAGTCCGCCTCGTCCTCGACCCGCTCTTCCTCGGGCTGGTCGACCGGCGCTGCAGGGTCGTCCCCCTTCTTGCGACTGAAGAACTTGAACGCCATGGGCTGTCTCAGCGAATGTGGGACTTCACGACGCGCTCGGCCTCACCTTCGTCGAACGGCACCGGTGGCAAGCCAGCCATGGTGCGGTACCGGTTCATTGCGCGCACGACCTCGATCCACATCGCGCGCGCCAGCATGATCTCGCGCGCATCCGGGCGCATGCGGAGGCCCATCGACCGGGCGCTGCGCATGATGTGTTCCCGGAATCGCGTCTTGAAGAACTCAACCGCCTCCAACGCCCGTTCCTGGTCCCGGAACAACCGTTCCATTTCTTCCGACGACGCTGGTGGAAAGTCGTGCCGCGGACCCGCCACTTCCCGCGTCGCATCACCGGCGGCGACATGCAGTTCGTAGAGCGCCACGACGACCGCCTGTGCCAGGTTGAGCGACGCGTGTTCGCTCGTGGGGATCGTTACCGACACATGCGACCGGTCCAGCGCCTCATTTGGAAGCCCGTCGTCTTCGCGACCGAACATCAGCACCACCGGGCGGCCTTCCCGAGCCTGCTCCAGCAGCGGTCCCGCCAGCATCCGAGGGGTGCTGAGTTCCCATTTGACGCGTCGGCGGCGCGCGGTGAACGCCGCCACAAATACGGCGTCGCCGATCGCGTCATCGAGCGTATCCACGTCCCGGATCCGTTCGATCACGTCCAGCGTGTCGTGCGCGATTCCCTCCAGGCGGTACGCGGTGTACGGCACCGGCCGCACCAGCGTGAGGTCCCGCACTCCGAAGTTTTTCATCGCCCGCACGGTGGCCGCGATGTTCACCGGGTTTTGCGGTTCGTAGAGCACGACGCGCACGCCGTGCAGCAAGGTGTCAGCCATCAACGATTTCGAAAGCGAGCATGCGATGGGGGTCTTCACGGTCACCACGAAGATACACCCATTCGTCCTGCGTCCCCGTCGCCACGAGCTGTCCCCGCCTCCGCTCGCGGCCACGCGAAATCTCGTTGATCACCACGTTCAACATGAAGTGGCGATCGATGCCCAGCCCCTGCGCGCCCCGCGAAAAGCTGCACCGGACGCGGTACCCATCGGACGTTAGGCGCCAATCGGCGGTCAGCGGAGGCACGGGCCCGCCGGCCGCCCGGGGCGTGACCCGCACGCCCGACGGCGCTTCAGGAACGAGCAGCCAACTCGCGTAGGCCTGGGAGTCCGGGAGATACAGGTACAATTGCACGCCGTCAGAATTGATGTCCGGATCCTCGTTGTCCAGCGGGTTTGCGGCTCGGCGCGGCGCAAACACGGGGTCAGACTTTCGCACGTGAATCTCGATGTCAACTGCGGCGCGGCCGGCGGCGACACGCAAGGTTGCCTCGGGTGCGCCGGCTTGACGCCACGGCAATTCCGATCGGCGATAGTGCCGCTCGCCCAGCTCCATCCCGAAGGGACGCCCAGCGGCCAGGACGTGGTTCGGTGGACCAACCGCGGCATCCATCGCGGGTGGCGCATCCTCCCTGCTCAGGCGGCCGCCAAGCGCGACGACTTGCCGGTCACGGCCGCTCGATGCCAGGATCGACCAGCCGCCGTCGGCCTCTTCATGGATGTGCGTTTCGCCGCTCGCGAAGTGCACCGTGGTGCTCTCGCGTCCGAACGCCGACGACGTGACCCCGTGCGCCCATGCCCAGACCGATCGGATGCGACCCTGCTTTCCGCGGGCTCGCACGAACACGAAGCGCGCAAGTCCGCCACCCGGTGGACCCGGGGCGACGGCACGGAACCACTCGTGCGTGACATCGGTCGCCACCCACGCGCGCACCGACTCACCGTTCCTGCTCGCACGGAGCTCGTCGAGCTCCGCTCCGGCGGCGCGCTCGACATCCCGCAGGAACTCGAAGCCACTTCCCGAGCGGTGATCGGAGCCGTCGACCCGGGTCCACTGCGGCAGTGAGCTGACCTCGGGATCGACGTGCATCGGCAGGTCGATGGTGATGTCGTCGGCACTCGTCCAGCTCAACTCATCGAGCAGGTAGTCCTGCATGACGACGAGACGTCGCCTGACCCGCGCCCGTCCGGGGATGATTTCGAACTCGGCCTCGATCCAGCCCGACTCGTTCTGCTCATCGTACGCGCGCAATGTTCCGGCACCGTACGGTTGCGATACACCGTTCGCCAAGGGCGCGTTGTGTGCGAGCGTCGAGCGATACCAGAAGAGCGCGCGCTCGACGTATGACCCAGTTCCCACGTCCTCGAGAAACCGCGCAGGCCCGGCGACGAGCCACAGGTTGAGCCGGTCGGGGTGACCGTGGCCACCTCCAGGCGTGCCATAGTCGATCGCCGCGTACACCTTGCCGTTCTGGCGGCGGAATACGGCAAATCCCTGTTGTGGCAGATGCACGGACCGCGGAGGCAGCGGCTCGAGCCCTTCGAGCGACGGCTGTGCATGAAGGAGCGACTTCCAGCCGAGAGACGCTCGTGTCAGGCGCGCAGCTGGGGCATTGCGTTCGGCTTCCGCGGTCGATCGCGAGCGCTCGGTGTCCCCCTCGGGGACGTCCGCGCGATACAACTCGGCCAGTGCGCCGCGCAGCCGCTCATCGTCGCGGCGCGCCAACCCCAGCTCACAGGATTCCGCATAACGCCATTGACGCAGCGACACGGCGTACTGGGAGTCGCGCCGTGCGGGAAGGGTCAGATCGGGGAGCGCCGTGGCAAAGGGGAGAGCGAACGCTTCATGGAAGCGATGCTGCAGCTCGTCAGGCAGCGCGACGCCCCGCCGCTCGGCCAGCGTCACGCCGTACCAGAGGCCACGGTGCGCGAACTGATGATAGTTCTCCCCTTCGTACCACGAGCCGTCGGCCAGGAGTCCACCCCGTAAATGGGCGAGCAGACCGGACCGACCGTCAACGGCGCGCGCGACGGTGGCGTCCGCGCCTAACAGGGCCCCGCCGGCAATCAGCGCGGCGTTGTTCCACACCTGACGGTTGGACGCACCCTCATCATACTCGCTGATCAGCGCAACACTCGGTTCGATCAGTCGCTCCCGCACGCGCGTGCCAAGCGCGGTCTCCGGATCCAGGGTCTCGAGCACGTCGAGCGCAATCGCCAGCTGCAGCGTCCAGATCGATTCCAGATACGTGCTGAAGAACGGGCGGGTCGGTCCCAGCACGTTATCCTCGTTTGGATAACCGAGATACGCCTCGGCGCACGCGGTCAGGATGGCTTCGGTGATGCGCCGGCACTCGGTGTTTCCTGTCGTGGCGAACAGCACGGCGCCATGCACCGCGCGTTCGGCCAGCCAGAGCTGGTAGTTCATGACCCACCAGCGGTAGTGCGCCTCGTCGCGATAGCTCTCGCCGCACACCGGGCAGCGGTGCTGGCGCGGACTGAACGGATCGAACGTCAGCAGCACGCCGTGCGTGGGGCAGCGTCCGCCGACGCGCGTGAGCCTCGCCTTTTCGCCGGGAAGGCGGATCTCCGTGGCCGACAGCAACGGCTCGAGATCCCGGTGCAGCGAGCCGGCGAGAGGTGCCAGACTGCCGGCCGCCGCGTTCCGCCGGTGCGACAGCTCCTCCGCACCTAACGTGACGTTCATGGTAACGACGGGTCCAGTGTCCAGCGCGAGAGAGTGACCAGTTCGCCCCGCAGGTCCATTCGCACGCCGCGAAGGTGGCGGCGCATGCCCTGCACGCCGCGCGAGTGGTAGAGCCAGGCGACGGGCGCCTGACGCGCGAGCCAGACATCGACTGTCCGCCAGGCCGCCGACAGCGTCGAGTCCGTAGGCGCGATGCGCGTGCGGCCGAGGAGCGAGTCCAGCGCCGGCTGATGAAAGCCCGCATAGTCGAGCGCGCCCCCAGCCTGGGCGCTCTCGAACATCGCCGCCACATGTGCGAGCGACACGTCCCCCGGAACGCCGGTCACCAATGCCTCGAATCGTTTGTCCTTCGCGCGCGCCAGCCCAAGGAATGCACCCAGCTCCATCTGCTCGATCTCGACCCGGATGCCCTCCGACCGCAAATCGGCCTGAATCAGTTGCTCCACCGCATTGTCCCCGCTGCCCACGGTTCGCAGGGCAAACCGAAGGGGGCGACCCTCTCTGCTGCGCCAGCCGTCAGCCTGCCGGCGCCAGCCTGCCGAGTCCAGCTCCGCACCCGGGTCGATGCGCCGATGCGTGGGCGCGTGGAACGGGTGGTCGGCAGGTATCGCGCCGTCGGCCGGAAGGCCGAAGCCACTGAGGGCCACGTCGACGATCCGTTTCCGATTGATCGCCCCTGCCACGGCCCGCCGCACTCGCGCGTCGTCGAACGGAGGCCGGTGCGCATTGAATACGAGCGCGGTCGTGAACGCGACGGGATACGAGACCACGGTGAGTTGTGGGTCGGCGGCTGTGAGTGCGGCCATCGTGGGCGATATGCCCGCGAGATCCACGTCTCCGCTCACGAGCCCCGCAAACTTCGTCGTCGGCTCATCGACAACGGCAATGACGAGACGCCTGATCTGCGCCGGTCCGCCGAGTGTCTGGGGAAACGTGGTGTCGGCCTCGAAGGTCCACGACTGCCGCGCCCGACGTTCGACGAATCGATACGGCCCGTTGCCGACCGGTGACCGGGCGAAGGGATGCGCGCGCAGATCCGCGCGGGGGACGTCGCCCAGCAGGTGGACGGGCGCAATCGGCAGCTCGCAGAGGACCAGCGGAAGACGCGCCTGGGGTCGGGCGAACCCAATCGAGAGCGACGTGTCGTTATGCACCGTGACACCCGAGACGTCGGCGAGGTCGCCGCGGCGGAAGAAGCCGGTGGCCGGGTCGCGCGCGGCTTCGACGGTGAACGCCACGTCGTGCGCGGTTGTGCGCACCCCGTCGTGCCATCTGAGCTCCGAGGCGAGCGACATGGTGAGCACCTGCCTGTCGGGCGACCATTCCCAGGTACGCGCGAAATACGGCGCGGGGGCAAGACTGGAGTCGTATCGCGTGAGGGTGACGAACAGCGCATACCGCTGCACCTGTCGCGCGAGTGGATGCACGGTGGTCAGTGGGTTCGCTGATTCCAGATCGGCGCCCGAGGCCACGACGACCGTGGACACGCTCCGTGGGACCGGGGCGCACCCCGCACACGCGATTGCAGCCGCGATCAGGGCTGCCGCCGGTCGAGACAGCTGTGTCATTCGCGTGTTGACGTGGCTGGTTTGGGCAGCATTATGCCCGCGTGTCCAGCTTCCTTCGCCGTGGAGCGGAGTCGCTCCTGCTCTTCTGGCTCGTCGTTTCGCTCACGTTTCTCCTCACGCGCCTGGCGCCGGGAGACCCGACGGATCTGCTCATTCCGCCGACCGCGCGACCGGAGGACGTCGCCCGACTCCGCCAGTCGCTCGGCCTCGACGCGACGCTCGGGGAGCAATATGCACGGTGGACGACGCGCGTGCTGAGTGGCGACCTGGGCCTTTCATTCGCGACGCAAGAACCGGTGACGGAGGTCATTCGTCGCGCCCTTCCGGTGACGATGGCGCTGGGCGCAACGTCGTTGGCGCTGACGTTTCTGATCGGCGTTGCCGTGGGTCTGTGGCAAGCGAGTCGCGCCGGGCGCCTGGCCGATCGACTGGCGACGTTCGCCGGCATCACGCTGTTTGCCGCACCCAGCTTCTGGATCGCGCTGGCCCTGGTGGCCCTGTTCACCTCGGGCGCCTCGCGCATGGAGTGGCCGCTCTGGTTGCGGCTGCCGGCCATGGGCCTCGAGACGCCGGGCAGCGATCTCCATGGGTGGCGCCGCGTCGCGGATCTCGTCCGGCATGCGATCCTGCCGGTGAGCGTCCTCGCCGCGATCGGCGCCGCGGGGCTCGCTCGTTATGCGCGCGCGGCCGCGCTGGAGCTCCTCGGCAGTGCGTGGGTAAGAACGGCGCGAGCGAAGGGCCTGCGCGGACGGCAGGTCATGGGTCGGCACGTGCTGGCCAACGCGCGGCCGCCGCTCATCGTGCTTCTCGCCCTCTCCCTTCCGGGCACCGTCGCTGGTTCCGTCTTCGTCGAGAGTGTCTTCGCCTGGCCGGGGATGGGCCGCGCGATGCTCGCCGGTATCGCCGCACGCGATTACCCGGTGGTGATGGGCGCCACGCTGGTGTACGCGGCGCTGGTGATCGCGTCCAACTGGATCGCCGACCTTGCGGTCGTCTGGTCCGATCCGCGGCGCCGCGCCTCGTGAATCGGTCCGCGCATGCCGCGCTGTTGCTGTTAGGCACGCTGGCGATCGCCGCCTTCGTGGTCCCCGCGCTCGCGACGAGCGACCCGCTGGCGATCGAGGACGTGCTGGCCAGTCGTCTGGTGCCGCCACTGGGCCGGGACGGGGCCGAACACCTGCATGCCCTCGGCACCGACCGGTTTGGACGCGACCTCCTCATGCGCACACTCCTCGCCGCGCGCATCTCGCTGCTCGTTGGAATCGCCGGCTCGCTGCTGGCGACGCTGATCGGGGTCGTCGTCGGTGCGATCAGCGGATGGGTTGGCCGCGCCCTCGATCGTGTGCTGATGAGTGTCGCCGACGCGCTGCTGGCCATCCCGCGCCTCGTCCTGCTTCTCCTCTGCGTCTCCCTCTGGTCACCGGGCCTCGCCACCGTGATCGCCGTGCTCTCGGCGACGGGATGGATGAGCGTGGCGCGATTGGTGCGCACCGAGGTGCTGGGGCTTGCGCATGCGGGATTCGTCGATGGCGCGCGCGCGCTGGGGAGTCCCGGTGCGCGCATCCTGGTGCGTCACGTCGTGCCTAACGCGCTGGGATCGGCGACCGTCGCCGCGACGCTCGGCGTCGGCAACGCAATCCTGCTCGAAAGCGGACTCGCCTTCCTCGGACTCGGAGTTCAACCACCCACCCCAAGCTGGGGCAACATGATCGCGGGCGGACGTGACCTGATCGTGACGGCGCCGTGGGTCGCGCTCGCTCCAGGCATTGCACTCATCATTACCGTGCTCTTGTGTACGGTGATCGGCGATGCCGTTCGCTCCAAACTTGCCGTGCAGGGCGCACTCTCCGACCGCGCGTAGCTGTCGCTTGCGTCACCGAGCAGGGAGACGTTTATTGGGACCGCCAGCGCATCGGCGAGGCGTCCGATGACCTGGGCGGACTGCTGGGGATGCTCGACCGCGGCATCGATGGGTGGGTCGTGGACGAACGTCCCGGGCGCCGTGTCGTGCATGCTTGGCCACCGTTAGGCAGTGTTCCCCTCACGAACCGGAGCCATCCATATGTCTGTAGCGAAAGTCACAGAAATCATCGCGTCATCACCGAAGTCATTCGACGACGCGATCCAGTTGGGTCTCAAGCGCGCTAACAAGACACTCCGGAACGTAAAGGGAGCGTGGGTGGGAGGTATGAAGGTCGACTGTGAGAAGGGTAAGATCACGACGTATCGCGTCACCTTGAAGGTGACGTTCATCCTGAGTGACTGACCGTGGAAGGAGGTCCCGTGTCCAACCCAAACGAACCGATGCCTGATTTCTCCGACGTGAAGTCGGGGAGCTCATCAGAAGCGATGTCGAAGGAAGAGGCCAGGCGGCCGCAGGCCGAGGTCGCCTCGTACACCGTGAAGGCGGGCGACAGCTTATCCAAGATCGCCAAACAGCACTACGGTGATGCGTCCAAGTGGCGAGCGATCTATGATGCGAATCGCGACCTGATCAAGAACCCGGACCTGATTCATCCGGGATGGGTACTCACACTTCCACAGCTGTGAGGATTCTCATGCGCACTCCACTTCCCGTTGCGCTCGCCGCGCTCGCGCTCGTCGCGGCGACCGCTTGTGCCAAGCAGGACGCCGACATGGTGGACACCACGCCGGCTGCCGCACCAGCTCCCCCTCCAACGCCGTCGATCAGTGTCATCGAGGTCGGTCGCTCCATCGGTGCGAACCGTCGAGTACTGACCATCGATAGCGTCTTTGCCACGCGGGATACGATCTATCTCTCGGTCGTGACGGAGAACGCGCCCGCCTCGGCAAACCTCATGACGAAGTGGACCTTTGTCCCCACCGGTCAGCTGGTCGACTCGACTGCGCAGACCGTGGCCATGGCGGACGCGGGATCGTCTACGAGCGTGACGGAGTTCCACATCTCCAAGCCGAGTGGTTGGCCCACGGGCCGGTACCGCGTGGAGATCTTCCTCGACGGTGTCTCACAAGGCACCCGGGAGTTCGAGGTCAAGAAGTAGCGCCCCTCAGTGGCGTCAGGAGGAACGTCGAAACCGCGTGCGGCGCCATCTCGAACCGCACGCGGTTTTCGCTGACCGCCAGCGCGCCTAACGGCGTTTCATCGAGACGGGCCAGTCGGGCGCCGGCCAGACCCTGGAGCGTCAGCTCCCCACGCACCGCACGCGGGCCGGTGTTGAGGCAGCGCGCGACCATCGCGCGGCCGTCGGCGCTGCGCTTGCAGGCGAGGAGACGAAGCCCCTCACCCTCGAGCGTAAGGCCCTCGGTGCGCAGGTTCGCGGTGCCGGTCACGACCGTCGCGCCGGAGGCCGGCAGCAGCACGTCGTCCGCGACGCGTTCGATCGCGTGTCGCCACGCCGGAGTATCCAGTCCGTGGATGTACAGGGCGAACGAGGCCTCGAACGGACCTAACGACTGCGCGAGAGGAACGGGGACGGGCCAGCCGGCGTGTCCACGTCGCTCACGAAGGTCGCTGCGGCTCAGCTCTCCCACCGCGCGGATGAGCGTGACGGCCACGTCGCCGCACGGCATGGCCTCGTACTCGGCAAGCCCGTCGGAAACCACGGTCATACCGTAGCCGCGCCCGTCATCGAAGAGCGAGACATACCGATGGAGTGGCGCGGTCGGCGGCAACACCTCGACATCTCCCGGCAACGTCGGCGGCGCTCCGGCCGAGCGGCGCACCGCCCCAAAGGCGGCATCGGCCAGATGAACCCTGTTTGCGCAGCCCGTGCCAAATACGATGCGCGTGCGCTGGTCCTCGGCGGTGTTGGTGCCCTCCACCAGGATGCGGCACCACGGCGTCCCGGCGTCGAGCTGCACGCGCACCCGCAGGCGCAGGCTTGCTGCGCGCCTGGCGATCGGCACCCCGGTCGCCGACTGCAGCGCACGCGTCGCAACGGGAACGCGACAATCGAGTGTGAGCTCCGCGCGCAGCGGCCCCCGCATCGTCACGCGACGCTTCACGATGCTCCCGGTTCGCGTCGTGTCGGGAACCAACGACGGCGTGTAGAGATCGCCCCCATCGGCGGCGGACTCGAAGCCCAGCGCCTGCTCGAGCTCGATGGAGCCCGCTCGCAGACAGAGGCCGCGTGCCTCGTCGAGCCAGACGGACAGCAGTCCGTTGCTCAGCACGCCGGCGTCCACCGACACCTCCTGTGGCGCGCGAGCGCGGGTCCGGCGTTCGACCACGGGAATCACCACCGTGCCTGACGAGGGAATTGCATCGGCCCACACCAGCACCCGGTCGCGCTGCACGAGTGCGTTCCGCGGATAGTGGCGTCGCGCATCGTGGCGCGCGAAGGCGCGCCCCGTGGAAAGGCGCTGCATCGGAAGGGCCGGCGAGCCGAGGGAGAACATTGGCGCTGCCCGCGCCGGCGCAGGACGCGAACCGGGGCCGACCGGCGCGGGCGCCAGCGGGATCTCGACGTCGATCTCCACCACGCCGGTGCGCGAGTGCGGCACGGGATTGGCCATCAGCACATCGCGATCGGACGAGTCGAAGTTCACACGCGTCTCGTCGGGTTCGCAGCCGACGAGGGCGCCTAACGTGACGTTCCGCAGCTCGCGGGCTCCCGCGTCGGCCCGCCGCAGGCGATCATCCATGGCGAGCGCCACGGCGTCGATGGCGCAGCCACACAGGGTATCATGCGGATGACTCTCCAGCACGAGCCGCCACAGCGCGTGCTCGGCCGCCGGCGACGCACCGACGCCGCGCCACCAGGCGTGCGCGGTCCACGGTTCGACCTCGCGACTCAAGAGCCGCTCCAACCGCGCGTTGGTCCGCTTCTGGGCGGCCCGCGCGCCAAACGTGCCTTGCAGCGACCAGACGTATCCGGGCGAGCAGCGCAGTTCGCCCTCCACCACCGCCAGCTTCGTGCGCGACAGGCGTGCTCGCTGCGCGGGGGGAAACGCCGACAGCAGGACGGATTCGATGGCAACGTCCGGCAACACCATGCGGGCGGTCGTCAACGCAGCGTCGAGGGCCGGCTGCACAGCGTGGTGATCGGCGCCATTGAGCACGAGGAGAAGTCCGCTCCGACTCCGGGGACCGAGGGTGTCGATGATCTCCTGCCAGCGCGCGTGTGCGGCGTCAGGCATGCTCGGCAGGTTGGCGCCGAGCTCGTATCCGGACGACGGGAGGTGGTACAACAGGACCTCGTCGCCATTCGCCGCACGCCACCGCGCCGAGTCACCTGCCGGCCAGCCCCGCCCCCCATATCCTCGCCAGACGACCGCGAGGGGCAGCCCAAAACCGGACGCGAGCACCGGACCAGCCGCCGGGTGTCCAAAGGCATCCGGGCAGTACAGCACGGCTGGTGCCGAGGCCCCGTGAGCACCTAACGCGGCGCGGCCGGCAAGGAGGTTCCGCACCAGCGCCTCGCCGGAGGGAATGAGATTGTCAGCGAGGACGTACCACGGCCCTGCCTCCAGCCGTCCCCCGGTGAGCAGCGCGCCCAACGCGGCGCGCCGCTCCGGACGCCAGCCGAGGTAGTCGTCGAGCACGATCCCCTGCCCGTCGAGCAAGAACGCACGAGGCGTCTCCAGCAGGTCGTCGATCAGGCTGACGAGCCCGACGCGGAACTGCTCGGCCGTCTTATACCACTCACGGTCCCAGTGGGTGTGGGACACGACGAGCACGAGCGGGGGCGGTGCCGTCATCGTCCAGGAATCAGCCGCGCCTTCACGATCGTCGGGAGATCATCCTGGTCGAGAGCGACGGCGTAGAGCACGTCGCCCCTGACGATCAGCCGGCCGTAGGACGACAAACGCTCGGCAACAAGCACAGAGAAGGTAAACTGCCCCCTGCCCTCAAAAACGTCGAACGTCGTGTGCACACTGTCGGCCGAGCCCCGCCGTGCCCAGACCCACCCGCCGTCATCGACGACGAGCTGCCGCACGTGGCTGAACGTCGTCGGGACGCGCGCGAAGTCGACGTCGTGCCTGGTCGCCCCCTTGATCGACGCCTCGATGCGTTTGATCGCCGAGTCGCGCAGCGCGGACGGAATCCGTTCCGCCGGCACGTTCCGGGTCGCCGTGGCCACCGTCACCCCCGTCAGACTCGTCTTCGTCAGGCGGAACGTGTTGGGGTCCGATGACTGCCACCAGAACCCGCGGGCGTCGAACGCAGGCGCCACGGGTTCACGGAACGGATACGATGAGACGCGGCGGCTCTTGTTCGGAAACTCGGCCTGATAGAAGGGGGCTGGTCCCGATGGCTGCACCGGCTCTCCGGGAATGGACAACGTATCGAGGACGCGGCCGTCCAGCGCGGTGCGCTGCAGCGCGTATGAACCCGTCGGGCCCATCCCGCTGAACACCCGCGTCACCAGCCGCCGCTCGTTGTCGAACACACCGTCCCAACGATACCCGTAGCTGCGCGCCTCCTGGCGATGCTGCCGGAGAAAGCTGCCATCCGGCGCGAAGACCGAGATGCGATTGTTCCCGTGATCGTGCGCCCAGAGCGTGCTATCGGGCGCGATGAGAAGTCCGTTCGCGCGGCGCAACTCACCAGGACCGCTTCCCTCACGGGAGATCGTCCTTTCGAACGTCCCGTCCGGACGAAACAGGTGGATCAGCTGCAGGCGACCGTCGAGCACATAGACCCGACCATCGGTCCCCACCGCGAAATCGCGAAGGTCGCCGATGGGCTCCCTGGGACCCTCGTCCAGATCCGTGCGCGTTTCGACGACCAGGCGACGCGACGCTTGCGCGCCCAACGCCAGGGAACTTGCACCGAGTATCATCGCGACACTGCACGACAACACGACTCTAGCACACCGCACGCCGGCACCCTCTCGCTGAACCTGGCCGACGATACCCTCGACGCACCGCCTGGGCAACAGTGCACAGGCGTTCCAACTTCCACGTTCGGAGATTAACGTGCTGTCACGGGCCGATCGCTTTGGCGATTGGCAATCCTGACCGCACGTACCTACTCCGGTAACGGCACATGCCACACACTCTTGCCCCGCTTCCGTACGCCTTCGACGCGTTGGAGCCGCATATCGACGCGCAGACGATGC
>JBQTIW010000334.1:0-27895 GCA_052387735.1 Gemmatimonadaceae bacterium
CAGAGCGAGAGGACAGACAGGTCCGAACAATGCATAGCTGTTGCGTCGTCCCCGGAAAATAGTCCGGCGAGAGAGGGCGGGGATAGGACGGGGCGAGGGAATGGGGAGCAGAAGTCGAGGATGGCGACCGCACCGACATGGCCGGCTCGGGGGACGGGTCGGCACGGGGTCCGATCCTCGATTCCCGGTCACGATGCTGTTCTCCAACCTCCGTCTGATCCGGCTCTCCGCGCCCCACGTAGGTGTAGCAGTTCCACGCGTGTCTCATAGCTTGAAAGGCTGACAGCTCCAATCGAAACCAAGGTACAAGGAAGCCATGAACATCCTCCGTAAGCGCGGGTTGGTGGTGGCGGTGTCCGCGGTCGCGCTCGCCGGCTGCGGTGGTGGCAGCGACGGTCCGCCCGCGCCGGTGAAGGTCGCCACGGTTCTGGTCACCGCGCCGGCGACGCAGCTGGAGGTGGGATCCACTGTGTTGTTTGGCGTCACCCTTCGCGACAGTCGAGGCAACGCCCTCACCGGCCGACCGGTAGTCTGGTCCTCCTCGTCGCCGACGGTCGCGACCGTCGATGGAGGCGGCATCGTCACCGGTGTGGGCGCCGGCCAGGCGACGATCACCGCCACCGTCGAAGGGGTAACGGGCAGCGCGCAGATCACAGTGATCCCGATGCCCGTGGCCGCGGTGCTGATCAGTCCACGGACTCCCAGCGTTAGGCAGGGTGAGACGACGCAGCTCACGGCCATCGCCCAGGACGCCATCGGACGGACCTTGACCGACCGGCCGATTGCGTGGTCGTCCCAGAACCCGGCAACCGCGACGATTGCTGCCTCGGGCCTCGTCACGGGCGTCTCGTCCGGGTCGACGTTCATCATCGCGACCGCCGAAGGGAAGCGCGACAGTGTGTCGCTGCGCGTTCGTAGTCTCAACGCACCGACCGTCAGCACGACGACTCCGGCACAATGGTCGCCCGGAACTGCCGCAACCATCACCGGCACCAACTTCTCCCCGGTTCCGACCGAAAACGAAGTACTCGTGAACGGCATTCGTGCGCCGGTGGCGGCGTCGACCGCGACCACGATTTCGTTCACCGTCCCGAGCGCGACGCAACTGCCATGTTCGCCCACGGGTCCGGTCCCGATCACGGTGATCGTCCATGGCGACTCCGCGTCAGGCACGGCCGCCCTCCGGGTGGCGACGGGCCGCGCGCTCGCGGTCGGCGAGCACCTGCTGATGACGTCGTCCGGAGATCTGTCCTGCAACGAGTTCTCGTCCACCGGTGGGAAGTATCTGGTCACCGCGTTCAACGCGTCGACGAGCGCGAGCTCGCGGACGAGCTTCCAGCTGCTGGGAGCGGCAGCCGCCTCGGCGTCGGTACAGGCGTCGGTCGCGATGCTGCCGGCGCCGTCGCGTCCGATGGTCGGCCCGCTGGCCGGTGCCCAGACGCTCACCAGCGACGAGGGCTTCGCGCGCGGGCATCTGGCGGCACTGCAGGAGAACGTCAAGCTGATGGCGCGGAACGCGGACATGCGCCGCGCGCTCCTCGATCGCCGCACACGGGCCCGACAGGGCCTGCGCAACGTCAGTCCGTCGGCCCGTGAGGTGTTCGCCGGTCTCGCCCCCACGACCGCCCGGACGGCACCCGTGCCGCCGCCTAACGTGGGCGATATGCTGTGGAAACGCATGCCGCGCACCTTCGGCAACTACAACACCTACGATTCCGTTCGCGTGCGGGTCGTGTACGTGGGGCCCAAGCTGATCATCATGGAGGACTCCACCAACGAGATGTTCAAGGCGATGGACGCCGAATATCAAGCGGTGGGGACGGAGTTCGATCGCGACATGTGGGGCTTCCTCTCGAACTTCGGCGATCCGCTGGCCCTCGACTCGCTGACCGACAACAACGCGCGCGTGATCGCGCTGTTCACCAAGCGCGTGAACGAGTACACCATCGGAAGCGGCGGAAGCCTGCTCGGCTACGTCACGCTCTGCGACTTTTTTGCACAGTCCGATCCGGATCCCGCCAACGTCTGTGTTCCCAGCAACGAGGGCGAATACTTCTACGCGATGACCGTCAATCCCAACGGCACCCGCGGCAAGTACGACTTGGCCCAGTGGAAGCGGTATGCGCGCGGGACGATGATCCATGAGCTCAAGCACGTGGTGATGTTCGTGCAGCGGATCGTCCTCGATGCGAGTTTCACCGAGGAAACCTGGCTCGAAGAGGCGACGGCGCAGATCGCCACCGAGCTGTGGGCGCGGAAGATCTACGGCAACCTCGCGCAGCGCACCGACATTCGGTACGCAGACGGCCCCCGCTGTGACTACGCCACCGTGACCGCGACGTGCACGGATCCGGTGGAGGCGATTCTCCATCCGTTCCAGTTTCTCTACACGCACTACAACGCCAACGAGACGAAGTCGATCATCAACAACTCGGACGTCGTGATCTACGGTAGCTCGTGGTCGTTTGCACGGTGGGCAACCGACCAGTACGACGGCGGAAACGAACCCCAGTTCCTCCAGCGCCTCGTGCAGCAGCGCGATGATCGTGGCATCACGAATGTCGTGAATCGTACCGGACGGACGTGGCCGGAGCTGTTCGGGCTGTTCTCGATGGCCTCGACAGCCGACAACTATCCCGGGGGTACGATCAGCGATCCCCGACTGCGACTGCCCAGCTGGAACACGCGCGATGTGTTCGCGGGGATGAACGCGAATCTGGTCTTCCGGAACCCCGACGGTTCGACCACACCGGCGTTCCCCCGCGCGTGGCCGCTCAACGTGCGCACGCCGAGCTTCGGCAACTTCCCCGACTTCGTTCGCACCGTCTCGAGTCTCGCCGGTGGCTCCTTTGTGGCGTGGGAGATCACGGGTACCCAGACCGCGCCGCAGGTGCTCGCAATCCGCACGCTCAATGGCGGTCCCCCCCCGACGGGGATCGGGATGGTGGTGCTGCGGGTGCAGTAGTGGGGCGGGTAGTGGGTGGTGGGTAGTGGATAGATTCCAGGCTCTCGCCGCTACCCCCTACCCACTCGCCCTTTGCACATCATCGGCGTTCATCCCCACGACACCGGCGGCATCGACATGGCGGTGCGGCGCGCCGCGGCGGCCGGTGCCCGAGCGTTGCAGGTATTTAGTGCCAAGCCGCAGTTCTACAACGACAAGATCTCGGTGCGCCCCGAGCGCGTGCAGCGGTTCGCCGGCGCCATGCGAGAGTCCGGGCTCGATCCTCGGTATTGCCTGGTCCACGCCGCCTACGTGCTGAATGCCGCAACGGCGGAGCCGGACAAGTACGAACGATCGGCCGTGGGACTGGCCAAAGAGCTGGAGCGCACGACGGCCCTCGGAGCCTTCGCCTGCTGCTTTCACCCCGGATCCGCCGGGACTGCCGATCCCGCGTCGGCGGTGGACCGCGTCGGGGATGCGGTGGCGAGGGCGCTCAGCCAGGTGACCGGCCCCACCCGCGTCCTGATCGAGAATACCGCGGGGGCCGGACGCACGATGGGCCGCACCCCCGACGAGATCGCGGGCATGCTGGCCCGTGTGCCGCACGAGCACCGCGCGCGCGCGGGGTATGGCCTCGATACCTGCCACCTGTTCGCGAGTGGACTGGACTTCGTGTCCTCCCCCGGTGCGTTGCGCGGCGTGCTTGATCGCTTCTGCGACGTGATTGGAGAAGCACCCTCGTTCTTTCACTGCAACGATTCCGATGGCGAGTTCGGATCCAACCGCGATCGGCACGCGCTCATCGGGGAGGGGAAGATCGGACTGGAACCATTTCGCTGGCTGCTGTCCGACGCGCGTACCGTGGGCATCCCCCTCATCCTCGAAACGCCTCAGGTGGGCGCGTCCGTGGATGACGCAGATGCAGCGGCCGACGCGAATGACGCGCGCATGGTGCGGCTACTCGAGGAGCTGGGAGGAGCGGCGTAGCGCCCTCCGTACCTCGCGTCATCCTCGTCAGGCGGGCATTTCCCCAGTGAAAAACACGCGCCTCCCCTGCGAAAAGCGCGTTCTTCCCAGCAAAAACCCGATTTTCCCTGGGGAAAACGCGCATTTCCTATTGCGCTACGCACGCGTGCTTTTAGCTTTTGGCGCGTTGCTCGTGCTGTTTTACCGGGGAAACACGCTACAACAACTCAGGAGTTGACCATGGCTGCAAAGAAGAAGGCTGCCAAGAAAGCCGCGAAGAAAGCGGCACCCAAGAAGGCCGCAAAGAAGGCCGCACCCAAGAAAAAGGCCGCCGCGAAGCGGAAGCCGAATCCGGCGTTCATGAAGCCGATGAAGCCCAGCCCCGCGCTCGCCGCCGTCATCGGCGACAAGCCGCTTCCGCGATCGGGCGTCGCCAAGGCGCTCTGGGCCTATATCCACAAGAACAAGCTCCAGGATACCAAGAACCGCCGAAACATCAATGCGGATGCTGCGCTTCAGACCGTGTTCGGTGGCAAGAAGCAGGTGTCCATGTTCGAGATGACGAAGCTGGTCAACAAGCACCTGTCGTAAGCCGCCGTTGCTGCTGCAGGCCGAGGCGCGCCCGAGGAGGCGCGCCTCGCTGTTTTCCGGAACCTCGGGCGGCGAAAACCGTAGTTAGATTGTCCGCGGCACGCTCAGCCGTGTTCCCGGTATCACTGTCTACCCCCTCGCGCGTGGCAAAGAAGTCGAACAGCAGCACGAAACCCAGAAACGTCGTACGGGAAGCCCGCACCGCGCGCAGTGCCAAGGCGCATTCGTGGCGCGACAACCTCAAGGGCATCGTCGGCACCGTCGCGATCTTTCTGTTCATTCGCATCTTCTTCATCGAGGCGTATCGCATTCCCTCCGGGAGCATGATCCCGGCCATGCTGATCGGCGATTGGCTGTTTGTGAACAAGCTCGCGTACGGTCCGCATGTGCCGTTCACGGACATCAATCTGCCGGGATATGCGGAGCCGAAACGATACGAGATCGCTGTCTTTGTCTCACCCAACCAGATCGATCAACCCTGGGATCCCACGCCCACACTGGTGAAGCGCGTGGTGGGGCTTCCCGGTGACACGTTGCACATGCGTGATGCCATGCTCTTCGTGAATGGCATCGAGCAGCGACAGGGTTATGGTGCCGAGTCCGAGTTGGGAGATCCCAACGAGGTGTCTCCGCTCTTCGAGTGGCAGAAGCAGCATGCGTTGAAAGCGTCGCGGTTCCCGCCGGCGCCCGACCAGCCGACGCACGACAACTGGGGTCCCCTGGTGATACCGCCGGCCCACTATTTCATGATGGGCGACAGCCGCTACAACTCGAAAGACTCTCGCTACTGGGGCCTCGTGCCGCGCGAGAACTTCCGGGGCCGGCCGTTGTTCGTGTACTACTCGTGGAATGCAGAAAGTACCCGTCCGTTGGCCTTCATCACAGACATCCGATGGAGCCGGATCGGGCACTGGATCAGATGAGAGACGGGAGGCGGGCGTTGTGAGACGGGAGATAGGGGCAGCGCGGTCATCGCCTGCCCCTTCTGCTTGGCGTGTTCGAGGCACAGTGTTGGTTCTGCGCTCTCGTCCCCAGACTGACCATGCCGTCTCCCGCGTTTCTTCGCACCATCGGTGCTGCCGCGCTCGTTACCGCCGCGGCCTTCACGCTGCCCGGTCCCGATTCCCTGCCTAACGCGGTGACCGCAGCAACGGCCTCCTCCCGAGCGTCCGAGCGAATGTCCGACAGCACACTCCGGATTCCCGGGCTCCGGGCGTCGGTGGAAGTGCGTCGCGATCGGTGGGGCGTGCCGCACATCTACGCGCAGAACCAGCATGACCTCTTCTTCGCGCAGGGATTCGTCGCGGCCCAGGATCGTCTGTTTCAGATGGAGATGTGGCGCCGCCAAGGGGAAGGCAGGCTCGCCGAGGTGTTGGGTGCTGCCGCGGTGGACCGTGATCGGCTTGCGCGCACGTTTGCCTATCGCGGCGACATGGCCCAGGAGTGGCGCGCCTACGGACCGGACACGAAGGACATCGTGACGGCGTTCGTTGCCGGCGTGAACGCGTACATCACGCATGCAGGCGACAACCTGCCACCGGAATTCGGGCTGCTGGGGTTCAAGCCCGAGCCGTGGCCCATCACCGTGCCGCTGTCGCGCGCGACGGGTCTCTCCGGCGTGGGAAACGGATCCAGCGAAGTGCTGCGGGCACAGCTGGTGGCCCGGCTCGGAGCACAACGCGTGGACGAGCTCATGCCCGCCGATCCCGTGCGGCCCCTCGATCCAGCGCCCGGACTCGACTTCAACGGCATCGGGACTGCCTCGTTAGGAGGCTTTGGCTCCACGTTCGCTGATGTCGCGTACAACCGGCTCGAAGGGTCCAACAACTGGGTGGTGAGCGGCGCGCGGACCAGCACCGGGAAGCCGATCCTCGCCAACGATCCGCATCGCGTCATCACCACTCCGGCGGTCCGTTATCTCACGCACCTGGTGGCCCCGGGTTGGAACGTCATCGGCGCCGGAGAGCCCGCCAGCCCCGGGGTGGCGATCGGCCACAACGGCCGTATCGCCTTCGGCCTCACCGTCGTGGGTATGGATCAGCAGGACGTGTATGTCGAAACGTTAGGCGTCTGTCCCGATACTCGGGGAGCGCTTCCCCTGGATTGCTATCGGCACGATGGGACGTGGAAGCGGATTCGCGTCGTGACGGATACGATTCGCGTCAGGGGTGAAGCGCCCCGCGTGGTTCACCTGCGCTTCACCGTCCACGGGCCGATCGTCTCGATCGATACGACGCGCTCTCGTGGCATCGCCGTCCGGTCCATTCACAGCGAACCCGGCACGGCTGCCTACCTCGCGTCGCTCGGGCTCGATCGGGCGGGAAACTGGAAGGAGTTCCAGGACGCCATGACGCGCTGGCTGATGCCCAGCGAGAACATGATCTACGCCGACACGGACGGCAATATCGGATGGGTCGCCGGAGGGCTCATGCCTCGCCGTTCGTGGTCGGGACTGCTGCCGGTGCCGGGGGACGGCAGGTACGAGTGGAGCGGTTTTGTACCGGGGTTGCAGCTCCCGCGAGCCTACAACCCGAAAGAAGGATTCATCGCTACAGCCAACCACAACATCCTCCCGCCGGGATACACGACCCCCATTTCCTACGAGTGGGCATCGCGGTACCGGATCGACCGGGTGAAAGAAGTGCTGCAGCAGGAACGCAAGTTCTCGGTCGACGATTTCAAGCAGCTGCAGCACGATGACCTCTCGAAGCTGGCGCAGGCCCTGGTGCCGCACCTGGCGGCCACGGCTACGAGAACGGGGACCGCGTCACGCGAGGAGATTGGCACGCTGACGACGTGGAACTATCGTATGTCGCGCGATCAGGTCGCGCCTACCCTGTTCGCCGCCTGGGCGCCGGCACTCTTTCGCCGAGTGATGGCCCACGCCCTCGCCGACCGCGCGGATGTGGCGGGGTTGCTGGCGTCTCGGCCGGACTATGCGTGGCTCGAGCGTCGGCTCACGTCGCATAACGCGACGACCGGCTCGCACGACTCCCTTCTGACCGGAGCCGTGGATGATGCCGTCGCGGATCTCACACGTCGCTTCGGATCCGATCACGCGAAATGGCGCTGGGGAGACGTCCACGTCGCCGTATTCCGGCATCCGCTGTCGAGCACGTACGATCTTCCCGCCGTGTCTCGCGGTGGTGACGGCAACACGGTATTCGCGACGGGCGGCGCGAACTTCCGCCAGACGTCCGGCGCATCGTTCCGCGAGATCATCGACTTGGGCGACTTCGACAATTCCGTCGTCACCAACGTGCCGGGGCAATCCGCCGATCCGCGGAGTCCGCACTATGGCGATCTGCTTCCATTGTGGGGCAACGACCAGTACTTCCCGCTCGTGTTTACCCGAAGGCGCGTCGAGCAAGAAACCATTCAGGTGCTGTGGCTCAGGCCTGTGAGCCCGCGGTGACGCGTTCGCCGAGCCCTGGTTGCGACGCGGCGTCGCGAGACGCATCCTCTGGGTCTCCTTCATCTCCAGTCGTCATGCGCTGCCTCCTATTCGCCGTCATTGCGGTCACGACAACTGCCTGCGCCCGCGGGCGCCCCGAGACAATTCCCACGCCGGCAGGCGAGGGCACGCGCGTTACCGAGAACGGCGTCACCTGGATTACGCCCTATGGTCGTCCCACGCGACCGTTCACGCCCGCCGTGCAGGTAGGAAACCTCTTGTTCCTCGCCGGTCAGATCGGCACGGCCGCCAATGCCCAGGGCGCCGTGGTACCGGGAGGGATTCGGGCCGAGACGAGACAGACGATGTTGAACATCCAGGATGTCCTGGAGAAGTCCGGATCGTCGTTCGAGCGCGTGGTCAAGTGCACCGTGTTCATGGCTGATATGCGCGAGTGGGACACGATGAACGAGGTGTACGTCACGTTCTTCCCGCGGAACAAGCCGGCGCGATCCGCGTTGGGAGCGAATGGGCTGGCGCTGGGCGCCCGCGTCGAGATCGAGTGCATCGCCGCGGTTCCGTGATGAGGGGCTGGTTGCTGGGTGCACTGACCGCCGCAGCGGCCGCCGTCGGCGGTGGGTGGGGGGCGCCCCCCGAGCAAAAGGTACAGGCACCCCGTCACGTCACCATCACGCCGGCGCGGCCACAGCCTGGCCCCGCGTCACGCGGGTTCCTGCGCGGACGGGGGCGCGTCGTGCGCGACACGATGTGGGCGCAATCGTTAGGTGTGCGCAAGCAGCTGGTCCTCTGGCTTCCCCCGTCGTACGATCAGTCGCCGCGGCGGCGCTACCCGCTGGCCATCTACCTGCACGGGATCTGGGGCGACGAGACCAACTGGACGCAGCTCGGCGCGATCCACGAGGCCCTCGACTCGCTGGTCGCCGCCGGCATGCCCGAGTTCATTGTGGCCATGCCCGACGGCGATGACGGATGGTATACGACCTGGAACACCCTCGGCGACTACTTCGGTTGCCGGCGCGACTTCCGACCCAGGGAGGGCGACACGGTCGACAGCTACTGTGTCCCCTGGCTCCACTACGACGACTACATCGCGCGCGACGTCGTGCAGTTTGTCGATCGAGGCTATCGCACCGAGAGGCGACGGGAACGCCGCGCCATCGGCGGGCTCAGCATGGGAGGCTACGGTGCCCTGTCCATCGCCTTCGCGTATCCCGAGGTGTTCCGCGTGGCGGTGAGCCACTCGGGTGTGCTGTCACCCATGTACACCGGGCCCCGCCCGTTCGCCCCGCCGGCGACGTACGCGTCGTCTGCCGCGGAGCTGGAGCAGGCGTGGGGCGAGCGCTTCTGGCCCCTCATCGGCCCCGCCTTTGGTCCCGACACCTCCGCCTGGTGGTCCCGCGACCCGGCGCGTCGCGCGGCGACGCTGTGGCACACCAGGCGCGCGCTGATGCCCGACCTGCTGTTTGACATTGGGACGGATGACGAGCTGCTGCAGCAGAATCGCGCCTTCCGCTGGGAGCTCCAGCGCCTCGGGATTCCGCACCTCTATGCCGAGTGGCCGGGCAAGCACGAGTGGCCATACTGGAAGCAGCACGTGTACGAGAGCCTGCGCTTCGTGGCCGACAGGATTGCCCGCTAGCCACGCGTGTAGGAGACCCGCCGCAACCCGCGTCTGGCCGCGCGTGTCCGACGACTCGCTTTTGCCGGTGCCCATGGACGCCTAACTTCGAGCATGGCCTCGTTCTTCCCGCAGGTCACCGGCACGTTCCGGCTCGAGGAGCCCCCCGCGCTCCGTCGCCTCACCATGTCGCCCATCGCGATGGGCGTGATCGCCGGAATCGTGCTGCGACTGTATCGGGCGTTCACACTGTCGGTGGGCCCTAACGAGAGCATGCTGTACGTGGGGTCGGCGTTCATCCTCGGCCAAATGGTGTTGCTCGGCATCGCCACGCTGCACCTGGGGAGCTTTACCCTGCGACGGTGGCTGTACCTCACGCCGATCTTCGCCGTGGCCGAGGCAGTCACCGAGGCACTCGTGTCGCTGGCGCTGATTGCGGCCGGCCTGGAGCGACTGGGGTCGACGCGCGCCGTGTTCAGCGCCTGGCCGGGCCTCGCGCTCAGCATTGGCCTCTGGCGCATCGGCGTCCTGCTGCTGTACGCCGCGCTGCTGGCCGGCGTGGTCCAACTGGTGCGGTACCTGCTGCTCAGGCGCGGGCACCGGGATCACACGCTGGATGCCGTAGCGGAGGACGGCGATCGGCGATAGGCGATCGGCGATAGAAAGGCGTCGCGTCGAGAATCCAGGCGACGCCTTTTCGGTTCGTATATTAGGGTTCTCCTCGCCGATCGCCTATCGCCCATGGACTACGCCCGCCTCGGACACTCCGGCCTCGTCGTCTCCCGGATCGCCCTCGGCTGCATGAGTTACGGGAGCAAGCAGTGGCGATCCTGGGTCCTGGAGTCGGATGAGGCCATGCCATTCTTCCGCCGCGCCGTGGAGTTGGGCGTCACGTTCTTCGATACTGCCGATGTCTACTCGTTAGGTGTGTCCGAGGAGATCACGGGGAAGGCACTCCGCGAGTACGCCCGGCTCGACGAAATCGTCGTCGCGACCAAGGTCCGGCTCACGATGGGCGATGGTCCCAATCGAGCCGGGCTCTCGCGCAAGCATGTCGTGCAGTCATGCGAGGCATCGCTCCGCCGACTGGGCGTCGAGCGAATCGACCTGTACCAGATTCATCGATCCGACCCGAATACGCCGGTGGACGAGACGCTTGCTGCGCTCGACCAGCTCGTGCGTGATGGGAAAGTGCTCTACCTCGGTGCGAGCTCGATGTACGCCTGGCAGCTCATGAAGGCGCTGTCGCTGTCCGAGCGCAACGGATGGGCGAGGTTTGCGTCGATGCAGAACCACTACAACCTCGTGTACCGCGAAGAAGAGCGCGAGATGATCCCTCTCTGTCTCGACCAGGGCCTGGGGCTCATTCCCTGGTCACCCCTGGCCCGCGGCCTGTTAGGCGGTGGCCGCAAGCGGGGCGAACACCAGGCGTCCGCACGCGACCAGGGCGACAGCATTCTGGCCGACCAGCTCTATGATGAGCCCTCCGACTGGGACGTCGTGGAAGCCACCGTCCGCCTGGCGAAGCGTCGGGGCGTTCCGCCGGCGCAGGTCGCTCTGGCGTGGTTGCTCTCCCGCAGGGGAGTGGTCGCGCCGATCATTGGCGCGACGAAGCGCTCGCACCTGGAGGACGCGGTGAGGGCTGTCGACCTGCAGCTCACGTCGGCGGAATGCGCCGAACTGGAGGCGCCCTATCGGCCGCATGCGGTTCGCGGCTGGCTCGACGGCCCGGCTCCTGGTCCCGCTTCGAAGCGTGCATAGGCGATGAGAGGACACGGCTGGTACGTTGGAGTGACGGGGGTAGGTGGTGTAGGCGAAAGGCCAAGGCAATCTCACCCATTCACCCGTTCACCCGCTCCCCACCCATGCGTCTGACTTTCGTCTTCGCCACCACCGTGCTCCTGGCCCTCGGCGTCGCCGGCGCGCAGGCGCCCCATCGGCCGTTCGGCACGCAGCGGGAACAGGCCGAACTGCAGCAGCGTTGGCTCCGAGTCCGCATGGAAACGGTCCTTCCTGCCCTCATGCGCAAACACGGCGTCGACCTCTGGGTGATCCCGATGCGCGAGTACAACGAGGATCCGGTCTTCAGCTCTCTCGTGTCGCCGACCACGTTCTTCGCCCGGCGGCGCACGATCTACGTGTTCTTTGACAAATGCGCCGCAGCTGCCAAGGCCGATCCCGGGGACGGTTCCTGCCTCGAGCGCCTGGCGTTGGGCGGCAGCTCCCAGGGCGGGATCTATCGTGAGTATCGAGCCACGAAGGTCGTGGAAAACCCGGTCAACACGCGGCAGGCCGAGCTTTGGGGTGACTCGCAGTGGCAAGTTCTCAAAGAAGTCATCGAGGAGCGCAACCCCAAGGTCATCGGCATCAACGTCTCGCGCACGCACGCCTTCTCCGACGGGCTGAGCGCGGGAGAGCATGAGGGGATGTCTCGTGCGCTGGGGAAGAAGTGGACCGACCGCTTCAAACGCGCCGAAGACCTGCCCCTCGAGCTCATCGCCTCTCGCACCTCCGAGGAAGAGGCGTTCTACACGGAACTGACCAAGCTCGTGCACGCCCTCATCGCGAGGATGTTTTCCAACGAGGTCATCACGCCCGGTGTGACTCGCACACAGGACCTGGTCTGGTGGTGGCGCCAGCAGCTGGCGGACATGGGGCTCTCGACCTGGTTCCAGCCGTCGGTTGCCGTTCAGCGCAGGGGATCGCCCTCCGACGTGTTAGGGGAGAATCCTGTCATCGAGGCCGGTGATGTCCTGTGGTGCGACGTGGGCATCACGGCCCTTCGTCTCAACACCGATACGCAGCATCAGGGCTACGTCCTCCGGGAAGGTGAAACCGACGTGCCGCCCGGCATCGCCAGGGCCCTCGCCAACTCCAACCGCTTCCAGGACATCCTGTTCGAGGAAACGCGACCGGGGCGGACCGGCAATGAGATCCTTCGGGCCGCGCGAGCCAAGGTCGTGGCGGAAGGGATCAGCGGGACGATGTACTCTCACCCCATCGGCATGCACGGTCATGGTGCCGGCCCGCTGATCGGACTCTGGGACCACCAGGAAGGGGTCCCCGGCCGCGGCGACACCAAGGTCATTCCTGGCATGTGGTATTCATCCGAACTGCAGACGACCACCCCGATCCCGGAGTGGGGTGGCCAGCCGTTGCGGGTTGCGCAGGAGGAAGATTTCATCATCCGGCAGAACGGGGCCCCGGTGTGGGCCTGGAAGCGCCAGTCGGCATTCCATCTGGTTCGTAGCAAGCCGGCGAGCTGACCAGTCGGACCGATCGTCTTGAAGTTCCTTATATTTGGTAACGGAGCCGGCGCGCCCACACGCGACGCCGGCTGAACTCCTACCGTCTCGCGCACTTCGGGCAAACCATCCCATGCGCGCGGGCATTCCAGTTGTCCCGTGCACCGCGGAAAGAAGCACCTCATCGTCGTTGGCGACCGCGTCCTCATCAAGGTTGAGGACGGCGAAGAGCGCACCAAGGTCGGGCTCTACCTCCCGCCGACCGCGATTGACTCGCAGGCCGTGCAGGGCGGGGAAATCGTCGCCACCGGCCCCGGTCACCCAATGCCGGACTTCAGCGATTTCAGCGACGAGCCCTGGCGCATGTCGCAGCGCGAAAGTGCGGCCAAGTTCGTTCCCATGCAGGCGAAGGCCGGCGACTACGCCCTCTTTTTTCGCAAAGCCGCGATGGAGATCACCTTCGAAAACGAGGTGTTCCTCGTTGTGCCCCAAAGCGCCCTTCTCGCACTTGTCAGAGAGGACGGCGAAGACTGACGCCCCGCTCCCCGCTCCCCGCTCACCCGCTCACCCGCCTCCCGTCTCAAGATGCGCAGCATGATGTACGATGAACGCCTCGTCGCGCCGATGCGCGAGGACCTGACCAGAATCGGTTTCTCCGAACTTCGCACGCCTGACGAGGTTGATCAGGCGATTCCGAACGGCACTGGCACCACGCTGGTCGTGGTGAATTCCGTCTGCGGATGCTCGGCGCGGATGGCGCGCCCCGCGCTCCGCGTGGCGCTGCAGGTGAGCGAGGTCAAACCGGACAATCTGACGACCGTATTCGCGGGACAGGACGTGGACGCCACGGAACGCGCGCGCTCGTACTTCACGGGATATCCCCCGTCGAGTCCGTCGATTGCGTTGCTCAAAGACGGCAAGCTGGTCTACATGATGGAACGCTGGCAGATCGAAAGCCGGGGTGCCGAAGCGATTGCCGCCGACCTGGTGGCAGCGTTCCAGACCCACTGCGCCGCTTCGGCCTAGGAGCTCGCCCATTACCCGTTTGCTCGTCAACCCGCGTGCCCGGTTGAGCGGCATGATCGTCACCGTGTACTCCGATCGGCGCACGCCCGATCTCGCCGTGGTCGCGCACGATCTCGCACTGGCCTTTTCGCGCCTGCTCCCGGGTCAGGACATCGCGTTGTTCGTGGATGGCGCCGTCATACGATCCACGCCCGATGCCGACTTTACGCTCGAACCGCAGTCACTGCCTGCCAATCTGCGAGGTGCGCTATCACGATTCGCAGACGCGTCGCACGCGGTGGTCGGACTGATCGGTCCGGTCACGGAGCAGGCGATCACTGCGTTCGACCTGTCCGACCGGATCCTCGTCGTCACCGATTCATCGGTGTCGTCGCTGCGGGCGGCGCAACGGACATTCAAGTTCTGCAGCGAGGTGGGCTATCCCGCGCGCAAAGTGCTGGCGGTGCACCTGCACGAGGATCCGGTGCCGGCGGCGATGGACTGCGCCGCGGTGGCGAGGGTGCTCAAGCGGGACGTGTTCTGCGGCCTGCCGCGTGGGGCGCGTGGTCGGGAGACGGCGCGCGCGGCCCACGCCGAACTGGCCGCGCACGTCCTCAGAAGTGCCTAACGCGCATACCTGATCCAGCGCATGAGCTCACCGATCGAAGGCTTCTTGCCGTACATGAGCACGCCTACGCGATAGATCCGCGCGGCCACCCACATCGCACCCAGGCAGGTCAGCAGCAGTAACACGATCGATGCCAGGACCTCGAGAGCGCTCACACTGGTGAGGCTCATCCGCACCGGCATCAGGATCGGCGCCGTGAACGGAATCAGCGTCACCACCCGTGCGAGCGTGCCTGTGGGCTCGAGCAGCACCGGCGTGAGGAGGAGGACGCTGGGCACGATCAGCAGCGTCAGCGGCGTCGCCACCTGCTGTGCATCCTGTGTGCTGCTCACCATCGATCCGGCCGCCGCGAACATCGTGGCGAACAGCGTGTAGCCCAGGACAAAGAAACAGAGGAACGCGATGGCGACGCCCAGGGTCACGGCCGGCATCTCCATGGACGCCCCCGCCGTCTGGAGGCCTAACGCTTTTCCGATGGGCTCCTGCAGCCGCAAGAGCGCCAGCGCCGACACGACCCAAACGAGTTGCTGCGTCAGGCCAACGGAGCCCACGCCCACCACCTTCCCGGCCAACAGCTTTTCGGGAGACACGCTGGCGACCACCACCTCGGCCACGCGCTGCGTCTTCTCCTCGATCACGCCCATCAGGATCGCCTGCCCATACAGCACGATGCTCATGTACAGCAGGATGGCGACGGAATACGCCAGGATCACGTTGCCCTTGCCGCCGCCGCCGCGCCCCCGTTCGGTCAGTCGTTCCGTGTCGAGGTCGAGGTTCACCTTGGACAGAGCCTGTACCCGCTGCGCGTCCAGTCCCGCAGCCTCGAAGCGCATCGCCAACACCGCTTGCGTCACCAACTGTTCGAGGCGCTGCATGTCGGGAATGGTGCTCGCGTTGCGGCCCGCATAACGAGCGCGTTCTCCCGACGCCGTGAGCTGGTCCACGATCAGGTAGCCCTGCCGCTGCTTGGCCATGACCTCCTTCGTGGCAGTGCTTTCCGCGGCCGTGAGCTCCGTGGGACTCACAACGCGGACTGCCGGTGGCGCGCCAAACGCCGCCATCATCGTCGAGACGCGCTGCCCCAAGCCGTTCCCCGACGCATCGATGATGACGATGTCTGTCACGTCGCTCGACGCTTTCGTCCGCGAGGCGAGCCACGCGGGGAGGAAAATCAACAGGGCCATCATCAGCGGGCCAAACACCGTCCCGATGATGAACCACTTGGAGCGCACGCGCTCCATGTATTCGCGCTTGATCACCGCGAGGGTCTTATCCATGACCGGTCATTCCGTCTTCGATGCCCTCCGCCCCGACCTTCTGGAGGAAGATCTGGTGCAGGGACGGTTGAACTTTCTCGAACCGCTCGACCGTGGCGCCGGCGTCCATCAGCCGAACCAGCAGCTCCTGCGCACGCGCACCGTCGGCCATCTCGATCTCGAAGAATCGGCTGGAATCGTCGACCCGACGCACCAGCGCGCGGTCCGCGAGCACGGCACTGACCGCATCCGTTGCGGCGCCGTCCAGACCCAGCGCGATGTGGTTGCCTCCATGCGTCGCCCGCACCGCCGCCACCGCGCCGTCCAGCACCTTTTCTCCTCGCGCGATGATGCACACCGCGTCACACATGCGCTCGGCATTGTCCATGAGATGGGTGCTGAAGATGACCGTCCTCCCTCGACGCCTGAGCTCCAGCACCGTGTCTTTGAGTGCTTGCGAGTTGATCGGGTCGAGACCGCTGAACGGTTCGTCGAGAATGACCAGTTCGGGATCGTGCAGCAGCGTGCCGATGAACTGTACCTTCTGCTGCATGCCTCGCGAGAGCTCGTCGACCTTGGCGGCACCCCAGTCCTTTTCGGACGTTCGCAGTGAGAGTCGTTCCAGCCAGAAATCGATGCGACGATCGGCCTCGGCACGTTTCACGCCTTTGAGTTCCCCCAGAAAGCGGAGGAGCCGTCGCACCTGCATCTTCTTGTAGAGACCGCGTTCTTCAGGAAGGTATCCCACCCGATCGAGAATGCTGCCATCGGTGTTCTTCGTCCCCAACACTTCGATGCTACCCTCGTCAGGTGCGATGATGTTGAGCAGCATGCGGATCGTCGTGGTCTTCCCCGCGCCGTTTGGCCCGAGCAGCCCATAGACGGCGCCAACGGGGACCTGAAGGGAGAGATCGCGCACCGCAACGTGGCCGGCATACCGCTTTACCACGGATCGGATGTCGACGGCAAGATGTGTCATGTCGAAAGCGTGGGGACGACGGAATATACTTGAGGGTGCTTGCTCACAGGCTTGAATCAGCGCTCGGTGTTCGAAGGCTCATGTTCATCACCAGCCCGCTCTGAATGACCGCGCGCTCCAGATCTCTCCCGGGCGGTCTTGGGGGCGTCGTCGCCGCGCTCGCGGCGTCGATCCTTCTGCTGTTCCTCCTCCTTCCCGTGGGAGAACTGGTCAGTCGCGGCGGTCTCTCCGGACTCGCGCGGTTGGGTAGCGACGCGGAGTTGCGAGGGGCGCTGTGGCTGACCGCCCTCTGCGCTACGCTCGCCACACTGGTCGGTGTTCTGCTGGGAACACCGCTCGCCTACGTGCTGGCGCGGCGGGCGTTTCCCGGACGCGCATTCGTCGCTGGCGCACTGGACCTGCCCCTGGTGATCCCACATCCCGTCGCCGGGATCGCGCTGCTGCTCGTGCTCGGTCGCGAGTCCGCACTTGGAAGCGCGCTTGGTGCCGCCGGCCTTCGCGTCGTCAGTTCGTCCGTCGGCATCGTGGTCGCCATGCTGTTCGTGTCAGCGTCGCTCTATGTCAGCGCGGCGCGCGAAGCATTCGCGCGCGTCGATCGGAGATTCGAGGCCGTGGCGCAGACACTGGGCGATTCACCCCTTCGTGCCTTCCGCCGCGTCACGCTGCCTTTGGCGGGACGGGGACTGCTGGGGGCGGCTGTCGTGATGTGGGCACGCGCGGTGAGTGAATTCGGGGCCATCGTCATTCTCGTGCACCATCCCAGGACGGTCAGCGTGTTGAGCTATGACCGATTCACGACCTACGGACTGTCGGAGGCGATTCCGGTGGCCGCCGTGCTGGTGCTCCTGGCCCTCGTTCCGCTCGTGGCGCTGCGCGCGCTTCGGGGGGAAGTGTCACGGCGCGGTGGCGCAGGCGACGCGTGATCGCGGTCGACCGCCTAACGACGCGCGTTGGCGACTTCGCTCTGCGTGACGTGTCGTTCACGATCGGGGACGGAGAATACGGCGTGGTCATCGGCCCCGCGGGCTCGGGAAAGACCACCCTGCTCGAAACGATCGCCGGCGTGCTCCCGTGCGCCTCGGGCCGAGTGAGCATCTGGGGACGCGACGTGACGACGGACCCCGTCAACACCCGTGGCGTGGGCCTCGTCTACCAGCATGCCTATCTCTTTCCGCACCTGTCCGTTGGCGAGAACGTGTCGTACGGCGCCAGGGATGCCGACCTTGCGCGCGCCACAATGGCGCGCTTCGACGTGGACGCCCTGGCGAGACGGGATGTGCGCTCGCTATCGGGTGGGGAGCGCCAGCTGGTCGCCCTCGCCCGCGCCCTGGCCCAGAAGCCACGGGTCCTGCTGCTGGACGAACCGTTCAGCGCGCTCGACCCCAAACGTCGCAGCTTAACGCGCCGGCAGGTGCGGGACTTGCACCGGGAGTGGGGTATGACCGTGCTACAGGTCACGCATGACTTCGCCGAAGCCGGACTGCTCGGCGACGTCGCGGTGCTCCTCGATGCTGGCCGTGTGTTGCAAGCGGGTCCGTCCGCCGAGGTTTTTCGTCGGCCCGCGTCCGCATACATCGCCGAGTTCCTGGGGGCGGAGAACGTGTTGAAGGGCGTGGCCCGCCTGAGCGCCGAGGCCCGTGTCCCGAGCCAGGGCGGGACGCAGCGCGCCATGGACGTGACCTGTGGACCCCTCGTGATCCATGCCATAGCCGACGCGGTCGAGGGCGACTGTCACGCGGTAATACGCGCCGAGGAAGTCGTGCTGTCGCGAGCGGTTCAGGCGTCGTCGGCGCGCAATCACTTTGCCGGAATCGTCGACGAGATCGCCTCGTACGGATCGTACGCGCGGGTGACCGTTGTCGTCGAGGGTGTTCCGCTCGTCGCCCTTTTGACGATACCTTCGCTGCACGATCTCGAGCTCGGCGTCGGCGCTGCCGTTCACGCCAGCTTCAAGGCCTTCGCTGTCCACCTGTGCTGACAAAATCCAGATACGACACTCCGTCGGAGCCGACGAGTGCCTCGACAGGCGCGCGCTCTCGCATTCTCGTCGTCGACGATTCCGAAGATGACGCGGAACTGGTACGCCGCGCCCTGAGGCGAGGTGGATTGCAGTGCGTCATCACCAGGGTCGATGACGCACCATCGTTCCGCAATGCACTCTCCACACAGGCCTGGGATCTGGTCATCGCCGACTACTCGCAGCCGAGTTTTGGCGCCCTCGCACTCCTCCAGTTGCTGCGGGAGCTCAACAGCGACATGCCGTGCGTCGTGATTTCCGGTGTGGCGGGCGAAGACCGCGCCGTCGAGACGATGCGCGCCGGCGCCAAGGACTTCGTGAGCAAAGATCGATTGCAGCGGCTGACGCCCGTGATCCAGCGCGAGCTCGCCGAGAGCGCCCTGCGCCGCGACCGGGAGCGCGTCAGGCAGGAAGAAGCCGAACGCGATCTGCGCATGCATGAGGCGGGCGCCACCCTGTTCGAACTGCTGCGGAGCGGAGACTTCACGACCGGCAACTCGACGGCGGTGTATCGGGCACTGACCGAGCTGGTCGCGCGCACACTGGACGTGGATCGAGTGTCGGTGTGGATGTTCGACAGGGGCCGGACCACGTTCCGCTGCGTGCAGTCGTTTAACCGTCGCGATGGCGAGCACACGAGCGGCCGGTCGTATCAGATCGACGAGAACCCCGACTACTTCCGCGCCCTCGAGCTCAGCCGCTACGTCGAGGCGCACTCGGGGTGCGGCGACCCGCGCATGCCGGACGCGTGCAGTGCAGCCATCGACGACATGAGCTCGCAGCTCGACGCGGCCATTCGGTTCCGCGGCGAGATGGTTGGCGCCTTGTGTCTCGACCACCTGGGCTCGGATCGCCGCTGGCGGACCCACGAGCAGGTGTTCGTGGGATCCATCGCCGACCTCATCTCGCTGGTCATCGAGACGAACGAGCGGCGGCGCACGGAGCTCGCATTGCGGGAAAGCGAGGTCCGCTATCGCGAGTTATGGCAGAACGCCCTCGACGGGATGTTCACCGTGGACCGTGATGGGCTGCTGACGTCCGTGAACGACGCCGGGAGCCGCCTCGCACAGCTCCCCCCCGCCGACGTGGTAGGGCGACACTTCACCGAGTTCATCTCACCGCGCGAGGTCAAGGCGGCCCGCGCAGGATTCGAGGCGCTCGTGAGCAACGCGATCGTGGGTGCCGATCCCTTCTCGTTCACCCTCGTGCGGCACAACAACCGTCGCGTGCAGGTGGAGGCCACGGCACAGCGGATCGAGCGAGGAGGAAGGCTGGTCGAGATTCTCGCGATCGTGCGCGACGTGTCCCAGCGCCGACACCTGGAGGCGCAACTGCAGCAATCGCAAAAAATGGAGGCGATCGGCCGCCTGGCCGGCGGCGTGGCGCACGATTTCAACAATCTGCTGACCGCCATCATCGGGTATTCCCAGATCGCCGCGATTCGCCCCGACATGCCCGCGGCGGCCGTGATCGATCTCAAGGAGATCACGTCGGCGGCCCACCGCGCCGCCGCACTCACCCGGCAGCTGCTGGCGTTCAGTCGCCGGCAGGTGCTCGAGCCGCGGGTGTTGAACATCAATGGGGTCGTTTCGGGGATCGAGCTCATGCTGCAGCGCCTCATCGGTGAAGAAGTAGAGCTGGTCACCGATCTCGACGTCACGATCGCGCACGTGCTCGCCGACCCCAGTCAGCTCGAGCAGGTCATTCTCAACCTCACGGTGAATGCCCGGGACGCCCTGCCGCAGGGCGGGCGCATTGCTATTCGCACCCGCATGGCCTCGGAGCTCGATCGGCGCGCGCTCATCAGCACCGATGCGTCGCCGGGCCCGTTCGTGGTGCTCGAGGTCACCGACGACGGCCTCGGGATGGATGAGGACACACGCTCGCATATTTTCGAACCGTTCTTCACCACCAAGGCATTGGGAACGGGACTGGGCCTTTCCACTGTGTATGGCATCGTCCAGCAGAGCGGCGGCGGCATCGCCGTCACCAGCGAGACTGGAAAGGGCTCCACATTCTCCGTGTTCCTTCCGATCGCCCTGGGCAATACCGACGAGTACTCCATGCCGTCGGCCGTCATTGGACCGACCGGGAGCGAGACCGTGCTTGTCGTCGAAGACGACGACCGCGTCCGCGCCCTGGCGTGTCGCGTCCTGCGCCTGGCCGGCTATACGGTGATCGAGGCGAGCGACCCGCAATCGGCAATCTCGATCGCGGAGACCACGGGGTCTATCGACCTGGTCCTGACGGATCTCGTAATGCCGGTCATGCGTGGCCGCGAGCTCGTGGAGCGGCTGAGCACCATCCGTCCGCACGCCCGCACACTGTACATGTCGGGTTACCGCGAGGAGGCGGAAGTACAGGAACTCTCCGGCGCCGCGTTCCTGCCCAAGCCGTTCACGCCGGAGGCGCTGACCACCGCGGTTCGCGGTGTGCTGGACCTGCGGTCACCGAACGACTAACTCGCGGGTGTTCGGCGTGGTGATGGTCGACCACCAGCCCGGCCCCCAGGTTCAGCAGCAGCACGCGGCGGCCGCCGGGCAGTCCTGGACCCTGGGGCTACCCCTAGTTTCCACAACCGCACCGCGACGCTAACGTCTGCCATCTTCTGACGGCTCCTGTTCGCGTGCAGGAGCCGTCACAACCGCAACGCGAGATGGAGGTCAGTCCATGACTGGGCCGCAGCCGAAGAGCCACGATATCGAGATCCAGACCGCCGCCGCGCTGACCGAGCGCCATCGCCGTCAGGTGACGGTGCAGGGCACGCGCGGCGCCAGCGAGGGGGATCTCGGCGGACTGTTCACGAAGGAAGCCGTCGTGAAGCTGCTCCAGCAGCCTCACGCGAAGTTCCTGCGGTTCTACTACGGCCGCAACGAGAAGGGGGGTCGCGAGCTCGTGCTCGTGGCCGCGGACGCGAACGGGGATGACATCACGGCTCTGGCAATGGACGGACACCTCCCGTGCCCACCCGTGTGTCCACCGACCGCGAGCGTACTGCGCGGTTGATTGCGAGGTGCCCATCAAGTCTGATCACTCTATCCAACGCGTCGGGGGCGAGCGGAAATGGCAACGAGGAAACCACGAAAGAACTACGCGGATCGGTACAAGAAATTCCCCACGAAACCGTACAGCCAGCGGATCACGCTCGCGACGGCCGTCGATCTGACCCAGCGCTATCGTCGATCCGCGCCGGCGTCGGAGCATTCGGGCTTTTTCTTCGCCAAGGGCATCGCCGAGCTGCTCGCGCAGCCAGAGGTCTTTGGAATGCGCATCTATCATGGCCTTGATCAGACGGGCCGGTACCGTCTGGTGCTTGTCGGCGTCGATCAGATCGGCGAAGACATCGTTAAGACACGGCAGACCCTCCGCCCCACCGCAGTTGCCCGCGGGGAAGAGGATGCCGTCATGCTTGACGGACACCTCCCGTGTCCGCCCGTGTGCCCCAGGAACTCACCGCTGGACTAGGCCTGGCGGATTCAAACGAGTGACGCGCGGGTGGCGTAGCTGGCTTCTGGTTGTGGTGGTATGGGTCGGGGTGACCGCCCTTATCTCCACGACGCTTCGTTCCGTTTTCATGATGTGGCAGGTGGCGGTCCTGGCTGCCGCCATCACTACGCAGTTGCTGCCTGCACTGGCGGTGGCCGAACTTCCGAGGCCCGTCCCCGGAGCGCGCAAGTGGATCGCAGTCTGGGCCCTGCTCTTCTTCGCCAGCGACCTCCTGCAGTACGCGATCTCCGCCTTCGGAGATCAGGACAACCTCTGGTTCTTCATCATAGCGAATCCGATCGAGGACGCCGCGTTGTTGATGGCGTTCTCGTTCTGGCAGGTCAGGCCGGTCATGCGGCTTTCATTCCGCATTGCCATCCCCCTCCTCGCGATCGTGACCCTCGCCATCGCCATCAAGTTCGGCGAGATCAATACGTTCAAGGCGGCATCATCGCCCTTCCGTCTGCTCCTGCTCACGACGGGTGTGGCATACACCCTGGTTGTGCGCACGTCCCAGGAGAACGAACGCATCTGGGACCGCGACTGGCTCTGGGCATCGCTCGGCGTCATCCTGTACTACGCCGCCTATGTGGTCGTCGACCCCGTGAGTCGCACGTTGTACCCTGAGCACGCGGAGCTCGCACGGCTCGTGTATGTTGTGAAAGCAGCAGTCGATGTCGTGGCGTACCTGATGGTTTGGAAAGGAATGCGATGCCCGGTGGAGACGACGTCTTCTGGATCTACCTTGGAGCCGTCCTGGCGGTCGGGGTTATCGTTCTGGCGTTAGGTGTGGCGCTGGTAATGTACCAGCGCCGCTTTCTCGCCCTCCATCGCGAGTACGCCAAAAAGCTCATCGCCGCCCATGAAGAGGAGCGCGCTTACGTTGCGCGCGAGGTGCACGACGACGCCCTCCAGCGCGTCGCCATGATCCAGCACGACGTCGTCGAGTGGCTCGATGGGCCTGTGGACCAGAGGAAGGAGCGCGCAAGGTCGACCGCCCTGAAACAGGAACTGCAGGACCTGGGCGTCATGCTGCGCCGCGTCGCCCATCGACTGCATCCCGCCATGATCGACCAGGGCGGCCTGCTCCCTGCGCTATCGCAGCTCGCCGAGGACACGACACGCCTGAGCGGCGTGAACGTGACCGCGCGGGTTCCCGCGAACGTCTCGGACAAGATCCTCGATCGAGAGCGCTCGCTCATCCTGTTCCGAATCGTCCAGGAGGCGTTGCGGAATGTCACCAAGCACGCCGCGGCCACGCGCGCGGAGATCGGCGTCGATTTTGCTAAGGAATCTCTCATTCTCACGGTGTCCGACAACGGACGAGGCTTCGATTCCGGAGACTCGCGACCCGCCAGCGGACTCGGCCTTATTAGCATGGCCGAGCGTGCACGACTGGCGGACGGCGAATACTCCCTCTGGTCCAAGCCCGGTGGCGGCACCACTATTCGCGTGACAGTCCCCCTCCAGAGCTGAGTCGTGCTGTGCGACGCGCTGCTGTCCTGATCTGTGATGATCACCCCCTGATGAGTCAGGGGCTCAAGGCCCTCCTGCGATCGAACTACGTCGCGGTCGGCGTGGTGAACGACGGCCGAGACCTCCTCGGTGCAATCGACCGTACCAGGCCCGAGGTGGTGCTGCTCGACCTGTCGATGCCGAATATCAACGGCTTGGAGCTGATCCCGCAGATCACGCAGCACAATCCCGCGGTGAAAATCCTTGTAGTGACCATGCACGTGGATCGAGCGCTGGCCGACCTCGCGATCGGCTCCGGCGCCCACGGTTTCATCCCCAAGGAGTCGTCGGCTGAGGAACTGAACACGGCGATCGACCACGTGCTCACCAATTCCAAGCCGTTCATCTCGCCTCGCATTCCCCGGAGGTCATTCCGGGACGGCGCCGCCGTAGAGCACCCCGCGCTCGACCGCCTGACACCGCGACACCGCCAGATCCTGCGGATGGTCGGGGACGGCAAATCGACTCAGGAAATCGCCGACGACCTCGGGGTGAGCCCGCGCACCGTGGAGTTCCACCGGGCCAGCATCCGCAAGGCACTCGGGATCACGACCGAGTGGGGGCTGATGCGCTTTGCCATCATGCTCCGTGTCTCAGAGGGGGACACGAGCGAAGAGGTCCCCGCCGAAGAGGCACAGGACACGAGGTAATTAGAGCGGGGAGCGACCGAGAGCGGGGAACGGGAGCCGTGTGGTCACCGGGTAGCGCATCCCCTCCGATTGTCCTTTCCGCCCCCGCTCTCCGCTCCCGTGTGACCTGATTTCCCCCCAAATGCCGCGTTTAGAACAGGAGCCGGAGAGGTCGTGGTGAAGGCGTGACAGCCTCGTGAGAAAAAGAATGGTCCTGCCTCGTATTTCTACGAGTATACAGCCTTTCGCGAGGGTCCTATCGTGCGTCCCATGAAGATCTCGTCGCTGTTCATTCTCGAGCCCCCCTACACGATGGCGCGGCGCTTTGAAAGCGCTCCGCCTGCGCTGGGATCGGTCGCGCTGTTCGACGCTGTCGTCACGCGGCCGACGACCAACGACGTCAAGGGGCAAATGGACCTCGCGCCGTGGTGCCCGCTCTGTCTGCTCGCGGACACGGAGTCTGGAATGCGCTCGACGCGTCGCCTGCCGCGGACGTGTGTGGTGTTTGGCATGAATGAAGCTGATGGCGCGTCGGCCATTCTCAAGGCGGTGTCGTCGCGTCCGCGACCGACACCGAGTGACCTGGTGGACTGGATCACGAAGCGCACCCGGCTTCCCGGTCTTTCACGGACCCTCTCCGACCTATTCTCGCGTCCGGCATTTCGTCGCAATGAGGCGGCACTCCTGCCGTACTCGGTCCGCGAACAGATGCGGCAACTGGGTGACTGGACCGCGCTGGAATGGCAGAGGGCCGCGTTGCTGGCCGAAGTCGCGGCCGACCGGACGTTGCTCAACCGGACGATGTCAGCCGACGACGATTCGGCGGGGGAGCTCCGCAGCGCAATGGTCGCCTTGTTAGGCGTACCCGAACGCGAGTTTCACAATCGCTATGGATGGGAGTGGGTCCTCGAAGCATCGCTTCGGCGGTCCGGCTTCTTTGCACGAGCGATGCGCGGCGTCAGGCCGCTGCATCAACGAACAGCCGTCGTCCCGTCCGTGGAGGCATGGGGCGAATCATGGGGTGAGGAGGCCTTTGCGGGCGCGCGGGCGACGGCGTAGCTGGGAGGAGAGAAAAGAGAACAGAGAATGGAGAATGGGTGTAGACGGGTCGAAGGTGGTTGGGTGGTGTGGTCCATTCTCTATTCCCGATTCTCTGTTTCTCGGGTGGGTGTGATAGGGTGGGGAGGGGCTGGTTCGTGGCGTGTCGGCTGTGAGCGCACGATCCGTGTGGGGCGGAGAGGGTGTTGGGAAGAACTCCGGTCGCGCACGCCATGAACTGCTCCCGCGCAGGGCGCCCCATCGTTGGGCAGCGCGGGAGCGAAGCGAACGGTCGTGGGGTGCACCAGCACGACGTGGCCGGTGCATCCCCCGATCCGTTGGTCCGGGGAGGAGGGAATCATGCAGCGAGAACGCGCCACACCGAACTGGAAGTCGACGCTGGGCGTTCGCCGCCCAGTCAGTCTGCGCTACCGGTTGACGCAACTGCTCCGAGCGCAGCCAGTCCTTACGCGCGTGCAGACTGTCGAGCGCCGATTGTTATCTGGTCGCCGTCGACTGACACGGCATACGTAGGCACCGGGTCGGTTGCCGGGCCGCGCAAGCAGGCCCCGGTGGCGCAATCGAACCGCGCGCCGTGCCACGGACACTCGACGCTGCCGTCAGGCAGCAATTCGCCGGCGGACAGCGGCATCGCCTGATGCGGGCACTCGTCCTCGAGCGCAGTCACCACGTTCCCGCGCCGGATCAGCACGATGCGGTCTCCGTCCGGCAGCTTCACGGGCAGCATCCCCGGATCGGGAATGCTAGAGAGCGGAATTCGCACGCGGTGGCGGCGATGCTCCGAGCGCTTCCTTCATGGCGTGCCAGGCAAGAGACGCGCACTTCACTCGCGTCGGGAAACGGGAGACACCCGAAAAGACCTTGAGCTTTCCCAGGGCTGTGTCCTCCTCAGCACCCTGACCGGTGACCATGGCATGAAAGCGCTCGAAGAGCGCCGTGGCTTCGCTGCGTGTCTTGCCCTTGACCGCTTGCGTCATCATCGACGCCGACGCCTTGGAGATCGCACAGCCGGTACCGACGAACGACGCATCGGCGACCAGGTCACCCTCGACCTTGAGCCAGATCGTCACCTCGTCACCGCACAGCGGATTCTTGCCGTGTGCTGATCCCGATGCGCCGGCCAGCTCGCCAAAGTTGCGTGGCGAGCGGTTGTGTTCGAGGATCACGTCCTGGTAGAGCGTACTGAGTTCCATCGTCAGGCGAACAGCGTGCGCACGCGCTGCAGAGCGGAGATCAGCACGTCGACTTCCTCGCGGGTGTTATACAGATAGAACGATGCGCGCGCGGTCGAGGGAACGCCCAGGCGTCGCATCAGTGGCTGGGTGCAGTGATGCCCGGCACGGATCGCAACGCCCTCCTGGTCGAGCACCGTCCCGATGTCGTGCGGGTGCGCGCAATCCATGACGAAGCTCAGCACACCGGCTTTTGAGGGGGCAGTGCCGACGACGCGCAGCCCCGGCACCTCGGCGACGCGCTCGGTGGCGTACGCGAGCAGCTCGTGTTCGTGCGCGGCGATCGCAGCCAGGCCCACCTGCAGGAGGTACTCGAAGGCGTGGCGGTAGGCGACGATGTTCGCGATGTCCGGCGTGCCGGCCTCGAACTTCGACGGCAGCTTCGCGTATGTGGTCCTCTCGAAGGTCACCGTCTCGATCATATCGCCGCCGCCCTGGTACGGGGGCAACCGCTCGAGCCACGACTCCTTGCCGTAGAGAATGCCGACACCGGTCGGGCCCAGCATCTTGTGCCCCGAGCAGACGAAGAAATCACAATCCACCGATTGCACATCGACAGCCACGTGCGGCGCTGCCTGCGCCCCGTCGAGGAGCACCGGTACGCCGCGCCCGTGCGCGAGCTCGACGATCCGGTGCACGGGGTTGATCGTGCCGAGCGCGTTGGACACCCATGCCACCGCCACCAGCCGCGTGCGCTCGTTGAGGAGTCGCTCGAACGCCGCCAGGTCCAACGCCCCGGTCTCCAGCACCGGCACGACCACGAGCCTGGCGCCGCTGCGCTCGCAGGCGAACTGCCAGGGGACGATGTTGGAATGGTGCTCCATCGTCGAGATCACCACCTCGTCCCCCGCGCGCAGTACGCTCGAGGCGAACGCCGACGCAATGATGTTCAGGCCGTCGGTGGTGCCCCTCGTAAAGATCACCTCGTGTGCGGATCGCGCGTTGAAGAACCGCCGCGCTGCCTCGCGCGTCTGGTCATACAGCTCGGTCGCCCGCTCGCTCAGGTAGTGGACGCCCCGGTGAATGTTGCCGTTCTCGCGCTCGTAGTACCGTGTGACGGCGTCGATGACGCTGCGCGGCTTTTTGCTCGTCGCCGCGTTGTCCAGGTACACCAGCGGCTTGCCACGGGCCTGGATTCCGAGAATGGGGAAATCCTGTCGGATCCGCGTCACATCGAGGGAAGACGGGAGACGGGAAACGGGCGACGGGAGGTCGTGAGGTTTCGATGATCCAGCGCTCTCCGTGAGAACGGAGGCATGCGGATCCCAGGCGCCGTCACCCGGCACGACCTTCGGACGGGCTTCCTCCCG
>JBQTIW010000335.1:0-4308 GCA_052387735.1 Gemmatimonadaceae bacterium
CATACCGCGCGCGGTTGCGCCCACGCCAACGCCGCCCGCCCCAACACCCACCCCCACGCCGCCACCGATCGTGGCCCCAGCGGAAATTCCCGTCGGCGTGCCATCGACTCCAAAGGTCGAGGGCCCGACTCGAGGTCCCCTCATCACCGGGCGCGGGGATGCCAGAGGCGTTCAGCCCGGCTACACCGAACCCCGGATCTGGATCGAACCGCAGGTCGTCACGGCGCCCCCGCTCGTGGGCGACGCCAAACTGGACAGCGCGGTCAGCTCGATCATCACGGCATTCCGCGACTCGATGGCCGCCAACACTTACGAGCCGAACAAGTTCGAGAAGGGCGACTGGACCTACACAACGAAAGATGGAAGGAAGTACGGCATCGACAAGCAGTTCATCCGGTTAGGCAAGGTCGCGATTCCCACCGCGCTCCTCGGGCTGCTGCCCATGAATCAGCAGGGCAACCCTACCGCGTACGATCACCAGAAGCGGCTGGACATGGCCCGCATGGAGATCCTGGCGCAGGCCCAGCAGGCGATGAACGAAGAGGAGTTCCGTCGCGCCGTCAAGCAGATTCGCGAGCGCAAGGAGCGCGAACGCAAGGAAGCGGAAAAGAAGAAGAAGGCCGAGGTGAAGGTGATTTCGGAGGGCTAGGGCTAGGCGATGGGCGATGGGGATAGGCAGGTTCTCCTTGCCACTCGCGAGGGCGGCTCAGGGCACGCCGCTCCTGCCCACCGCACCCGCCACGGCCTACCGCCTGATTCCCCGCACCACCCCCACCACCACTCCCAACACGGCGAAATCGTCCGTTGGACCGAGAAAGCTCTCCTTCTCGCCCGGGACGCCGGTGGAGAGTGAGAGCACGGCACCGAGGTGTGCGACGACCCGCACAGAGACGTGCGGGCCGATGCGGGAAGCGACCAGGTCACCGTCATGTGCGCGGGTGGAGGGACTCACGAGCGCCCAGTCGCCGTCGAGCACCGAGCGGTGGGCCATATCGTTGCCGACGACTCGGAGGAAGTAGACATCGTCGGTCGGGAGCAGGGCCCGATCCATCTGCACGAACCGCTCGCGGTTCTCGCTGGTCAGATACGGCTGCACCGCGTTCACCCTGGCGTAGAGCGGCACCGGCTGTACCCCTCCGATCCCCGAGACGCCGACGATCTTCACACCACGCGAGCGCCCGGGCTCACGTTCCACATACCCCTTGTCCTCGAGCGCTTGCAGCAGTTCGGCGACGGTCTTGGTCGACGGGATGCGCAGCCGCTTCCCGATCTCGCGTACGCTGGGTTGGTAGCTGTGCTCGGAGAGAAAATCGAGCAGGTAGTGGTAGACCTTCCGCTCGATCGGGGTGAGCGGGTCGGACATGTCAGGCGTTCCCGCGGAGCCGCGCGACCGCAGCCCGGATGCGACCTAACGAGCGATCGCGTCCCAGGACGACGAGGACGTCGAAGATCCCCGGGCTTTCGGCCAGTCCCGTGAGGGCGACTCGCAGCGGTTGGAAGAGCTTGCCGGTACCGACACCACGGCTTTCAGCCAGCGTTCGCAGCGCGGACTCCAATTCGCCGGTATTCCACTCCGCCGACTCGAGCACGTTCGCCACGGCGTCGAGCAGTTCGGCTGTCTGCGCGGCGTCTTTCCAGTGTTTCGCCACGGCCGCATCGTCGAATTCCAGCGCCGTCTGCAGAAACGGCCTGGTGAGCCGCACGAGCTCGTTCACGGTGCGGGCCCGAACGCGCAGGAGCTCGAGCAGGTGCAGCCACCAGTCACGACGGGCCAACAGGTCCTCGTCGCTGGCCAGGCCTGCGTCGACGACAAAGGGGCGCAGGTATGCCTCGAGGTCGCCGATCGGCGTCAGCATCAGGTGCTGCCCGTTCATCCACTCCAGCTTCTTCAGGTCGAATACGGCCGCTTTCCTCAGCAGCCCCTCCTTCGAGAAGAGCGAGACCATCTCGTCCATGCTCATCACCTCGCGGTCCCCGCCCGGGGACCAGCCGAGGAGGGCGAGGAAGTTGCGCATCGCCGAGGGGAGGATGCCCAGCTGCTGATAATCGCCAACCGCTGTCGCCCCGTGTCGTTTGGACAGCTTCTTCCCGTCCATGCCGTGGATCATGGGCAGGTGCGCGAAGACAGGGAGCGGCGCGCCTAACGCCTGATAGAGCAGGATCTGCTTTGGCGTGTTGGAGATGTGATCATCGCCTCGCATCACGTGCGTGATGCCCATCGCGATGTCGTCGGAGACCACGGCGTGGTTGTAGATCGGCGTCTGGTCCGACCGCAGGATGATGAAGTCCTCGATGTCCTTGTTGGGGAAGGTGATCATGCCGTGGACGAGGTCGTCCCAGGAGGTGGTCCCCTCGGGCACCCGGAATCGGATGGTGTACGGGTCCCCCCGAGCGAGTCGCTCGGCGAGATCAGCGTCCGCCAGGTCGGCCATCCGTCGATCGAACTTGAACGCTTCGCCGCGCGCCACAGCCTCGCCCCGCAAGCGATCGAGCGCATCAGCCGTGGTGAAATCGCGGTAGGCGTGACCAGTCTCGAGGAGTGCAAACGCGTCGCGACGATGCCGCTCGAGATGGGCTCCCTGGAACACCACGTCCTCGTCCCAGTCGAGTCCAAGCCAGGTCAGCCCTTCGAAGATGCTGCGGGTACTTTCGTCGGTGCTGCGCGCCTTGTCGGTGTCCTCCACGCGGAGCAGGAACTGCCCCCCATGCTTGCGGGCGAACAGCCAGTTGAAGAGCGCCGTGCGAGCGACGCCGACGTGCAGATATCCAGTCGGTGACGGGGCGAAACGAAGGCGAGGAGGGGCGTCAGTCATTATGAGAAAGCGGCAGGGGTCGGCGTGTCGGCGGTGATCGACCGCCTACCGCCTCCCACCTACCGCCTGAAGTCACGGAGACGGAGGGATTCGAACCCTCGATAGGGCTTTAAAACCCTATAACGGTTTAGCAAACCGCCGCCTTCAGCCTCTCGGCCACGTCTCCTTGCTGCGAGCAGCGGAGTTTAACAGCGGGGAGGGTCAGTGGGTAGCAGGTAGGGGGTAGCACGCGTCACTATCCACTGCCCACGACCCAGTACTATCTAATCCCGGTCGCCGGCTCCCACTCCTCCCTCACCCTCGGCACCGCGTCCATCAGCAGCGCGAGCGCACGATGCAATGCCTCCTCCCCAGCCGCTGCGCCCTTGTAGTGACCCAGGCGTACAACCACGAGATCGTGCGTCGGGATGATGATCGCGACCTGCCCGCCTGCTCCCGCCATGTAGTACGCGTCTTCGGGAATTGGGTATGTCTTCACGCGATTGAGCCAGAAAAGACCGCCGTAGCGCGGCTCGGACCAGGCAGGCGCTGGTGTGCGCACGAACTCCACGAAGCTCGAGTCGAGGAGCTGTTCGCCGTTCCACCGTCCCATCTGCAGATACAGGTTCCCGAGCCGTGCCCAATCGCGTCCGGTGCCCAACTCGTATCCTTGCAGGAGGAAGCCGCCATAGGCATCGGGCTCGGGCACCATCCGGCGGATGCCGAGCTTGTCGAACAGGTGGCGCTGTGGCCAGGAGAGATAGTCCTCACCCTTCGCAAGCGCGGCTTTCTTCACGAGATAGTTGATGGTGAGCGGATCCGAGTTTCGATAGCGACCCACGGTGTTGGGCTTCCATTGCATGGGACGCGTGATCGACCACTGCTGCGCGTCGATTCCGCCGGTATAGACGTAGAGGTGATCGGGATACCCTTTGCTGCGGTCGTAGTCGGGATCCTGTGGCGCGACGAAGCGCAGGCCGCTCGACATGCGGAGAATGTCGGCAATGCGAATGGCGCGGCGTGGGTCATCGGGCGCTTGCCATTCATCGACGGGAGCGGGCTGCCACAGATCGTACACCTTGTCATGAATCAGCCGACCCATCAGCGTCGCGGTCAGGCTCTTGCCCATCGACCAGCTGGGCAGACGCGTCTTGTAGTCGAGCCCCTCCTGATAGCGTTCGGCGATGACACGGCCCTTGTAGGTCACGACGAACGCGGCGGTCAGGCCCTCCCTCGGCGAGAAGGCGGAGTCCACCGCCGCCGACAGTTGCTGCCTGTTGATCTCCGGCGGCGCCGGCTCCTTTGGTAACACGTCGCCCATCGGCCACGGCGTCCTGTCGGGATCGGGAAGCGCCGGCGTGACCGTCACCGGTGCGAAGAACACGGAATCCGCGCCGGCAGGCAGGGTCACGCATCCCTGGTCGCCATAGAACTTCGCCGAACGTATGGTACCGTTAGGCAGGGTCACCGAGACCTTCCGGGCCGCGCGATCGACGACCGTGTCCTTCGCCAGAGC
>JBQTIW010000336.1:0-12806 GCA_052387735.1 Gemmatimonadaceae bacterium
AAGTCCCGTAGCACCAAACGAGCAAGGGCGGGCGCTCCCCTTGCTCCGGATACGGGGTTCGATCCGCTCGAGCCAGGCACCACGACGCGGCTGTGCACGCCCGTACGAAACCAGAACACGAGCGACCTGTGCATTGCCTTCGCGGTCGCCGCGGCGATGGAAGCGGCGGTCGGTCGACATCGGCAAACGACGAACAAGGCCCCCGAGATCAACGTCGATCACGTCTTTCGCAAGAACGGCGCGCAGGTCGGATCCGTGCAGACGATTCAGGGAGCCGTGGCGAGCGGTGTGTTCGACGTCGACTGTCTCCCGTTCGGTGCTACGCAGCCGTGCACCGACGTCGCCGCTCACACGTGGAAATGCGATTTGCGACCGCTCCAGGCACCAAAGAAGGAACGGGTGGCGCTGCTCAAACAGCAGCTGCGCGATGTCGGACCGCTCGTGGCCCTCATTCAGGTGTTCTCCAACTTCGCGAGCTACGACAAGGTCGAGCCCTATGTTCCCAAGAAACCCTCAGCGGGATTCCACGCCGTGTGCATCGTGGGCTACGAAGTCGACGCCGGCGGAACGACCGGCCGCTGGATCGTCAAGAACAGCTTGGGACCTGGCTGGGGCGACCAGGGGTTCTTCCGACTTCCGTGGGGACAGGAGCTGGTCAAACCGGAAGATGTGGTGTTCGTCGCGGCCGATGTGCATCAGTGATCGGACCATGTGGCTGCGCCCGGGACGCAGTCGTCGCCGGCTCGTGATGGTGCTCGTGGCGCTGGTCTGCGGCGCCAGCCCGGCGGGAGCGCAGTGGTTCACCGATGCGCGCACCTTCACCCTGTTCGAGGAAAACGATGCCCTCACCAGGACGAGCGACGAGAGCTATACGCAGGGATTGCGCCTGACGTGGGACTTCAGTCAGTGGCCGGAATGGGCGACGTCGTGGGAGAAGGTGGTCCCGCTGCGCCGCCTGGCGAACGCCGCGCGCGGGACCACCACGAAGCCCGTGCTCGTTCCATGCAGCCCACAGTTAGACCGCGCATCTCACCCGTGCGGTGCGATCAGCGTTGGCCTCGGGCAGGTGCAGTACACGCCGGCGGACATCATTCGGCGTGACCGCGAGGAGCGCGACCGGCCCTATGCGGGATGGCTGTTCGGCTCCCTGGCGCTCAGCGTGCGCGACGGTCCGCTCCAGACGAGCACCGAAGCCGTCCTTGGCGTCATCGGCCCCCTCTCGCACGCACAGAGCTTCCAGAGTCTGGCTCACTGGACCTGGTCCAGCGGTTCGGAGCAACCGCAGGGGTGGGATCACCAGCTCCGCAATTCCCTGCACGTTGGCCTCGTGACGACTGCCGCGTACCACGCCTTCGAGAAGTGCCTGAGCGGCAAATGCTCCGGCGTGTATGCCGAACGGCGTGTGTTCGACGTGACCCCTCGCGGTGAGGCGATTGCGACGACCGCGATGACACGCGCCTCGGCCGGTCTGACGGTGCGGGCAGGCTACGGATTCCCGGATGGTCTGTTCGGCCAGCGCATTCCGGCGACCGCGCCCAGGCGCGGAGCTGGCCGGGACTGGTGGTTTGCCATATTTGCTTCGGGCGATGTCCGCGCGGTCGGACACAACGCGTCCCTGGAAGGGAGCTACGCCGATGACGGTCCCCGAAACTGGCGCACCAACCGGGAGATCGAAGCCCGAGGGGTCGTCAATGAAATGTCGCTCGGGTTCGGGGTCGGCAATCGCGCGGGGAGCATTTCGTATCAGCATGTCACCCGCACCCAGGAGTTTGACCCCATCCGCATCGCCGGAGTCCCGGCGGTCGATCTGGGTCGACACGTCTACGCATCGGTGACGTTCTCGATCAACGTGCTCCCGTAGCATGTCGCGCGCCGACACTCACGCACTCGCCGTCTCGAACCGCAGCCGTCGGCCGAACTCGCGCCGGAGCAGCCACATGCTGAGCGCGAGCTGCACGAAGACCGCGCCCACGGAGAGATACCAGATCTGGTGGAGCTGGAAACCCGGCAGTCGCGAAAGCATGACCGCCGGAATTGCGACGATCCCGATGCGCACGGCGGACGTGACGAGCGACGGCACGGTGTTCCCCATCGCCTGGAACATGCTCGATGCCACGAAGATGAGCCCCGACGCCACGTAGTTCCACGAGACGATTCGCAGGTACTCGGCGCCATGTCCGATGACGGCGGCATCGCTCGAGAAAACGCCGACCAGTGCAGCGGGCATGAGATGGCAGACGATCGCGAACGCGACCATCACCGCGGTCGCCATCATCGCCGCATCCTTGAACGTGTCCTTTACCCGCTGCGCCATCCGTGCGCCGAAGTTCTGCCCCGCAACGGGCGCGACCGAAAAGCCGAGCGCGACCACCGGCATGAAGCCCGCCTGCACCACGCGCATGCCGATCCCGAATCCTGCCTGCGCCGCCGCGCCGAATGGGCGGGTGATGGCGTACACGATGAACATGTACAACGCCATGATGGCAAACTCGAATCCGGCGGGGAGGCCGATGCCTAACATCTTCTTCCACAGTTCGAATCGCGGCCGCCAGTCGGCGACGACGAATCGCAGGTAGGCATCCTTCACCACGAAGTACCGGGCCAACCACACAACGCCGATCACGATCGCGATCAGTGACGACATCGCCGCGCCGGCGACGCCGAACGCGTGACCTGTGCCCCACCCGAAGATGAGGAAGGGCGCCAGGATCATGTTGATGATGACCGTCACCGTCGACACCACCATGCCCGGCTTGAAATTGCCCACGGCGCGCAGGGCAGCTCCCATGGCCACGAGCGCGAACTGCAGCGCCATCGCCGGAATGAACCACAGCAAGTAATCGGCGGCCATCGCGGCGGTACCGGCGTCGGCGCTCTGGGCCAGAGCGTAAGGCATGCGCAGCGCCAGACCCACGATCAGAAACAGGACGCCGGTCAGCATGGCCAGCACCTGCGACTGATTGAACAGGAGCAGGGCCTGGTCGTGATCCTTCCGCCCGACGGCGTGCGAGACGACCGTCGTCGTGCCCACGCCGAGCATCTGCGTCAGGGCCAGTACCATGAAACTCAGGTTGCCGGCGATCCCGACGGCCGCCACAGCCTGCGTGCCGAGTCGGCCGACCCAATAGAGGTCGATCAGGAAGTAGAGCGTCTGAAAGACCATAGTGACGAGCATGAAGCTCGTGGTCTTGAGCAGATGGCGAGTGACTGGACCGGTCGTGAGATCCTGCATTCCTCGGGAACCTCGGTGAAGTAGCGCCTACGAGGATACCTGAGGTCGGTCGGTTTTTGCACTCACGGCGACGGAAATGACGGGTGACGCCATGCTTTCGCTTAATGAAGTAATGGAGGCGCCCCGCCCGAACGCGAACCTCACGGTCCGGGCCAGGCGCGGCGCGCACAGGAGAGGCACGTGCCATTCGACGCGGCGGACTGGGGACGAATCCAGGAGCTCTTCCACGCCTTGACCGATCGCTCGCACGCGGAGCAGGTCGAGGCGCTGGACCGTTTGAGCGTCGATCAGCCGGACATCGCCAGGGAAGTGCGCGCGATGCTGCTCGCCGACGCGACAGGCCCGTCGCTCCTCGACCTGGGCGTCGCCAGCGCTGTCAACGACCTGCTGCGCCCTCCTGCGCCAAGGCCCAGCGATCAACACAGTAGCATTCCGCCCGCACCACTGGCTGACGTCCAGGGCCCGGCTGCCCCTCGCGCCGACTCCAACTCGGAAGAAACAGGTCGTCGCAGCGGCGGCGGCGCCGTGTGAATTGCCGTACCCCGGCAAAGGCTTCCGCCGTCGTACATCTCGAGGCGTTCGTCGTCAGAGGTCGGCGGCAGAGCCATATGCACGCGGAGCCGCGGCGCCGCGGAGTTTGGCGTCACCCTGAATCAGTGCCGGGGGTGAGCGAAGAAGTCGTATAAATGGTCCCTCCGCGTCCCCGCGACTCCGCGTGAAATCTTGTCTCTTGCTGTTGGTCGTTGTTCTGCGAAGCCTGTGGACGATATCCCGCACCCGTCGCGAGCCCGGATCACACGAGTCCCCCTACCAGCGCTGCTCTCTCACCCGATGGACGACCACCTCGCAATGCCGACGCACCGCCATCGGAATCGCATAGGCGATCGCAGCGCGCCTCGCGGCCGGCCCAAACACCGGACGCTGCCAGCCCCCGAGCTTCACGACGAACCCGCGCTGACTCTTCGCGGGCACCACGTGCACGTTCGCGCTCCTCCGTCTGCGCTCCATATACCCTCCGTTCGATTGTGTGAGTTGATCACTGCGACCTCCGCTCCGGCGCTGCTACGCGACCAGGCGAAACGACTGATGGGCGAGCCGTGAGGCCCGCCCACCCGTCGATCGAACCCGTTACGCCGTCTGCACGTCCTCCTTAGCCATCAGCTGCGTCGACCTTACTGCATCTGACCCCGACACAACGCGCCCGCTGCTGCTCACCGGCGCCGCACCGACCGGCGCTGCCGAGCCTCCGTTGCTCCCCGCCGGCGGAATCTCCGGCGTAACCCCCGCGACCGGCTGACGCTCGAACCGCGAGATCGTCCGCCACTCCGCCAACCGATCCGGTGTCGCCGCCAAACGCGGCGCTACCATCGCGTCCAACACCCGCACGAGGTCACGACCGCGCAGATACTCCTGTCGCAACCCCGCCGTCGATGCGGATCGCTTCCCGAACTCCTGCGCATGCGCATCGATCCCCGCGCGCAGATCCACCGCCGACTTCTGCATCCGCTCCACGAAGTCGTTGGGGAACCCTGCGTCCACGAACCGCTGCCGATGGTCGGTCGCGGTCTGCGCCATCGACTCGGCCGCCGCGATCGTGCCTTCGTAGTCCCGCACTGCCGGCATCGGAAACGCCGCCAGCAGCGCGTCGTCCCGCGCAAACAGGGCCCGAGCCGCGCGAGCGATCGGGCGAATGAACTCCCGACGAATCGAAACCGCCATCGCCCGTTTGCGCCGCGTCGCTACCAGCGCCTGACTCGACCGCGCCCCCTGCTCGCGCGCGTACCCCTCCAGCCGGGTGATCACCCCGTTCAGCTGATCCACCAGCCTCGTCACGTCGCCGTAACTCACCGGCGGCGCGCTCTGCGCCAGGTAGTCCCGTACGCGACGAAACACCTGGAGCCCCTGCTTCTCGATTCCCAACATGTAGTGTCCTCCTGCACCAAAAGGCTGGACGCGCCAGAAAACAGAGCCGGGGTGCGCGTCCTTCACCCTGGCTCCTGCTTGTGTGACTCGATGTCGATCGATCGTCGCGGTGTCGTGCTGTCGCTCCGCGCTGTCAGCGCACATTCCGTCGCGCCGTGCCCTCGTCAGGCAGCATCGGCCGCTGATCCTGCATTGCGAGGCGGCCCCGCTGCACTGCGTCCGGCGATCGCGACGCTGTCGTCCGGCCAGCTCGCCGTTCGGATCGGAGAGAGCGCAGCGCCCTGAGCAAAGTCCGCGCTGCCGACCGGCCGGATCGCCACGTCACCATGCGACCCGCACGTGCGCCGCTCGATCAGGGCAGTGCCGTCTCTTGCAACGACGGCACTCTCTCGCTGCTCTGCATTGTCAGCTACACGACCTGCAGCGCCAATCGGTCGCTTTGCTGCATGCCTGTGTCAGCCGGCAGCGTCGAACGCTCAGATCACATCACGACCGCCAATTCCGCCGTGCCCCTTCTCATGACAACAGCGTCGATCCCAAGTCCCGCTGCCTCGAGCTGGCGCTGTGCTGCGCGGCTTGCGCATACCGCACATGTCATCGCCGCGCCGCAGTCCCGGCCGGCCAGGCCGCGCTGCCCCACCACTGATCGGTACCGTTGCCAACACATCCGACATTGCGGCTCCGAGGGTGCGCGGTGCCTTCACCAGAGCCCGCGCTACCGATCCATTGAGGTGCAGCACTGCCTCGTCGTCCTGCAGCATCGAGTCCAGGACCTGCACTGTCGACCATCCGCTCCACCGTGCCATCTGTCGCCTGCGCAGCGCGGAGCTGCCCGTCCGCACTGCCGTTCCACCGATCCGCAGCGTGGCTCCGCTTTGTGCTGCGTCGTCCGGCACTCCCGCTGCGCCGCCTGACCAGTCGACAGCTGTGCATCGACGATCAGCAGCGTGCGCGAAAAGTCTGTTGCACAAGCGCTTTCACCCGACCCGCTCGCCCAACGCGTGCATGGATCCATCGAAACCCGGACGTGCCAGGCATCGAACGCCGCACCACGACCCGCCGATCAGCCGGGGCCCGGGATGCGCGCTCCTGTATATCCAGATGCAACAAGAGGCCGTCTGCGCAAGAGGTTTCCGCAAAAAAAGTCGGAAATGTCACGTGATCGGGGTCAAGGCGATGTCCCTGAGTAGAAGAAAGGGAGATTCCCGAATGCGAACGCGCACGCCGATGCAACGAGATGTTTCCGACGTGTTTGAGAAACTCGTATGCGTTTTGGGGGGTGAACGGGGCCTTATCTGTAGCAGAGACTCGAAAGTTCTGCCAGGTCGCACAGGCACCGTCATGGGAGGTGAGAGAGGCGGACGGGCGAAGGAGTCGACATTCACCCTAACGGCAACGCGCACATGGGACAACGCAAACGACGTCGAAGGCAGTTCAGCACCATCGCGCCGATCCACGACGCGGCGATCCGTTGCTCGGCCAGGGCTCTGGCCGCAGGCGATCGGGATTTGCAGGACGACCTGGTACAGGAAGGGCTACTCGCGATCTGGAAGCTCGACCCGGCAGTGCTGTCGCGCGCCAGAAATCCACGACAGTACGTCTACAGAACCATCGTGCGCGCCCAGCTCATGTTTTGCCGGCAGAACGACCGCCACGTCGGGCGATGTGTGTCGATGAACATCTCGCTACCCAGAGGTGCCTAGTGCCGCTCTCACCCGCGTTGTTCCTCTCCGCGGTGCATGCCCTCGCCGGGACGGGATCGTCGGAGGCGTGGCAGGACAAGGCGCCCGGTGCATCGCCGGAGTGTGAACTGATTCATCGGGCGGGGTGGTCGTCGCACTACAATCCGCGCTCTGGAGTATCGGAGTGGCCGATTCCGCGGCCCGGGGACGTGGAAGACTTGCGCGCGTTCGCGCGGGTGACGGGCGTGGTGCAGGAGGTGCCGATGGCGGGGGACCTGTACCTCTGTGAGCAGAAGCCGGCTGCGATCGCCCAGGCGGGCGTGGTGATCCAGGTGCTCAGTGGCACATCCATGCCAAATGCACGTTTCCATCGATGCGAGATTGTCTACGGGACAGGGGAGGGTGCGCGAATCCTGGTGATAGCGCGGTCCAAGCGATGGTTTTCGCTGGCGGCCGGGGATCGGTTCATTCGATGGGTGGATCTGGATCCGGTGCGGAGACGGATCACGCCTGATGAGTATCGCGGTCGGCGCCGAGGACGGGGGAGGTTTGATCGCAAATGACCGCGCACGAGAACGGAGTTGGCGCTCTCGGACCTTGAGCTCCGCACCGTTCCGCTCCAGCGTCAGGAACGTGGGTGGCTTACACCTTGAGCTTCTTCGCTCGCAGCTCGGTGATCCGCGCCTTCACGAGCCGGCGCAGAAGCGCTGACGGCAGCGGCTGGTCGAGTGGAAAGCGAATCGTACCCTTCGACGTCTCGTATCCCTCGATCTCTTTCGCATGGGCGCGCTTGGACGCATCGCTCAGCGGGTAGAGGCTGGTGTGGTGTTTCCAGGCCGCGTACCAGACCAGCATACTCCTATCGAGTCGCACAGCCGGGATGCCGTAGCTGAAACCATCGATGACGCCCGGAGCCGCCGCGCGAATGACCTCCCGCATCTGCTTGAGCCGCCGGCGAGCATCAGGCGGCAATGCCGCCAGGTAGGCTCGCACTTGCGTGCCTTCCTGCTTGGTCTTGCCTTTTGATGACGAAGAAGATGCCATAGTCAGGTCCAGTCTGGAGGTTTCGGTGACGCAGTACGACGCGTCTCAGTTCACGCGAACTGCCGTCTGCCCGCCGAGATTCAGCGTCACACCACGCCCCGACGCATCGCGGGTGAACATAACAGTGAAACCCGACAACGCGAAGAACGTGTCTGCCGAGGCGGGGAAGATGTCGAACTTCGGCACGAAGGGCTTGGCCTCGAGCGTCAGCATCTCAAGCTTGGCAGCTCAGGATCCGACATAGGGCGCACGTACGCGATTTCTGTGCATCTCCGCGCCTCCGCGTGAACTGCTGTTGTCGCAGGTCGCCCGCGCTACACATGAAGGGTGGGGAATAAGCCATAGCACGATGGCGAAGCGGCCCTTGACGTTATCCGGCGCTCATTTCATGCTCTCTCCACTTTCCTCGCCTCGCGCGAGAAGGGCGCTGTGCCTCCGATCGCGCGGGCTGTCCGGCTACGTCTGCCAGGAGCGTCCATGACCCACCGACTCGTCCTCAGTCGATTGCTGCTTCCACTCGCCTCCATGGTGTGGGCCGGAACGACGGCGGCCCAGACCGGCGGCGCGACGATCAGGGGGCAGGTAGTCGATTCCGCATCTCAACGACCGCTTGCAGGCGCCGAAGTCACCATCGCCGCCGACGGCGCCAGCGGCGCCCTGCGTGGTGCACGAACGGCCGAGAACGGCCAGTACTCCATCACCGGCGTCCCGGCAGGCACCACCGACCTCCGCGTGCGCATCGTAGGCTACGGCCCGCAGCAGCGGCGCCTCACCGTGCGCGATGGCGAAACGGTGACCGCGGACTTCGTGCTGGCGCAACGCACCATGCAGCTCGATCAGGTGGTCGTCACGGGCACCGGCGGCGTGACGCAACGGCGCGCGGTCGGCAACGTCATCGAAACGCTCAACGCGACCGATGTGCTCGCGATTGCCCCCGCGCGCAGCGTGGAGCAGCTCATTGGCGCCCGCACGTCCGGGCTGATCGTCCTCCCTGCCACGGGACAGGTCGGCACCGGCGCGCAACTTCGTGTGCGCGGCGTGAGCAGCCTCTCGTTGAGCAACGAACCGCTCATCTACATCGATGGCGTCCGCATGGATGCCAACACCTCGCGCGGTCCCAACCAACGCGGTGGCGCCGGAGCCAGTCGGCTCAACGACGTGAACCCGCAGGACATCGAGAGTATCGAGGTCATCAAGGGACCGGCAGCGTCCACGCTGTACGGCACCGAGGCATCGAACGGGGTGATCCAGATCATCACCAAGCGCGGCAAGAGCGGCAAGACGACCTTCGACGTCAGCACGCGTCAGGGCACGAACTGGCTGGCCAACCCCGAGGGGCGCGCAGGGCTGCTCTATGGCCGGGTCCCCGCCACGGGCGAGGTGATCAGCTTCAACCTGTACAAGCACGAAATCGAGAACGGCAAGGGACCGATCTTCACCAATGGGCGGAACCAGGGATACAACGCCAGTCTGAATGGCGGAACGGACGCGAACCGGTACTACATGTCGGCGGCCTGGGATGACGACGTTGGGGTCGTTTCGCACAACTGGGACAAGAAGTTCACCGGGCGGGCGAGCACGGACGTGCTGGCGACGAAGACGCTGCGCTTTCAGGCGAGCATCGGTCATATCCGCGATCGGATCAGGCTCGCGCAGCAGGCGATCGACATCGATCCGTTCAGTAATCTCGTGTGGGGCACGCCGCTCACGACCAACACCGGCAAGCGAGGCTTTGGCTTCTCGCCGCCGGAAGAGTGGTCGACCGCCGAGAGCCACGCCGACAACGACCGGACGACCGCCAGCCTGACCGCGCTGTTCACGCCGAGGGAATGGTTTACCCATCGGCTGGTGACGGGACTCGACGTCAGCGCCGAGAACAACTGGACACTCTACCCGCGTCAGCCGTTAGGCAGTCTCGACTTTCTGGGCCAGAACGGCCTGGGGTCCAAGAACGCGGCGCGGGCCAGCCGCAGCTTCCTCACCCTCGACTATGCCGGATCGCTCAAGTACGGCTGGGGCGAGGCGTGGCGGTTCACGAGCTCCGTGGGTCTCCAGCACTACCGGAGCGAGTTGAGCACCATCGGCGCGACCGGGTCGACATTCCCGGCCGGCCCCATCACCACGGTGAGCGGCGGCGCCACGCGGAGCGGGACCGAGGACTACCTCGCGAATGCCACCGTCGGGATGTTCGGCCAGCAGGAAGTGGCGTGGAAGAACCGGGTGTTCCTCACGGCCGCTCTGCGCGGCGACGACAACAGTGCCTTCGGCAAGGATTTCTCCGCGGCGTATTACCCCAAGCTGAGCGGCTCATGGGTGGTCAGCGATGAATCCTGGTTCAAGCTCCCCGGTGTGGAGAGCTTCCGCCTGCGCGCCGCGCTCGGTGCGGCGGGCACCCAGCCGGGAAGTTTCGACGCAGCACGGCTCTACGATCCCACGGTAGGGTATCAGAACAACCCCGGGCTCGTGCCAGGGTCGTATGGCAACCCACAGCTCAAACCGGAACGCAGTCAGGAGTTGGAGCTCGGGTTCGAGACGACGCTGCTCCAGGGCCGGGGCGACCTCTCCTATACCCACTACTCCCGCAAGATCACCGACGCCATCGTCAACTCGCCCATCGCTCCCTCGGTGGGATTCCCCGGCTCGCAGGTCATCAACATCGGCCGCGTGACCGGGTGGGGCGACGAACTGTCGGTCAACTTCCGCGTGTTTGAAGGCCGCAAGGTAGCCTGGGAAGTGGGATCGCAGCTCGCGTCGAACGGCAACCGCATCGACGACATGGGGGGCACGAAGTTCCTCACGGTCGGTGGTGGCGGCCAGGCCCAGAATCGCGTCGGCTTCTCCATCGCCGATTTCTTCATGTACCGCGTCCGTTCGGCCAAGCTCGATGGGGCCGGAGCGGTGACGCAGTCGATCTGCGATGGTGGTACCGGCAAGGCCGGGTTGGAGATGGGTGGCCCGGACGTGGCCTGCTCGGTCGCTCCCCGTGTGTTGTGGGGCCACTCGCAGCCGACCTGGCAGGCCGGCGTCAGTTCCACGGTGACCCTGTTCAACAACGTGCGGCTGTATGCTCGGGTCGATGGCAACGGTGGCCATCTCCAGTCGAACACCGAGATCCGCGCGTTGCACAACCAGGGCTCGACCAGGGCGGTCATCATGCGCGATGACCCGTTCCTGCAGGTCTATCGCGCGATCGAGGCGGACGCTCCCGGCACGTACAAGGCAGGGTTCCTGCGCCTGCGGGAGGTGTCGGCGAGTTACGCGATTGGGACGAAGCTGGCCCGAATGATCGGCGCCACCTCGGGCTCCCTGAGCGTTGCCGGTCGCAATCTCTCGATGCTCTGGACTGCTCAACACGGGTGGAGCACGCCGCGTGACGGCCAGATCAACGTCGACATCGCGGGGCAGCACGTGTGGGATCCGGAGATCCGGGCGGTGGGCCAGCTCTCCAACGGCTATCAGACGATCATGCCGCCCACCGCGAGCTTCGTGACGACGCTCCGCCTCACCTTCTGACGGAGACCCTCCAATGACCTCATACATCAAAGACGGGGTGCGGCCGGTACTGAGTCGCCTGGTGCGCGCCATGGTGGCCACATCGCTGGTGACGACCGTTGCCTGTGACAGCCTGCTCGAAGTGGAGAATCCGGGACGTGTGCCGGCGGAGGCCCTGGCCGATCCGACCCTCGCTCCGGTGCTGCAGGCGGCGGCCCTTCAGCAGGCGCAGTGCGGGTTCGCGGAATTCGCGGCCACGGCGGGTATGCTCTCGGGCGAGTACCTCTCGGCGAACGGGTTCGTCAACAACCATCCCTGGGAGTGGCGCGGCATCAACGAGATCAAGAGCTCACCGGGGGGCTGTAACAACGGACGCGCGACGACGTCGATGGGATTCTACACGCCGTTGCAGCAAGCCCGCTTCCAGCTCGACGACCTGGCGGCTCGACTCGCCGACTTCACGGACACGCAGGTACCTAACCGCCAAAGGATGCTAGCCGAGATGGCGGCGTACGGCGGGTATGCGCACACCCTGCTGGGCGAAGGGATGTGCGAGATGGCGATCAACAATGGGCCGAAGATGACCTCGGCCGAGGTGTGGGCGATTGCCGAGCAGCGCTTCACGACGGCGATCACGATCGCGACGGCGATCAACGATGCCAGCTTGCGCAACATGGCCACCGTGGGACGCGCACGTGTGCGGCTCGACCTGAACAACCTGACGGGAGCCGCAGCCGACGCGGCCCTGGTTCCGGCGGGCTTCGTACGCAACGCCGAGTTCTCGGAGACGACCCCGACCCGTGAGAATCGTATCTACAACCTCACGGTGCGCACCGACAACCTCTCGGTTGGCCCTGACTACCGCAACCTCACGGTGAACGGCGTTCCCGACCCGCGAGTGAGGGTCACGGACATGAGACGTGTGGGGCCGGACAACGTGACCCCGATCTGGCAGCAGCAAAAGTTCACGGGGAGTGGCGCGGTGCCGCTTCCCATCGCGTCCTACGCCGAGGCGCAGTTGATCCTGGCCGAGGCATCCGGGGGGGCGGCGGCGATCGCCGCCATCAATCGCGTGCGGGCGCTTGCAAACGTCGCTCCCATGGCGACCCCGCCGGCCGGCACGGACATCACGGCGCTGGTCATCGAGGAGCGCCGCCGCCAGCTGTTCAGCGAAGGACATCGGTACGTCGACATGCTTCGGAAGAAGCTGCCGTTCACGACCGGCGTGAATCGCAAGGGGCAGAACATCAGCAACCTGACGTGCGTTCCGCTGCCCGATGTGGAGACGCGCAATAACCCGAACTTCAAGCCCTGAGGAGGGAGATTCCGCTTTCGTGCAGCGCGAGGCGTGCGGCGGGCGCGGTCGGAAGCGTTTACATGTTGCACGCGGTGTCGCGGTGCCGCGGTGTCGGCGTTGTACGTCTCCGCCTCGC